>CAZSCC010000594.1:0-8160 GCA_964604905.1 uncultured Planctomycetales bacterium
CTCGGCTCCGAGGTGGGGGGCAAGTCGAATGGCCAGAAAGCGATGAAGGTCTGGGAGGCCGCCCCGTCCCCCGAGTGGGCCGCCCGCCGCGACGCGTTCGTGGCGGCGCTGCGGAAATAGGCCTCTCGCCCGCTTTATTCATGAATCCGGGACGTTCCTGGCGCAAGGGCACGGGGAGCGGGAACTCCCAAGCCCCACCCTCCATCTCCCAAAGGGGTGGCCCCCTCGTCTCCCCCACGGGGGGACGGAAGGGGAGACCCCCTTGGGGCTTGGGGGTTTGGAGTTGGGAGTTCCCGCCCACCGAACAGGGTGTGCAGGATCTCCCTCGGTTCATGAATAGGGCGGGCTACGCGTCCCCGCCGGTGTCCCCGTCCTCCTCGGCGATCCCGGCCTCGGGGGCCAGCCGCTCGGGAGGCGTGACCGTCAGCTCGTAGACCAGGATGTCGTGCACCCGGTCGGAGAGGTCGATCGCGTGCTGGGGAAGGGTGGCCACCAGGTGGAACCCGAGGTCCTCGAAGAGGGAGCGGGCCCCCGCCTGGAGATTCAGCACCTCCGCCTGGAGGATCGCCACGCCGAGCGGCTTGGCGATGTCGATGAACTCCTGCACCAGCGTCTTGGCGAGGCCGCGCCTTCGATAGCCGGTGTCGAGCGTGACCCGGATCCGGCCCACGTGCCGGGACCAGCCCCGGCGGTCGCGGTGCAAGGTGGCGTCCCCCACCACCCCGTCCCCGTCGAGCGCCAGCAGCGGGAGGATCGCCTGGTAGTCGAGGTTCTTGATCCAGGCCCGGATCACCGAGACCTTCGTCACGTCGTCCTTGAAGAGCTGCCGTTCGTCCACCGGGATGCGCTGGAAGAAGGCGAGGAGGGCGCGCTCGTCGTCCGCCTCGAGCGGCCTCAGCGTGAGGCCGTCCTCGAGGGTCCGGGGGTAGCGCGACTTGAGGACCTTCATGAGGGGAGATTGTACCCGGGCGGAAATTCGGGGCGCAATGAACTCCTGTACGGTGCAGGAGCGCTCTCGGACCGCGGTACAAAGAAGACGGTACTTCGGGCCAGGGCATGGCCGGTGTATGGTCTAGTGACCCCCATGCAGGATCTTGCGGTCGTCCAGCGACTCCTCGCCGACGATCCCGCCGCCTGGGAACGCTTCACCCGCGAGTTCTCGCCTCTCCTCATCCGCGCCGCCGCCGCCACCCTCGGACGCGCCGCCGCCTCCGCTGCCGCCGAGGACGTCGCGCAGAAAGTCTTCGCCGAACTCCTCGAGGACGACCGCCTCCTCCTCCGCTCCTTCCGCGGCCTCAGCTCCCTCTCCACCTGGCTCATCGGCATCGCCCGCCGCCAGGCCCTCCTCCACCTCCGCCGCGAACGGCCCCGCGATCCGCCCCCGCCGCCCCTCGCCGCCGCCGGGCCCCTCGAGGAACTCCTCCGCGCCGAGAGCGACGAGCGGCTCGCCGCAGCCCTCGAAGCCCCCCCGCCCCGCGAGCGCCTGATCCTCAGGCTCCACTACCGCGACGGCCTCCCCCATGCCGAGATCGCCGGCTTCCTCGGCGTTTCCCCAAACTCCGTCTCCCCCCTCCTCGAGCGCGCCCGCGACCGCCTCAAGGCTGCCCTGAAAAAATAATCCGATTGGGTGTACGGATCGGGCGCCCCCGAGCAACACACGGTCGCATGTGCCCCGATCGCGAGACCTTGGCTGCGTATGTCGACCGCCGCCTGGCCGCCGCCGAGCGCGACCTCTTCGAGGCCCACCTCGCCGCCTGCGACGCCTGCCGCGCGGAGAGTGTCGACCTCTGGCGCCTCGCGAAGCCGCGTCCCCAGCGCCTCCGGCCCGCCCGCCGCGCTCCTTGGGGCTGGGCGGCCGCCGCGTCCCTCGCCGCCGCCGCTCTGCTGACGATCGGCCTCTCGTTCCGTTCACCCGGGCGCAATGTCGAGCCGCTCGTGGTCGTCCATCCCAAGCCGCTGCCGAAAGCCGAGACCCCGAAGCAGCCCCCGCCCCCCCCGCCGCTCGTCGTCCCGGAATCGCCCAGAACCGAGCCCCCGAGACCGCCTCCCGTCGTGCCCGCGCCCACTCCGACGCCGAAGCCGATTCCGCCGGTCGTCGAGCCGCCGCCTCCAATCCCCGAGCCTCCGAAGCCGCCGCCGCCGGCGACCGTCGCCGCCATCGCGGTGCTCGATCGGGCGGAAGGCCGCGTGCTCGTCAACCAGGCCCCCGCGAAGGCCGGCCAGCCCATCCGGCCCGACGATCTCCTCGAGTCCGCGGGCCCCCGCAGCTTCGCCCTCATCAGCTTCCCGGACCGGACGCGTCTCGAGCTGGAGGGCGACACCCTCCTGCGCGCGGCCTCCGCAAAGCGGCTGATCGTCGAGAAAGGCGCGGTCAAGGCCGAGGTCGCCAAGCAGCCCGCGGGCCAGGCGATCGTCTTCGAGACCCCCCACGGCAGCGCCCGCGTGCTCGGCACCGTCCTGCGGCTCCACGTCGCCGAGATGCTCGGCCTGGAAGTCGCGGAGGGCAAGGTCGAGCTCAAGAACAAGGCGGGCCGCGCGCTGATCGTCGAGGCGGGGAAACAGGCGACCACTTTCGCCATGGCTTTGAAGGCGCTTCCCAAGGAGGAGGCCGTCTTCGTCTTCGACGCCCGGCGCGAGCGCGGCCCGAACAACCGCCTCTGCCACCCGGGCGAGGCCGTCGGAGGCAACAGCCGGGTGATGATCGACCTCGACCAGCTCGCCGTCCGCGGCGACGAGGTCCTCAGCTTCGACTACTGGGTCGATCCGCAGGCCGCCCAGGTCAACCTCCACTTCTGGAACAGCGCCCGAAAACAGAAGCACGAGGCCCTGGTGACCGAGACGTCCTTCGGCAAGTGGACGCACGCCGTGCTCAGGCTTGCCGACCTCGGCCTGCGCGAGGGCGACCAGCTCGGAAACCTCTACGTGCAGGGGACCGGCTCGGCCCCCCGGCGGCTCTACGTCGACACCGTCCAGCTGACCCGTCCCCTCACCCTGAAGCCCAGGAGCCGCGAATGATCGCCCTCGTCTGCCTCCTCGCGCTGCAGTCGGTTCCCGACGACCGCCTCGCCGACTGGCGCCAGGCCGGCGTCCCCGGCGCCATCCCCGTCCGGACGAAGCTCATCGACGTCACGAAGCCGCCCTTCAATGCCGATGCGAGCGGGGCGACCGACGCCCAGCCGGCCATCGCGGAGGCGATCGCCCAGGCGAAGGAGAACGACGTCGTCTACCTCCCGGCGGGCACGTACACGCTCGGCCGATCGATCTACGTCGGCGTGAAGAGCCGGTTCACGATCCGCGGCGCCGGCCCGGACAAGACGATCCTCCGCGGCTCGCTCTCGATCGGCGCCGGTGGGGCCGACTGGTGGTACGAGAACCGGCTCAAGGTGGCCGTCTCGGGCGTCCGCGGCGCGACCGTCCTCCAGGCGCCCGACACGTCGGCGCTCGAGGTCGGCCAGCTTTGCCAGCTTTCGCGGAAGAACGACACGGCCCTCCCCGTGGTGACGCCCGGCAACTGGGACTACCTCCAGCGGCAGGTCTCGCGCATCGTCGCGAAGACTCCGACGACGGTCACGATCTCGCCCGCGCTGCTCTTCGACCTCCCGGAAAGCGCCGCGCCGCGCCTCGCGCCGGCCGGCCGCAGCCCTGCATTCGTGGGCGTCGAGGACCTCGCCGTCGACGGCCGCGGCCTCTCCCTCCAGACCGGTCTCAACGTCACGGCCGCCTACGCCTGCTGGGTGAGGAACGTGTCGGTGCGGTCCATCACCAACTACCACGTCTCGATCAGCGACTCCCTCCAGTGCGAGATCCGCCACTGCACGATCTCCACGCGCCAGGGCCAGGGCTCCAACGGCGCGGCGATCCTCTTCGGGACGTCGTCGTTCTGCCGGGTCGAGGACAACATCCTGGCCGAGCAGTTCCCCCACCTCGAGGTGAACGGCGCCTCCGGCAACGTCTTTGCCTACAACTACTGCCACGACAGCGTGATCCAGGGCGTCGTCGGCAGCTCCATCAACAGCAACCACGGACCGCACAGCTGCTTCAACCTGTACGAAGGCAACGTGTCGCCGAAGTTCCAGGCCGACGGCTACCACGGCAGCTCGTCCCACGACACGGTCCTCCGAAACCGCCTGCACGGGACGTCGGACAAGACCGACCAGTTCTGGATCTGCGTCAACCTGAACCGCTTCACGCGGAAGTACTCGCTGGTCGGCAACGTGCTGGGGAGCCCCGGCCATCCGTGGCTCTACGACAACGCGGAAAACGGCTTCGGCTACGACCAGCACCTCATCTATGCGTTCGGCATGCCCAACATGGGGAACGGCGGCTTCGCGGGGAAGGCCCAGCCGAGCCAGGGGAAGCCGTGGAAGGACTGGGCGCGCATGCTCGAGAGCCAGCGGGGGAAGGGTCCCGGCCCCGGCGGCTTCCAGGAGCTGGACCTCGACGTCCGCGCCACGACGATCCTCAAGGGCAACTTCAACTACAAGGACAACGGCGTGCCCGCGGCCGAGGCGCTGGGCCGCGACGTCCTCCCGAAGAGCCTCTACCTGAAGGAGAGGCCCGAGTGGTTCGGCAGCCTCGCCTGGCCGCCCTACGGCCCGGACACGACCTTCGAGAAGAACTCGATCCCCGCCCAGGCGCGCTTTGAAAGGAAGGGTCCATGACGACGATCGCGCTGTTGCTCTGCCTGTTGCAGGACGTCGACTACCAGCGCGACGTCGTCTACGGCAAGGCCACGGGGGAGGAGCTGAAGCTCAACGTCGGGCGGCCCAAGGACGTCGCGGGCCCCCTGCCCGCGGTGCTCATCTTCGCCGGCGGCGGCTGGAAGGGCGCCGGCCGGAAGGACCTGATGGATAAGTTCACCCAGAGCCTGGCCCGGCGCGGCTACGTCGCCGCGACGGTGGACACGCGCTCGACGCCCGACCATCTCTTCCCCCGCCAGGTCGAGGACGCGAAGTGCGCCGTCCGGTATTTCCGGGCGAACGCCGCGAAGCACGGCGTCGATCCCAAGCGGATCGGCGCGATGGGCTTCTCCGCGGGCGGCCACCTGGCACTCATGCTGGGCGTGCTGGAGAAGGGCGACGGCTTCGAGGGCGACGGCGGCTGGGCGGACCAGCCCAGCCAGGCGAACGCCGTGGTCGCCTTCTGCGGCCCGGCCAACTTCACGACCGCGATCCCCTCCAACGGCGGCAACTTCGAGTTCTTCCTCGGCTGCAAGAAGAAGGACAACCCCGAGCTCTACCGGAAGGCTTCGCCGATCACGTACGTGAAGAAGACGAGCGCGCCGATGCTGCTCATCCAGGGGACGGCGGACGACATGGTCCCCTGGACGCAGGCGACGGAGATGGCCTCCGCGCTCACCGCCGCGGGCGTGCCGGGGCGGGTCGAGCTGCTCTTCGGGGCGGGCCACCGCTGGAGCGGCGCGGAATGGGAGCGGACGCTCGAGGCGGCCCGCGCGTTCATGGACCAGCAATTCGTGAGGAAATGAGACCATGATCCTTCTGCTGCTCGCGCTCCAGGCCTGGGACACCGGGACCTCCTCCGCCGGGCCTCTCAACCTCGACGCCCGGAGCGGCTGGAAGGAGGCCGCCTCCGGAGCCTTCAAGGGCGACGCAGTCGTCACGAACGGCCGCGTGACCGCGGTCTTCCGCCGGCAGAGCGGGGCCGTAGAGTTCGGACGCGTCCGCCTGCAGCTGACCGGGGCCAGCTCCCTCGTGCGGGCGACGCTCGTCGAATCGACCAAGGCGTCGACGACCGTCGAGGCCACGTACAAGACCCCGAAGGGCGAGGCGACGGCGAAGTTCCGCTTGAAGCGGGGCGAGGTCGCGCTCGAAGTCTCGCCGGGATCGGGCGCGGTCGCGCTCCGCGTCGAGTGCCCCTCGCGCTACGTGGTGCTTCCGGACTTCTTCTCCGACGACCTGGTGATCGACGCGACGAAGATCCCCGGGGCCGTCGCGGAACTGCCGAGCGAGAACTTCCTGCTGCATCTGGCCGGTGCCGGCGATGCGATCGCGATGTGCGTCTTCGAGAACCGGGACCAGGACGTGCGCTGCGCCGTCTCGAAGGGCGCGTTCACGGGATCGGAGATCGAGTTCGGGAAGGAGAAGCGGATCTGGGTGGCGCTCCTCGAGGCGCCGCAGATCTGGCATGCGACGGAGGTCAAGCCGGGCGATTCTAAGAAGGAGACCAAGCTCGACTGGACGATGCCGTTCCTGGCGCAGTGGCGGGTCGATTTCACGCGGGCGGACGACCTGACGGACAGCTGGGACCTCCTGCTGCAGAAGGCCGACGGCGGCGAGTACACGAAGCCCTCGTGGATGGGGGCGGGGGCGGAGAAGCTGGGGCCGCAGCGGAAGCGCTGGACGACGGTCCTGGGCTCGTTCCTGTATCCCTGCTGGTCCGACGCCCGCCGCGCCGCGTACCTCCAGCCGCTGCAGACCGACGCCCTCCAGCTGCGCGGGCCGGTGGTGATCTACCCGGCGAACCGCGTGCCCGAGACGCCGCTCGAGACGTTCACCGTGCTCGACGTCGCGCGGAGCGCGCTGGGGGCGGGGCCCTGCGAGTACATCCTCGACCTGGACAACCAGAGGTCGAGCAACAAGGGCCACGCGACCTGCTGGACGCGCGACTATCTCCACCCGATCTACCAGAAGGGCGAGCAGAAGTCGAAGCGGGCGGAGATCGACAAGAACCTCGAGGAGGTGCTGATCTTTGTGAAGTACATCCGCGCCCGGATCACCCGCTACTCGGACTTCCTCCGCCAGACGCGCGAGTACCTGGCGGTCCAGGGAAAGGCCCATCCGGAGCTCAAGGAGTCGATCGGGGCGCTCGACCGGATCGCGCAGTCGGCCGACCGGCGGTACAAGGCGCGCGAGGAGAAGATCCGTACGCCCGACCACGTGGCTAAGATGAACGAGGACTTCCGCAAGAGCCTGCTGGACTACGAGGGGCCGGACGCGCTGGACCGCTGCAAGGCGTACACGAACGTGCTGGTGGAAGTGGGCGACAACCAGGACCAGCTCGCGGGCGAGCTGAGGTGGGAGGTCCGGGCGCTTCGGCAGAAGGCGGGGCTGCTCTTTGCCGCCGACCCGCGGATGGGGGAGATCGCCGCCGAACTCCGCAAGCGGACGCAGGAGGTGCTGCGCGGCCCGGCGGGCCACGAGGGCGCGCGCCATTAACGCGGGACGGGCGGTCGTCGCTCGGGGCCCTTGGACCTGAAAGGGTGGCGAGCGATCCTCCGTCCATGCATCCATAGGACAGGAGGCACCCGACTCAACCGCTTCCACTGCCGCTGGGGACTTCCTGCGGAGGCGGAAGCGGATGGAGTCCCGATCCATTTCGTACCCGGAGGGTCACGCGCTTTCTTTGCCGGATGCAAAAAATCGCCCTTGTGGTTTTCCGCGGCGGTCGATACAATCGGCGCAGTTGGGAAGTCCGGTTTGACTGCTCGTTGACTCACGTCGTCGATCCTTCCGACCCTCCTCTTCCCGTTGTAGTTTCGTTTCTTTTTAAGGATGTAGATGATGAACATCTACGTAGGCAACCTGTCGTACGAGGCGACCCAGGACGATGTCCGCCAGGCCTTCGAGGCCCACGGCGAGGTGTCGTCGGTCTCGATCATCATGGACAAGATGACGGGCCGGTCGCGGGGGTTTGGGTTCGTCGAAATGCCCGACAAGGGCCAGGGCACGGCCGCCATCTCCGCCCTCAACCTCCAGGAGGTTCGGGGCCGGGCGATGACCGTGAACGAGGCCAAGCCCAAGGCCGAAGGCGGCGGCCGCGGCCGCAGCTGGTAACGATCGTCTCAGACACCCGAGAGGGCGCCCTGAAACAAGGGCGCCCTTTCTTTTTCGGTTTACGAACCCTATCCATTAGGAAGAAATCCATGGCTTTCACGGACAAGCAGATCGCGTGTGTCGACTGTGGCAGCGAATTCACGTTCTCGAGCGGCGAGCAGGAGCGCTTCGCCCAGCTCGGATTCACCAACGAGCCCAAGCGCTGTTCCCCCTGTCGCGCGGCCAAGAAGGCCTCCCGCGGCAGCGACGGCGGCGAAGGAAACCGCTCGTCGGGAGGTCGGTCGGGATTCTCGAGCGGTCCCCGGGAGATGTTTCCCGCGGTCTGCGCGCAGTGCGGCAAGCAGACCCAGGTTCCGTTCCAGCCCCG
>CAZSCC010000595.1:0-7851 GCA_964604905.1 uncultured Planctomycetales bacterium
GTGCTTCGTCCAGTAGTGAAAGTGCTCGGTGAGCCGGAAGGTCGTCGCGACGATGTCGTAGCCCTCCTTGGGGGTGCCGAGCCGGTCCATGTCGCTCTTGAAGACGGGGGCGACGGGGCTCGTCGTCTGCTTGTGGAGCGCGTTCTCCACGGGATGCTCTGCCGCCTCGTAGTGCTCGGGGAAGGGGCCGTCGGCGAAGTCGGGGGCCCAGAGCTTGGCCACGCCCTCGGGGAGCATGATGAACGCCCCCAGCGCGTCCGTCGGCTTGCTGTCGGCCTTGAGGTCGGGGACGTCGCCGATCCACTTCGTGCCGTCCCACTGGATGCCCGACCGCTTCGGGTCCCAGGGCTTCCCGTCGGCGTCGGCGCTGGCGCGGTTGTACAGCACGCGGCGGTTCATCGGCCAGTTCCACGCCCAGTTCTCGTAGCGGCCGAGACCGGACGGGTCGCGCGGATCGCGGCGGGCCATCAGGTTGCCCGCCTCGGTGAAGCTGCCGCAGTAGAGCCAGTTGCCGCTCGAGGTCGTGCCGTCGGCCTTGAGCTCGGCGAATCCGCTGAGCTGCTTCCCGGTCGCGAGGTCGCGGCCGTTGATCTCCTTCGCGATCTCCTCGAGCGACGGGGCGTAGGGGTTCTTGTACGACCAGTCGAGCGCGCGCATCGCGTCGGGGAAGGGGCCGGGTTCCTTTTCGTAGAGTTCGCGGACGCGGAGGAAGATCCGGGCGAGGATCTCCTGGTCGGCCTTCGCCTCGCCGGGGGGTTCCGTCGCCTTGTGCTTCCACTGGGCCCAGCGCGACGAGTTGGTGAAGGAGCCGTCCTTCTCGGCGAAGATCGCGGCGGGGAGCATGAAGACTTCCGTCTTCGGCGAGCCCTTCGTCACCTTGAAGAAGGCGGCGGTCTCGGTCTCGAACGCCTCGGCGATCACCATCCAGTCGAGCTTCGAGAGCGCGGCCAGGATCTTCTCGGTGTTCGGGCCGTTCGCCACCGGGTTCATGCCGAAGTCGATGAAGCCCTTGATCTCGCCCTTGTACATCTTGTCGAAGATGTAGACCCAGGAGTAGTTGACCGCGGGGTCGATCTTGGGGAGGAAGTGGAACCCCCACTCGTTCTTCTCGGTCGCGGCCGCGCCGAAGGTCGCCTTCATGAGCGAGACGAGGAACTTGGGGGTGTTGGCCCAGTAGTTCATCGAGGTCGCGGAGAGCGCCTTGGGGGTGATCCGCTCGAGGTACTTGTCGACCGTCGTGTCCGCGGCGACGGGGATCCTCAGGTAGCCGGCGAGCGCGTGGAATGCCACGCCGTGGTCGGTGCCCCCCTGGATGTTGGCGTGGCCGCGGAGGGCGTTGACGCCGCCGCCGGCACGGCCGACGTTGCCCAGGAGGAGCTGGAGGATCGCGGCGGCGCGGATGATCTGGACGCTGGTCGAGTGCTGCGTCCAGCCGAGCGCATACATGATCGTCCCCGCGCGGTCCGCGGTGCCGGTCGAGTTGATGATCCCGGCGGCCTTGAGGAAGTCCTCCTTCGTGCACCCGGCGATGTCCGCCACGACCTCGGGGGTGTAGCGTGAGAAGTGGCGCTTCAGATGCTGGAAGACCGAGGCGGGGTCGTCGAGCGACCCCGCGCGCTTCGCGAACCCTTTCTCGTCGAGCTGGTACTTCCACTTCGACTTGTCGTACTTGCCGTCGGCGAAGCCGCCGAAGAGCCCCTCGGGGCCGAGCTCCGAGCCGGGCTCCAGCAGGAAGAGCGAGTTCGTGTGGAGCTTGACGTACTCCTCGTGGAAGCGCCGGTTCTCGATCGCGTGGCGGATCAGGCCGCCCAGGAAGGCGATGTCGCTCCCGGAGCGGATCTGGACGAAGCAGTCGGAGACCGCGGCGGTGCGGTTGTAGCGCGGGTCGATGCAGACGATCTTCGCCCCGCGCTTCTTCTTGGCCTCGATGGCCCACTTGAAGCCGCAGGGGTGGTTCTCGGCGGGGTTGCCTCCCATGCAGAGGACGACGTCGGTGTTCCGGATGTCGGTCCATCCGTTGGTCATCGCGCCGCGTCCGAAGGTGGGGGCCAGACTGGCCACCGTGGGGCCGTGTCAGATCCGCGACTGCTGCTCGAGGTGGGCGACGCCCCACGCGCGGGCCACCTTCTGGAAGAGCCAGTTGAACTCGTTCGTGTCGGTGCAGCCGCCGATCGCGGCGATCGAGTCGAGACGGTTGACCGTGCGTCCCTGCGCGTCCTTCGCGATGAAGTCGGCGTCGCGGGTCTTCTTGATGAGGCGGGCGATCTTATCGATCGCCTCGTCCCAGGAGATCGTCGTCCAATCCGACGCGCCGGGCGCGCGGTGGCGGACGCGGTCGAGCCGGCGGTCGTTGTCGACGTAGTGTTTGAGCGTGGCGCCCTTGGGGCAAAGCGTGCCCTGGTTGACGGGGTGGTCGGGGTCGCCCTCGATGTGGACGATCTGCCGCTGGGTGTTCTTCCCCTCGCCGCGCGTGTGGACGATGACGCCGCAGGAGACGGAGCAGTAGGGGCAGATGGAGCGCGTCTCGGTCGTGCGGGCGATCTTGAACTTCTTCGCCTGGGCCATCGCGGGGGTAAGGTCGAAGCCGAAGGGCGTGACGAACGCCCCGGCGGCGCTGACCTTCAGGAAATCGCGACGGCTGACGGACATGATCCTCCCTGATCCCGGCGCGGGTCACGCTATCAAAGCATCCCGGGCGCGGTCAACAACCCTTTTAGTTACCTGAACGGGTTTGCGCGGGTAATCAGCGGGGTCGGATTTCTTGACACCCATCGCCCGAGGCTGATACCCTTCGGGTCCACATTCATTATAGGGAGGAAAGGGTCATGACTCAGGTTCGCTTTCTCATCGCGACGATCGTCGTCGCGGCGGCGCTGGGCTGTGCCGCGCCGGGTTCGAAGCCCCTGCCGGCCGATCCCAAGGACGCGCCCAGGATGATGTCGTCGTCGAATCCGCAGAAGCCCGACTGCGCGCGACCCGGGGGGAAGCTGCCCGGCGACGTCAAGGCGCAGCTCGTCCAGGTGGCCGCCGGGTTCACCGACCCGATCGACGTCTCGAGCGCGAAGGACGGCACGGGCCGGCTCTTCGTCTGCGAGCGTCCGGGCGTGATCCGGATCATCAAGGACGGGAAGGTGCTCGACGAGCCCTTCTACGACAACCGCGACAACGTGGCGTGGCAGTTCCTCGAGTGCGGTCTCTACGGCGTCGAGTTCCACCCCAAGTTCAAGGACAACGGCCTGCTCTACATCAGCTACGCCGACATGTGGTTCAACGGCGCGACCATGATCGTGGAGTACAAGGTCTCGAAGGGCGACCCGAACAAGGTCGACAAGGACAGCGCTCGGCCGATCATGCGGATCGACTTCCCCTACTGCAACCACCACGGCGGGAAGGTCAAGTTCGGCCCGGACGGCTACCTCTACGTCGGCGTCGGCGACGGCGGGTGGGAAGGCGACGTGCTCGACGTCGGCCCCGACCTCTCGACCTGGATGGGCAAGATGCTCCGGATCGACGTGAGCGACCGGAGCGTCCCCTACAAGGTACCCGCGACGAACCCGTTCAACGGCGCCGCCGATCCCAAGCTGATGGTGCTCTTCGGCAAGAGCGAGCTCGACTTCTCGAAGATCAAGCAGAAGTCCAAGCCCGAGATCTGGGCCTACGGCATCCGCAACCCCTGGACGTTCTCGTTCGATCAGAAGACCGGCGACCTCTACATCGCCGACATCGGCCAGAACATCTGGGAGGAGATCGATTTTCAGCCCGCCTCGTCGAAGGGCGGCGAGAACTACGGCTGGAACTGGATGTGCGGCGTCCACCCCTTCCCGATCGAGAAGGAGGAGAAGGGCGAAGCCTGGCCGGTCGTGGGCACGCTCCCGATCGCCGAGTATGATCACAAGACGAACGGCATCTGCGTCATCGGCATGGGTGTCTATCGCGGGAGCGAGTGCCCGTCGCTCGACGGTGTCTACTTCGCGGGCGACTGGGGGACCGGCCGCCTCTGGGGCCTCAAGCGCGACGGCGCCGGCAAGTGGCAGATGCAGGAGCTCCTCAACACGAGCCTCAACTTCTCCTCGGGCGGCGAGGACGAGAAGGGCAACGTGTACGTGACCAGCATGACCAGCCAGTACGGGCCGTTCATGCCCGACATCAAGCCGGGCGCGGTCTGGAAGATCGTCTCGGCGGACAAGGTGCCGGCGGGCGCGAAGACCGCGCCGCTGGACGGCAAGTAACGGTTCCGGGCGAATTTGCGACGGCGGGCCGGAGAACTTCTCCGGCCCGCCGTCGTGCTATAGTGCGGAGCTGAAGCATGCGATTTGTCTCAATGGCAGTGATCCTGGGTCTCGCGGCTCTCCCGGCTCCCGCACAGGAGGGCAAGGATGGGGCCACGGTCACGGGCGTCGTGAAGTTCAAGGGGCCCAAGCCCGAGCGGAAGCCCAACGAGGCGCTCCTCGGCCAGGCCTTCTGCAAGGAGGCCTGCGCGGGGAAGGCGCCGCTCGAGGACAAGTGGGTCTTCGGCAAGAACGGGAGCGACGACACCTTCGCCAACGTCCTGGTCTACGTCTCCAAGGGGCTCGAGGGGAAGGCGTTCGAGCCGCCGAAGGAGCCGGTGATCCTGGACCAGGTGGGCTGCGTCTACACGCCCCACGTGGTGGCCCTGATGGTCGGCCAGATGCTCGAGATCCGGAACTCCGACGCGACGCTCCACAACGTGATGTGCAACCCGTTCAAGAACAAGCCGTTCAACGAGGGCATGCCCGTCAAGGGGGGCAAGATCGAGAAGGTCTTCACGAAGCCCGAGTTCAAGGTCGACCTCCGCTGCGTGCTCCACCCGTGGATGCTCGCCTACGCGCACGTCCTCGACAACCCCTTCTTCGCCGTCACGAAGGAGGACGGGTCGTTCGCGATCAAGGGCCTCCCGCCCGGCGAGTACGAGCTCTCGGTGAAGCACGAGGCCAGCCGCTTCGCGGCGGAGACCGCGACGGTGACGGTGAAGGTCGGGGCGGGCGAGTCGAAGAAGATCGAGTTCGTCTATTCGGACAAGCAGTAGGATGAGCCTCACCCGCCGGCAGTTCCTCAAGGCGGGCGGAGCGCTCGCGGTCCTCGGACCGTTGGGCTGCGCGACGTCCGGCGCGTCGAAGGACCTCATCGCCCGCCAGGAGACGCCCTGGAACGCCGAGCCCCGGCTGGACCGTCTCACCGGGTCCTGGATCACCCCGCTCCGCCACTTCTACGTGCGCAGCCACGGGGCGGTCCCCGCGATCGACGCCGCGGCCTACCGCCTCTCGATCGAGGGCCTCGTGGAGCGCTCGCTCTCGCTCTCGCTGGCCGATCTTCGCGGGGCGGAGCAGGGCGCGACGCCCGCCACGCTCCAGTGCGCCGGGAACCGCCGCAGCGAGATCAGCCGGATCAAGACCGTGGGCGGGGTGCAATGGGACGCGGGGGCGATCGGCAACGCCGAGTGGCGAGGGGCCAGGCTCGCCGACCTCCTCAGGCGCGCCGGCGTGAAGGGCGGTGCGAAATACGTCTGCATCGAAGGGCTCGACGAGCCCGTCGTGAAGGAGCAGAAGCTCCGCTTTGCGGCGACCATCCCGCTTGAGAAGGCGCTGCGGCCCGAGACGCTGGTGGCGCTCGAGATGAACGGCGAGCCGCTCGCCGCATCCCACGGCGCGCCGGCCCGCGCGGTCGTCCCGGGCTACATCGGGGCGCGCAGCGTGAAGTGGCTGGGCTCGATCACGGTGAGCGACCGTCCTTCCGACAATTACTTCTCGGCGCGCGACTACAAGTTCTTCGCGCCGGACGTGACCGCCGAGACGGCGAAGTGGGAGGAGAAGGATCCGATCCTCGACTACGCGCTCAGCTCCGCGATCTGCAGCCCACTGGCGAACGAGGCGGTGAAGGCCGGCCAGCTCCGCGTGCGCGGCTACGCACTCGCGCCGGCGGGCGCTTCGCTGAGGCGCGTGGAGGTCTCGGCGAACGGGGGCAGCACCTGGGCGGAGGCGCGCTTCCTGGGAGAAGAGTCACCCTATGCGTGGCGCCTGTGGGAGGTCGATTTCGAGGTGCCTTCGGGTCCGCGGGTGCTGGTCGCGCGCGCATCGGACTCGACGGGTCGCGTGCAGCCCGAGCAGCCGGCGTGGAACTTCAAGGGCTACCTCTGCAACGCCTGGCACCGGGTGCCGGTCATCGTGGCGTAGCGGCAAAATTCATTGCCAGGAAGGCGAACCTCCCGTCGGGGAGATCCCAGAACCTCGAGAGCCCCTCTCCCCGCCTCTTCTCCAGGTAGGAGAACACGCTCGAATAGCAGTCTCGCTCGAAGATCCGCCACATCGTGGAGAGGAGCCGGGGGCGGTAGAGGCGGTGGAGCGCCTGGAGCGCCTGCGGGTGGGTGAGCGAGTGGCAGAAGAAGTAGAGGCGGCCGCCCGCCTTCAGGTGGAGCCGCCCGCCCTCCAGGAAGGGGAGGAGCCAGCGGCTGCCGTCGGGGCCGCCGTCCTGACCGAGCGGGAGGGAGCCGCCGCTCACCGGTTTCTGCGGGAGGTCGGCGATCAGGACGTCGACCGCCTCGGTCCACGGGCTTCCGTCGAAGAGACTGGCGACGGCGGCCTCGATCGCGATGCCGTTCCGCTCTCCGGTGCGGCGCGCCAGAGCGACCGCCGCGGGGTCCACGTCGGTGGCGAGGACGCGGCGCGCCCCGAGCTTCCCCGCGAGCGCGCTCAACACGCCCGTTCCGCAGCCGACCTCCCAGACGGTGCGGCCGCGGAGATGCGCGCCTTCGCGGCGGAGGCTCTCCGCGACGAAGAAGGTCGCCTGGTCGGAGCTGAGCCCGCGGGCCAGGTCGCGCTCTTCCGCGATCCCGAGCGCCGTCGCGGGGTCGGGGAGAGGGATGCGGGGATCGTACGCCGCGTGCTCGAGCGGGTCGCCTTCGATCTCCACGCCCCATCGTTCGCGGAGCCACGCCCGGTAGGAGGCGATTTCGGCGGCGGGCAGCGGGACCATGGGAGGGGATTGTAGGAACAACCGGGGCGCCCCGCTAGTTCAGGTCGCGGTACGACCAGATCTTGTCCGTCCTGACCGGCTTCCCGTCCGCCTCGGCGTGCGGGTTCAGGAAGTAGTTGAGCGGGGCGCCCTCCTGGGCGGGGACGAGCGTGAGGTCGCGGCCCGTCGAGAGGGTCACGCGGTTCGAGGTGTGGCCGCCGAAGAAGTAGTCGCGCTTGTCGGCGTTGCGATTGGCCTCGGAGCAGTCGACGGGGACCCAGGTCTTGCCGGGGACGCGGAAGAAGGCCCAGCAGTGGTAGCCGCCGAGATTCTCGTCATCTCCTTTCGTCTTTCCCTCCGGAGGAGCTCCGCCCGAATCCCGCGCGTCGCCTGTAAACAGTCGGAGCGCCCGACCCGGGGGGATCGGACGCTCCGCGAGGGGCGAGTCTCGCCGTCGGGGGGACGGCAAGCGGGTCGGGTTTTCATCTCATGCGTGGCTAAGCCTACGGATTCCGTGTAAGCCGGTGATGAAGGCGAGGTTACGCGGCCGCGAACCGTGTCCGCCTCAGGACGCGGTCGGGGCGCTGGGCACTCGCGGGGAGGGGTACTCCCGGACGGTCAGCGAGAAGCTGCGCGGATCCCCAGCGGCAAGTTTTTCGAGGACGGCGTGGCTGTCGAACGCGCCGTAGGGACGCTCGTAGGTTCCGTCGCTCCGCAGCAGCCGGACGTTGGCGTCGTCCAGCATCGCCGCGGCCAGGATCTCGTCGATCAGGCGGGTCTTGAGCCGCTCGTCCTCCACCGGGAAGACGAGCTCGATCCGCCGGTCGAAGTTGCGCGGCATCCAGTCGGCGCTCGACACGTAGACTTCGCTGGAGCCTCCGT
>CAZSCC010000596.1:0-20606 GCA_964604905.1 uncultured Planctomycetales bacterium
AACATCGACACGCACGACCGCATGACGACGACCGCGGGCTCGCTCGCCCTCGAGGGCTCCATCGCGCCGCGCGACTCCGACGTCGCGCGTCGGCTCCGCGAGGCCGGGGCCGTGATCCTCGGCAAGACCAACCTGAGCGAGTGGGCCAACTTCCGCGCCAGCCCGTCGACGAGCGGCTGGAGCGGACGGGGGGGCCTCACCAGGAACCCTTATGCCCTCGACCGCAACCCCTCCGGATCGAGCTCCGGCTCGGCGGTCGCGGTCAGCGCTGGCCTCTGCGCCGTCGCGGTCGGCACCGAGACCGACGGCTCGATCGTCTCCCCCGCCTCGCTCTGCGGGATCGTGGGGATCAAGCCGACGGTCGGGCTGATCGGAGGCGCGGGCATCATCCCCATCTCGCACACCCAGGACACCGCCGGGCCGATGGCGCGGACGGTGACCGACGCCGCGATCCTGCTCGGGGCGCTGGCGACGAAGGAGCGGACGCGGGACTTCACGGCGACGCTCGACCCGGACGGCCTCCGCGGGGCCCGCATCGGGGTGGCCCGCAAGTTCTTCCGGACGGGCTCCCTCGCGGACCGGATCCTGGACGCCTCGATCGAGACGATGAAGAAGCAGGGCGCGGTCGTCGTTGATCCCGCGGACCTCCCCACCCACGGCACGTTCGGGGGCGCCGAGTACGAGGTGCTCCTCTACGAGTTCAAGACCGGCCTGAACGCCTACCTGTCGGGGCTCGGCCCGAAGGTCCCCGTCCATTCCCTCCAGGAGGTCATCGAGTTCAACGAGAAGCACAAGGCACGCGAGATGCCCTATTTCGGACAGGAGACGCTCATCCGGGCACAGGCCAAGGGACCGCTCAGCGAGAAGGCGTATCTCGACGCGCTCGAGAAATGCCGCCGCCTGTCGCGGACCGAGGGGATCGACGCGATCATGACCCAGCACCAGCTCGACGCGATCGTCGCCCCCACGACCGGCCCCGCCGCGAAGACCGACCTCGTCCACGGCAACCGCGGCGTCGGCGGCAGCTCGGGCCCGGCCGCGGTCGCGGGCTATCCGAGCGTCACGCTCCCCATGGGCGAGGCGTTCGGGCTCCCGGTGGGGATCTCGTTCTTCGGCCGCGCCTGGAGCGAGCCGCTGCTCCTCAAGCTTGCCTTCGCGTTCGAGCAAGCGACCCGAGCGCGCCGCACGCCGACGTTCCCGCCGACGATCGGCTGACGCTCCTTACCGAAGCGGGCCGCGGACGAAGACGTCCAGCGCGCCGTTCGTGTCCCCGGCCACCAGGTTTGAAGAGAGCGATTCGAACGCCGCCCACCGACCGTCTCCCGAGAACGCCACCCCGAAGCTGTTCCGGTTCCCCACGTCCCCTCCCGAGGAGACCGAGATGACCTGGTTCCCCGTGGCCGCGCTCCAGAAGTAGATCTGCGACGTGGTCGCCCCCGGCGCGTCCCCGACGTAGATGGCCGACTGCCCGTCGCCGGAGATCGCCGAGGGATCGAAATTAGGAAGAAAGACGAGCGTGTCGGAGACCGACTGGGTCGTGCCGTTCTGCCGGTCGAAGATGCGAAGGTCCGACTGGAGGATGATCCCCGAGAACCGGTGCGTGTACGACACGGTCCTCCCGTCGGCGGAGATGGAAGGCCAGAAGTTGATCGTCATGGCGTCGCTCGGGTTCATGACGGAGGCGAGCGTCACCGCCCCGCCGACCCGGTCCCAGAGGTAGACGTCCAGGCCCGAGTGCGTGTCAGCCCCGACGAGATCGGTCGCATTGGACATGAAGACGATGTAGGAAGCGTCGGCCGCGATCCGGCCGAAGACGCTGTGGTCGTTCCCTCCCGTCGTGGCGGCCACGTGCGAGGCGAGCGTGATCGTCGCCGCGGCGTACGTGGGACCGAAATCGCACACGCAGACCTGGTTTCGATCGGCCGCGTTCGTGAACCCGAGATTCGTGGCCTGGGTCGTGAAGGCCAGGTAGCGGCCGTCGGCCGAGAGAGAGGGGAACCCCGACTCGTCGTCCGGAAACGGCGCCGCCCACGGGGTCCGGAATATCCTCTGCTGGCGGTCGAAGACGAAGATGTTCTTCTGGAGGTTCGCATACCCCGACGGGATCAATGCGGACGACGTGTAGTTCCCGAGGGAGACGAACGCGACGAACCGTCCGTCGGCGGAGATCGAAGGGCTCTCGCAGTCGTTCATTTCGGTCCCGATCGTTTCGACGTTCGTGAGGTTCTCGACCTGCCCCGTCTGGCGATCCTTGACGAACACGTCGGTGAAGCCGTTCGTGTCGCCGTCCGTGAGGTTCACCGCGTCCGAGACGAACGCCACGTACCTCCCTTCCGCGGAAAGCGAGGGGCTGCGGCTCTGGCCCGCGATCTCCTCCCCGAAGGCCGCCACGGAGACGCGCACGGTGTGAATCGAGTACTGGTCGCCCGAGCCGACGTCGTCCCCCGCGCAGCAGGGGATCAGGACCGCCGCCGCCAGGAGCGCCGCCAGCCGCGCCTGCTTAGAACTCATAGTTGAACCCCAGCGCAAAACTGTGGGAGTCCCCGCCCGCGTCCGCCCCGAGGTCCACGGAGCGGACCTTGCCGTCGTCGGCCGTCCACCCGACCCCGATTCCGAACGTGACCAGGTTGAACTCGCCGGCCTTCGTGTCCAGCACCAGCTGGAAGCTCCCGGTCATGGGGAGGTCGTCCTTGTCCCCCCACGGCGCGTCGAAGCGCCGGTAGCCCAGCCGCGGAAACACGCTCACCTTCTCCGCGACGGCGATCCGGTACTCGAAGCCTACCGAGAAATTGATGACGTCCTCGAACTCGGCCCGGCCGTCGAAGAGCGCCACGTCCGCGGTCTCGCTCCACTCGATCCACTGAACGTCGACCGTGGCCCGGAGAGGGAACCCCTTGAAGAGGTAGAAGGTCAGCCCCGCGTTGAGCTGCTGGGGCATGTTGAACGCGGGGGCCACGTCGGGGTCGATGCTGAAGTCCCAGCGGAGCGGGCTTTGCCAGGCCACCCCGACGTTCACGCGGAAGGTCTCGCCGTCGTCGAAGAGGCCCAGGAGCAGGCCCGCGCCGCCACCGAAGCCGGTGGCGTTGTCCGAGGCGCTCCGCGCGGCCGACTTGAACTCCCAGCGCTCGTAGCCGATGTCCACCGCCGCGCCGGCCGAGAGATGGGTGAACCAGCCCGGCTCGCCCGACTTCGAAAACCGGAAGTCCTTGGCGAACGCCACCCGGAACCGGCTGAACGACTGGTCCACGTTGCTGTCGGCCGTGAAGACCGTCTGGGTGGGATCGGCCACCTTGTCGAACGAGTAGTTCAGGTGGTAGGGACGCGCGTAGCAGATCCCCAGCGCCATCGGCGACTCGCCGCCCCCCAGGTGAAAGACGAACCCCAGATAGGACGGGATGAACGCGGGATCGACGAAGGTCGTCTCCGCTTCCGATGACGTGCTCGTCGTGAGGGCCCCCAGCGCCAGCTCCTCATGCAGCGGATAGGTGACATAGGTCTGGTAGGCGATCGACATCGCCGTCGTCTGCGTGGAGATGCCCGCGGGGTTCAGCCAGACGGAAACCGGGTCGTCTTCGAAGGCGGTGTAGCTCCCGCCCATCGCCTTGGTGCGGGCCCCCAGTTGCTGGTCCTGGGCGGTCGCCGCGGCCGTCAGGGCCAGGATGAAGACCACGGTCGCCGACGCTCTCATGCCGCCTCCCTCTCGAAGGCGCTCATTCTAGAGGGCCCTCCGCCCGGATGTCGAGAAATCCGTGGAGATTCGTCCCCCCGTGCCGTACGCTCCCCTTCGTGAGGACCCTGCTCTCCTTCGCCGCCGCCCTCCTCGTCTTCGCCCAGGACCGCCCGATCCGCGTCGTCGTCTGGGACGAGCAGCAGCCCGAACAGAAGAAGGCGTACGACAACTTCCTCGGGAACGCGATCGCCGACCACCTGGCGAAACAGCCCGGGCTCGCGGTCAAGTCCGCCTGCCTCGCCGACCCCGAGCAGGGGATCTCCGACGCGGCGCTCGACGCGTGCGACGTCCTCGTCTGGTGGGGCCACGTCAAGAACTCGCAGATCGAGCCCGAGAAGGGGCGGAAGATCGTCGAGCGGATCAAGTCGGGCAAGCTCTCGCTCATCGCGCTCCACTCGGCCCACTGGTCGACGCCGTTCGTCGAGGCGATGCACGAGCGCGCGAGGCTGGACGCCCGAAAGGCCCATCCGGACGGCGAGATCGAGTTCGTCCCGCCGGCCAAGCGGTACACGGTCCCAGCCCGCGAGGCGCGCCTGACTCCCGCGGTCGAGCTCCGCAAGTTCCCCGAGGGGGCGACCAAGGTCCGCGTCCACCTCCCGAACTGCTGCTTCCCCGCCTACCGCGCCGACGGCAAGCCGAGCACGCTCGTCGTCCTCAAGCCCGACCACCCGATCGCCAAGGGACTCCCGAAGTCGTTCGCGAACCCGCAGGACGAGATGTACGACGAGCCCTTCCACATCCCCGAGCCCGACGAGGTGGTCCTCGAGGAGCGCTGGGCGACCGGCGAATGGTTCCGCAGCGGCGCCGTCTGGAATCTCGGGAAGGGGAAGATCTTCTACTTCCGCCCCGGCCACGAGACCTATCCGGTCTTCAAGGAGCCGAATCTCCTGAGAGTCGTGGAGAGCGCGGTCCGCTGGGCGGGGACGAAGGAGTGAAGCCGCTCCTCCTGGCGTGGGTCCTTCTCGGGGCGCCGCAGGAGAAGCGGGCTGCTGAGAGCCCCTTCGGGGTCCTCGACTTTCTCGCCTGGAACCACGACTGGAACCACAAACACTACCCGCCGGAGAAGGTCGAGCAGGCGGCGGCGCTCATGAAGGAGGCGGGCGTCGGCTGGGTCCGCATGGACTTCCTCTGGAACGACCTCGAGCCCGAGGCGGGACGGTTCGACTTCGCGCGATACGACGCGACCGTCAACGCCCTTTCGAAGAACGGCGTCTCGGTCCTCGGCCTCCTCTGCTATAACGCGGGGTGGTCGAACAAGAAGTGGAACGCGGCGCCCGACCGCGCGCGCTTCGTCGCCTACGCGCAGGCGACGGTCCGGCATTTCAAGGACCGCGTGCGCCACTGGGAGGTCTGGAACGAGCCCGACGTCGCGACGTACTGGGACCCGCAGGACGGCATGAAGTCGTACGGGGCGCTGCTGCGGGAGACGGTGGCGGCGATCCGGAAGGAGGACCCGGCGGCCCGCGTGCTCATGGGAGGCCTCGCCACTCCCGCAGGCGACGCGCTCGACCGCCTCTATCGCGAGGCGGGCAAGGAGGCGTTCGACGCGGTCAACATCCACCCCTTCATCGACCCGCTGCGGCAGGACCCGCTCGTCGCTCTCAAGGAGGTCGTCGACAAGGTCCGGAAGACCATGGAGTCGCACGGCGACGGCGCCAAGGAGATCTGGCTCACCGAGATCGGCTGCCCCGGGATGAAGGACCCGCGCGCCGCCGGCGCCTGGTGGCTCGGACGCAACACCACCGAGGACGAGCAGGCCCGCTGGGTGAAGTCGGTGTACGGCGAGCCTCTGAAATGGCCGGGCGTGAAGAAGGTCTTCTGGGCCTTCTTCCGGGACACCCCGAAGCACTTCCACAGCGGGGTCGACTCCTTCGGTCTCGTCCGCGGCGACTTCTCGAGGAAGCCCGCCTTCGACGCCTATCGGGACGCCGCGAAGAAGCCCTGACCCTTGACGGCGAGGGCTCTCCCGACTATATTCGCCCAGGCGAATATATGAGCGACCGCGCCGCACTCCTTTTCCGCGCCCTCTCCGATCCGACGCGCCTCCGGCTCCTCCAGCGGCTCCGGGTCGGCGAACTCTGCGTCTGCGACCTGATGGCGGCCCTGCGGATCCCGCAGGCGAAGACCTCCCGGCATCTCGGATACCTGAAGAGGGCGGGGCTGGTGGAGTCGCGCAAAGAGGGACTTTGGAGCTACTACCGGCTCGTGCGGCCGCGGGACGCCGTCCATCGGAAGGCCCTCGAGTGCCTGCGGGCGATCCCGCTCCCGGCCGCACTGCGGAGAACGGCGCCATGCTGCCCGAGGTGAGCCTCTCCCGCCGCCTCGCCGCGGAGGCGATCGGCACGGCCCTCCTCCTCGCGGCCATCGTCGGCTCGGGGATCATGGGCGAGCGCCTGGCCGGCGGCAACGCGGCGATCGCGCTCCTGAGCAATTCGCTCGCCACGGGGGTGGCGCTCGCCGTCCTCATCCTCGCCTTCGGCCCGCTGTCGGGCGCCCACTTCAATCCCGTGGTCACGGTCGTCTCGGCGTTCCGGCGGGACACCGTCTGGCGGCACGTCCCGCCCTACCTGGCCGCGCAGACGCTGGGCGCCCTGGCCGGTGTCGCCGTCGCGAACCTGATGTTCGGCGAGCCGGCCTTCTTCGCCTCGAGGCACGCGCGTCAGGGGCCGGCGCAGCTCCTGAGCGAGGCGGTCGCGACCTTCGGGCTGCTCCTCACGATCCTCGCCTGCCGCCGCCACGCCTCCTTCGCCGTCGCGGCCTACATCGTCGCCGCTTCCTGGTTCACCGCGTCGACCTCGTTCGCCAACCCCGCGGTGACGCTCGCGCGGTCCGCCACCGACACGTACTCGGGAATCCGCCCCGGCGACGTGCCGGGCTTCATGGGGGCGCAGATCGTCGGCGCCGCGGCGGCCGCGGTCCTCTGCCGCTGGCTCGTCCCGAAGAAGGAGCCCTCATGAAGACCGTGCTCTTCGCCTGCGTCCACAACGCGGGGCGCTCGCAGATGTCGGCGGCGCTTTTCAACCTGCTGGCCGACCCCGCGAAGGCGCGGGCGATCTCGGCCGGAACCGAGCCCGCCCCCCGCGTCCACCCGGAAGTCCTCGAGGCGATGAAGGAACTGGGGGTCGACCTCTCGGGCGTCGTGCCGCAGAAGCTGACGGGCGAGTTGGCCGGTTCGGCGTCGCTCCTCGTCACGATGGGCTGCGGCGAGGCCTGCCCCGTCGTCCCGGGCCTCCGCCGCGAGGACTGGCCGCTCGAGGACCCCAGGGGGCAGCCGGTCGAGCGGGTGCGCGGGATCCGGGATGAGATCGATCGGCGCGTCCGCGAGTTGCTCGCCCGTGAAGGATACGCGAAAGCCGCAGAGAAGAGCCGGAGGCGGGGGGCCAGGCGGATCGTACTCCTGTTCGTCGTGGCGGGGCTGGCCATGGGCTCGCTGAAGGTCTATCTGTTCTTCAGTCCGGCGGACCGGGTGGCCGTGTCGGTCCACGGGCTGCCTCCCAACACTCGATGGTTGTGTCTGATCGCGGAAACCGCGACGGAGCCGGTTGCCCTGGGTTGGTACCGGACGAAGGTCTATCCCTTCGTCGTGAGTCCTCCTGGAAGCACGTTGGGCCGCTTCGAGAAGGATCCCTTCGTCGACTGGGTGCAATGGCGGAACGGGCAGCGCTATGGAGTCCTGACTCGAACGCTGGATCGAGAGTGGAAAGTGTGGTGGTTCGATGTCCCCGACGTTCCTCTCCGGGGCCGTCTCTGGATTCTGGGGGGAGGCCGCGTCGAACTGCAGCTCACCCACGGCCGACGGCCCGAAACACCTCGTGACGCGTTCATTCGCAGGCTCGGATTCACCTCCGAGCATCTCAAGCATATCCCCCCGTGATCCCGGGAGAACGCTATCCGGGATGAAATGGAGGGATGCAGGCGTCCATCGATCATGAGCTCACTGGAGATCTGGAAGACCTTCGGAGACCGGCTTCGCCGGTTCGTCCGAAAATCGATCCGGCACGATCACGATTCGGACGACGTGCTTCAGGAGGTCTTCACCAAGATCCACGCGGGGCTGGGCGGCGTCGAGGATCCGGACCAGGTCGAGGCGTGGGTGTTCCAAGTCGCACGCCGCGCCGTCGTCGACCACTTCCGCCGGCGGCGCCCTTCGGAGCTGCCCGCCGACGTGGCGGAGGAGCGGCCGGCGGAACCCGGCATGACCGACGTCGCCTCCTGCCTGCCGCCGATGATGGAGACCCTCCCGGTGGCGGACCAGGAGGCGCTCCGGCTGGCGGACGTGGAGGGCCTCCCCCAGAAGGATCTCGCGGCGCGTCTCGGGCTCACCCTGCCGGGGGCCAAGTCCCGTGTCCAGCGCGCCCGCCGGCGCCTGAAGAAGACGCTCCTCGAGTGCTGCGACGTCGAACTGGACCGCCGCGGCAATGCCCTCTCCTGGCAGCCCCGACGACCCTGCGCGTGTTAACGAAATCGCGCGGCGACTTCGTTAACACGCGCATCCTTCCGGCCTTCCCTCCGTCAATCCGAATGGAGGTGACGCGATGGAAGACATGAAGAAGGCGGTGAAGGAAAAGTACGGCAAGGCGGCCCGGCAGGCCGCGGACGGGAAGGCCTCCTGCTGCGGACCCGAGTGCTGTCAGGACCCGGTTTCCGCGAACCTGTACGCCCCCGGGGAGACAAAGGGCCTGCCCAAGGAAGCACTCGACGCCTCCCTGGGATGCGGCAACCCGACCGCCCTCGCCACCCTCAAGTCCGGTGAGATCGTCCTCGACCTGGGGTCGGGCGGGGGGATCGACGTCCTCCTCTCCGCCCGGCGCGTCGGCCCGACCGGGAAGGCCTACGGCCTGGATATGACCGACGAGATGCTCGCCCTCGCCCGCGAGAACCAGCGGAAAAGCGGGCTCGCCAACGTCGAATTCCTGAAGGGCGAGATCGAGCAGATCCCCCTCCCCGACGCGTCGATCGACGTGATCGTCTCCAACTGCGTGATCAACCTGTCGGTCGACAAGGACCGCGTCCTGCGCGAGGCGTTCCGCGTGCTCAAGCCGGGCGGTCGGTTCGCCGTCTCCGACGTGGTCACCCGCGGATCCATCCCGCCCGAGATCCGGAAGAGCATGGAGGCGTGGACAGGCTGCATCGCCGGCGCGCTCGAGGAGGCCGACTACCGCGCGAAACTGGAGAAGGCCGGCTTCTCGGAGGTCACCCTCGAGACGACCCGCGACTACGGAAACGACTTCTCGAGCGCCTTCATCCGGGCCGCGAAGCCGGCCCTTACTTGAAGTCCGCCGGCTTCATCCCCTTCTTGAAGCGGTCGAAGCCGAAGGGGGTGGGAGCGTAGTCGCCGACGAGGTCGGCCTTCGCCTTGTCGGCGATCTTGTCCTCCATCCCCACGCACCAGTAGGAGGCGTTGACGATCAGGCGGCGAAGGCCTTCGCTCGAAAAGTCGGTCGACGAACCCATCGTCGTCGTGAAGATCCGCGACTTCTTGCCGTCCGGCGTCGCCCACGACTTGGTCCAGGCGATCGGCATCATCGGGTCGTTCTTCTTCCCCTCGACCGGCTTGTCCTCGGGCTTCATCCCCGCCAGCACCTGCCCCATCACGAGCGGCGCGCACTCGGGCGCGAGCGGAAGCCGCACCGTGTAGACGTCGGTGGGCCCCCAGATGTCCTCGCAGCCCTTCAGGATCGGGTGCTTCTCCTGCCCCGGCGCGGCCACGCCGCGGCAGCTCTCCTTCCCGTGCGACCCGTGGTGGTTCACCCACGTCTCGCCCAGCACCTGCTTCCCGAACCCGCCCTCCCACCCCGCCACCTTGGAGGTCCAGCTCCACCTCCCGTACGGCTGGTCCGCCTTGATGTTGAACGAATGGGTCGACGTCCTCGTCCCGATCACCGGCTTTCCGGCGTTCACGTACTCCTCGATCGGCTTCATCTGCGCCTCCGGCAGGTTGCGGAACCGCAGCCCCAGGATCATCAGGTCCGCCGTCTTGAGCGCCTCCGTCCCGGGAATGTTGTCCGTCGTCTTCGGGTCGATCTCCCCCGACTGCTTGTGGATCGCGAACAGCACGGTGCACTTGAAGCCGTGGTGCTTCGAGAGGATCTTGCCGAGCTGCGGGAGCGCCTCCTCCGAGCGGTACTCCTCGTCGCCGCTGATCAGGACGACGTGCTTCCCCTTGCCGGGTCCTTCGCCGCCTTCATACACCACCCAGGGGTTGTCCTGCGGACGCGCGCCCAGGACGAGGGCGGCCACGACGAGCGCGATCTTCATCTCAATCCTCCGTCAGAGCCAGGGTTTCCACGCTTCCAGCATCGCCTTCAGCTCGGCGATCTCCTCGGGCCGGACGTTCGCGAGCGGCGGCCGCACCGGGCCGGCCGCCATCCCGAGCAGGTTCATCATCTCCTTCATCACCGAGACTTCATAGCCCTTCCGGCGCGATCTTAGACCATAAAGTGGCACGACGAAGTCGCGCATGAGTTTCCCAAGAGCCGCCGCGTCCCCTCGCGCCGCCGCCTCGTGCAGCTCGATCGACAGCCGCGGCGCCACCGTCGCGATGCTCGACGTGTAGGTCCGGATCCCGATCGCATAGTAGGCGGGCACGTTGTCGTCCCCCGACCCGCCGATCCAGGAGAGGCGGTCCCCCAGGCGCTGCATGATCTGCTGGTAACGCCGCGTGTCCCCCTGGCCGTCCTTCCACGCCGCCAGCGTCGGCGCCGCCTTCGCCAGCTTCTCCACCCATGCCGCGCCCGGGTTCACCCAGTCGCGGCTGTAGACCAGGAACGCCAGCGGCGTCGCCGCGCCGACCCCCGCGTAGTACTCGAGGAGCGCGTCGTCGTCCGCATTGGGGTAATACGGCGGGAGGGCCAGGATCGCGTCCGCCCCCGCCTTCTCCGACTGCCGCGCCAGGTCGATCGCGATCGCGCGGTTGAAGCCGACCCCTGCAATGACGGGGCACTTCCCCTTCACCTCCTCGACCGTCGCCTTCACGATCTCGAAGTGCTCGGCCGACGTCAGCGAATAGAGCTCTCCCGTCCCGCCCGCGGCCACGATCGCGCAGAGCGGGTGCTTCACCAGCCCCTGCAGGTTGCGGCGGTAGCCCGGCACGTCGAGCGAAAGGTCGCTCTTGAACGGCGTCACGGGGAAGGCGATCACGCCGCCCATCTTCTTCCTGAATGCGTCGGGATTCATCTCACCACCTTGGAAGTATCCGTTTCCACTTCGGATCCACGTGCTTGCGCATCTCCGCCTCGTCGTCCCGCTTCCGATAGGGGCACTTCGCGTACCGCTCGCGGCCCCGCGCGAGCGCGTCGGGGTCGAGCTCCACCCCGAGTCCAGGCTTGTCCGTGATCCTCACGCAGCCGTTCACGATCGGCACCCGACCGCCGGCCACCACCTCGTCCGACGTGTGCGACCACGGATAGTGCGTGTCGCACGCATAGGTCAGGTGCGGCGTCACCGCCGCGGCGTGGGCCATCGCCATGAGCGAGAGCCCCAGGTGGCTGTTCGAGTGCATCGAGAGCCCGAGGCCGAACGTCTTGCAGAGCTTCCCCAGCTGCTGCACGCCGCGCAGGCCGCCCCAGTAGTGCACGTCGCAGAGGACGATCTGGACCGCGTCCTTCGCCACGCACTCGGGGAGATCGGGGAAGCACGTGACCGCCACGTTCGAGCCGAGCGGCGTATCGATTCCCGCCTCGAGCAGCTTCCGCCGCACCGCCGCCATCCCGTCCATCCCCGCTGCGGGATCCTCGAGATAGCCGCCGTTCCCCAGCTCCTTCGACAGCGCCTTCCCCACCTTCACCGACGTCTCGACCGTCCACGCCGAGTTCGGATCCATCCGGAGCGGCACCCCCGGGAAGGCGCGGTGGAGCTGCCGGACCGTCTCCACTTCGATCTCCGGGTCGAGCACGCCGGTCTTGAACTTGATGTCCTTGAAGCCGTAGAGCGACACCATGCGCTTCACCTGCCGGACGAGCGACTCGGGCGAGAGCGCCTCGCCGTACTCGTCGGGTCGCGCGTCGGCCCCTTCCCCGCCACCCCCCGCGTGCTTGTAGAACGGGTAGGCCGAGAACGCGACCTCGTCCCGCACGCGGCCGCCGAGCAGATCGCAGACGGGCTTCCGGAGCGCCTTCCCGCACAGGTCGAGCGAGGCGATCTCGAGCGCCGAGTAGAGGCGGCGATCCTGGTCGAGCGGGTTCTCGCCCGGGACGTGATGGGTCTGCGAGCGGTCGAGGCTGGACCCCTTGACCTCGCCCTCGACCAGGTCGATCAGGAGCCCCGAGAGCCGGAAGGGATCGGCGCCGATCACGCGGGGCTTCAGCGCCTCGAAGCCCCGGGCGATCGCCTCCCCGCCGTGGCACTCGGCGATGCCGGAGATTTTCTCGTCGCTCAAGAGCTCGAGGATCGTGCGCAGCGCGTACGGCTGGTGGAGCCCGTAGGAGCTCCGCAGCGGCGGGTCCGCGATCGCGATCGAATGGACGCGCAGCTCGACGATCTTCATGCCGATTTCGCTTTGGGAGGCATACGGAGCGTGATCACCAGGGCCGCCTCGGCCACGAGCACCCCGGCGAGGATCAGCAGCCCCCGGCTGTAGCCCCCCGTCGTGTCCTTCAACCATCCCATGAGCCACGGGCCCACTTGGCCCCCCAGATTGCCGACCGAGTTGATGAACGCGATCCCCGCCGCCGCGGCGGCGCCGCCGAGGAACGCGGGCGGGATCGACCAGAAGACCCCCTGCACCGACCGCTGGCCCAGGTTGCAGATCGCGAGGCTCAGCACGAGAAGGACCGTGCTCGTCCCCGCGTTCGCCGCGAGCACGAGGCCGATCGCCGCGGTGATCGCGCACGCCGCGGTGTGCCACTTCCGCTCGCCGGTCTTGTCGGAATGAGCGCCGACTAGGATCATCCCCGCGATGGCCGGGATGAGCGTGCTCGACGTGAGCAGGCCGAGCTTGAAATCCTTGAGGCCCGAGACCGACTCCACGATCCTCGGGAGCCAGAGGAAGATGCCGTACGTCACGGTGGTGTTGAAGAAGTAAAAGAGGCAGAGGAGCCAGATCTTCGGGTTGAGCATGCTCTCGCGGAGCGGCGCGTGCCCCTGCTCCGGCTTGAGCGCGCGCTCGCGCTCCAGCTCCGCGCTCAGCCAGTCCTTCTCTTCCCTCGTGAGCCACGTCGCCTCTTCCGGCCGGGAGGTCAGGTACTTGAGCGTGATCAGCCCCAGGATCACGGCGGGGAATCCCTCGACGATGAAGAGCCACTGCCAGCCCTTCATGCCGAGCGCCCCGTCGAGCTTGAGGAGCGCTCCCGACAGCGGCGCGCCGATCGCCATAGCCACCGGCGCGGCGACCATGAAGAGCGCACCCGTCTTCGCGCGCTCCCGCGCGGGGACCCAGTAGGTGAGATAGAGGACGATCCCGGGGAAGAACCCCGCCTCCCCCAGCCCGAGGAGGACCCGCATCGCGTAGAAACTCCACTTCCCGACGACGAAGGACATCGCCATCGAGATGATGCCCCAGACGATCATGATCCGCGCGATCCAGATGCGCGCGCCCACCTTGTGGAGGATCAGGTTGCTGGGGATCTCGAAGAGGAAGTATCCGAAGAAGAAGAGGCTGCCGCCCAGGCCGAGCGCGGTGTTGTCCAGGCCCAGGTCCCTCTGGAGGCCGTTCCCCGCGAACCCGAGGTTGACCCGGTCGAGGTACGCGACGACATAGCAGGCGAAGATGAAGGGGACGAGCCGCCGGGTCACCTTCGAGACGACCCGGGTCCTCATCTCGTCGGGAGCGGAGCTCACGGAGTTCCGATCTCCTTATCTCCCTCTATCACCGAATCTCCCCTCACTTCGCCTCCACCCACTTCATGCTGTGGTCGCCGGTGACCGCGATCGTCTCCGGCGGCGAGTGGATCTTGAAATACGACCACGGGCCGGGGATCCACGGGTACTTCTCGATCACGCTCTCGTCGACGTCGATCCCGAGGCCGGGCCCTTTCGGCACGCTCAGGATCCCGTCCCTGATCTCGAGCGGGCGCGAGAGGATCTCGTCGGCGAGCGGGAAAGGATACATGCCGGCGCGGCTGGAGTTGGCGTGGCAGGGGTGCTCCAGCCACTCGACGACGCTCTCGGGGAAGCAGACCCCGAAGTGCGCGGCGGCCAGGACCTCGAGCGTGGTCCCCCAGCTGTGGAAGGCGAATTTCAGCTTCTCCTTCGCGATCGCCTCGCAGACGCGGCGGCCCATCGCGAAGCCGCCCTGGCAGCAGACGTCCATCTGGATGTAGTCGGCCGCACGGGTCCGGATGAGATCGAGGAAGCCCGCCTCCTCCTGCTCGTGCTCGCCGGTCGCGATCGGGAGGTGGCCGAGCGCCTTGAGCTTCCGATAGGCGTCGTGGTCGTCGGGCGGGAGCGGCTCCTCCAGCCAGACGGGCCCGAGCTTGCCGATCGACTTCGCGAGCGACGCGACGGTCTCGAACGAGTAGCTCTTGTCCCCCATGCGCCACCACGAGTGGGCATCGATCATGATGCCGAACGCCGGCCCCGTGGCCTTCCGCATGAGCTCGACGGTGCGGAAGTCCTCGTCGGGCCCGAGGGCGGGGCGATACTTGTAGGCCGGGAAACCCATGGCCTGGACCGCGGCGGCCTCGGCGGCGTACGCCTCCGGGGGCTGGTACATGCCGCCCGAGCCGTAGAGCTTGATCCGGTCGCGGACGCGGCCGCCGGCGAGCTCGGAGAGCGGCTTCGCCTCCGCGCGGGCGGCGAGGTCCATGACGGCGATCTCGACCGCGTGGTAGGTCTTGGTGGTCTCGAGGTCGCCCTGGAAGGCGAAGTCCTTCCAGCGGAGCGGATCGCGACCCGTGAGGAACGGCCCGATGACGTCGCGGATCTCGTGGGCCGCGCGCTCGTGGGCCGGACCGGGGGCCCAGCCGCGCAGGCCGTTGTCGGCCGTGACGCGGAGGATCATGGCGTCGCGCTTCAGGATCGTGCGCTCGCCGTTCCAGAAGGTGAGCTTGAGCGGCTTCGGGAGCGGGCACGACATCAGGAACGCCTCGACGCGGGCGATCTTCACGGGAGGTTCCTCGAAGGGGAGGGCATGGTATCAAAAAGGGCCGGGACGCGATAATCTTACGCCCCAAGTGAAGGGGCTACGGCCGGCTGCGGCCCGCGTCGCGCACCTTCGCCAGCAGGTCGGACAGCTCCTTCACGATCTCGGGATGCTGCCCGGCCAGGTTCTTCGTCTCGCCCAGGTCGCTGGACAAGTCGTAGAGCTCGTCGCCCCCCTTGGCCTTGCCGGGCACGAGCTTCCAGCCCCCCTTCCGGATCGCGAGTCCGTTGGCGTGCTCGATCAGGTGGTCGCGTCCCTCCTTCGATTCCCCGAGGAGGGCGGGGAGGACGTTCAGGCTGTCGGGGGCGGCGTCGGGAGGAAGCTCGCGGCCCGCCAGCGCCGCGAAGGAAGCCGCGGCATCCACCTGGCAGACGAGCGCGTCGGAGACGCCCGGCTTGATCCGCGCCGGCCAGCGCGCGAGGAACGGCACCCGGGTGCCCGCCTCGTACAGGCTGTACTTGCCTCCGCGCAGGGGGCCCGCCGGCACGTGTCCGTTCAGGTCCTTCACCGCGCCGTCCGCGTAGCCGTCGTCGAGCACCGGGCCGTTGTCGCTCGAGAAGATCACGAGCGTGTTCTCCGCGAGCTTGAGCCGGTCAAGCGCCGCGAGGACCTGCCCGACCGTGTCGTCGAGCTGCTCGATCGCGTCGCCGCGCGTGCCGCAGCCGCTCTTCCCGGCGAACCTCGGGTGGGGCACGCGAGGGACGTGGGCATCGTGGGTCGCGAAATACAGGAAGAACGGCCGCTCCCGGTTCTTCTCCACGAACTCGACCGCCTTCCGGGCGAAGACGTCGGCCATCTCCTCGTCCTTCCACCGCGCGGCCTTCCCGCCGCTCATCCACCCGATCCGGCTGATGCCGTTCACGATCGTGAAGTCGTGCCCTCGGGTGAGCTTCATCGTGAGGAGTTCCGGGTTCTCCTTCCCGGTGGGCTCGTCGCCGACTTTCTGCTTGTAGCTCACGCGGATCGGGTCCTTCGGGTCGAGTCCGGCGACGCGGCGGTCCTCGACGTAGACGCAGGGGACGCGGTCTCCGGTGGCGGGCATGATGAAGGCGGAGTCGAAGCCGATCTCGAGCGGGCCGGGGCGGATCTCGGCGTTCCAGTCGATCGCGCCGTCGCCGAGTCCAAGGTGCCACTTGCCGACGACGCCGGTGGCGTAGCCCGCGGCCTTGAGGAGCGAGGGTAGCGTCGGGCGGCCGGGCTCGAGGATGAGGGCGGCGTCGCCCGGGAGGATCCCGGTACCTTTTTTGCGCCAGGGATACTGTCCCGAGAGGAGCGCGTAGCGGGTGGGCGTGCAGGTGGCGGAGGCGGCGTGGCCGTCGGTGAACCGGAGCCCCGCGGCGGCAAGGCGGTCGAGGTGGGGCGTCCTGACTTTCTTCGCACCGTAGCATCCCAGGTCGCCGTAGCCCACGTCGTCGGCGAGGATGAAGATGATGTTGGGCCGCCGGGCGGCGGGGTCCTGCGGGGCGAACGCGGGGACCGCGAGGGCGGCGAGGAGGAGGGCGAGGCGAAGGGTGGTCATTCCCATGGAACACTCCGGTCGCGGCATCGGGTGCGGAGATTCAGGCGCGGTCGCAGTGCGGGAAAGTGCTGCTACGGAGGAGGACGCTTCCACCGAACGGCTTCCGGCACGCTCTCACCATTACAAGAGAGGTCCGTGCGTCCCATCGGAGCTGATGACGGATCCGCTTCCCCGCGCTCCGCAGGCCGAGTAGTCTGGGGCATCCTGAGGGAGAAGGCGCCATGACCATCCGCCCCGACGCGGGCCGACGCATCGACGAGTACATCGCGGGACTCCCCTACTTTTCCCGCAGGATCTGCGGAGCTCTCCGCCGGATCGTCCGGAACGCCGACCCCGAGATCGTCGAGGACTGGAAGTGGGGGCCGAACTTCAACCGGGAGGGGATGGTCTGCGGCTTCGGCGCCTTCCGGGAGCACGTGACCTTCACCTTCTTCAAGGGCGCGCTCCTCAAGGACCGCCGAAAGATCCTCACCGGCTGCAGCGACTCCAACGCCCACAACCGCTCGGTCAAGTTCCACTCCGTCGCCGACATCGACGCGAAGACCCTCACAGCCTACGTACGCGAGGCGGCGGCGCTGAACGCCCGGGGCGTGAAGGCCGAGTCCCGGAGGGCGGGCATCCCTGTTCCGGCCGATCTCCGCAAGGCCCTTGCGGGGGACGCGAAAGTCCGCGCGTTCTTCGAGGGCCTTACGCCCGGATACCGGCGCGAGTACGTTGAGTGGATCGTCGGGGCGAAGCGCCCCGAGACGCGCGCCGCGCGGATCGGGACGACGCTTCTCCAGTGCCGGAAGGGAAAGACCCTCCACTGGAAGTATCGATCCTAGGGACGAAGACGGAGGATTCGAACGGCCCCCGACGGAAGGGTCCCCCGGAGCGCGCCCTCTTCCACCCGTAGGAGCCCCGGCCGATGCTCGAAGACCGCGCTCGGCGCGCCCTTGGCGCCGGCCGGGAGGGGGATCCGCAACTCCTCCTCGCGATCGCTCACGCTGACCGCCACCACCAACAACTCCCCGTCCGCGGCCCCGCTCCAGATCGCCCACACGCAGCGAGCCGCCGCGTCCTCGACGGCCGGATGGACCGCGCGCTTCCCGGAGAGCAGCACGGGCGCGAGCTTCTTCAGGTCCGCCATCGTCGTTGACGTCTGCCGCCAGAGCTCCGGCTGATCCGGCAGGTAGGTCGACGCGTCGTGCATCGCGAAAAAGAGGATTCCGTTCACGCCGGCCACGACGGCCTGCCAGGTCATATTGTCGGTCTCTCCGGGGGTCGGCCAGCGCCAGGCCGGGCCTTCGTTGTTCCAGCGGAAGGCCTGGATGTTGGCCAGCACGGCGCGGTGCCCGATCGCGGCCGCCTGGTCAACCGTCCGCTTCATTCCCCAGAACACCCGCGCGCGATGGTTCCCCTTGTCGCGCGGCCCGGGAGCGAAGTCGCACCAGTTGTGGTTCCCCACCCCGGGCTCCCAGGGGATCGGGTAGTTCTGCATGCCGATGATGTCGATCCCGGCCTTCAGCCAGCTCGAGGCGCCGGGCTTGCCCAGCCAGGCCTCGCCCGAATTATAGGCGCTCACGTAGGTCAGGACCTTGGGGTCGAGTTTGCGGACTCGCTCGCGTCGGTCCCGGATCTGCTCGACCGTCGCCCGGTCCGTCACGTCGTCTCCGAGGTTCCACGCCAGCACGACGGGGTTGCCGCGATGGCGCTCGACCATCGCGTCGAGGACCTTCGGGTCCATCTCCGGGATGAAACGGACGCCGAGGCGACGGGCATCGTCGAGCAGCGTCGCGACGCCCGGCGAAAGATCGAGGGTCGGGTGAAAGAGGTCGGCGCCCGCGGTGGCGGCGAGTGCGAGGTCCTTCCGGAGCGTCTCGCCCGAACGGCCGCGGACCCAGGAGACGTGGTAGTAGCCGATGGGGAAGACGGCCCGGCCGTCGATCTCGATCGCCCCGTCCTTGCGGATCGCCGCCCCGTGGGAGCCGTCCGCGCCGACCTTGACCTCGGCCGCCAGGACGTTCTCCCCGGTCTTCGCGTCCCAGACGTCCTCGTTGGCGAAGCGCACCGCGTACTCCGCGCGGTCGCGCAGCGCCGGAGCGGCGTCCGGAAGCCAGAGACTGAGCCGGTACGTCCCCGGCTCCGCGGGCGCCGTCAGCTTCGCCGCGAGCTTCACTTCTTCCCCGCCCCACCAGCGGCGGGGATCGACGCCTTCCAGGAGCACGACGTGCCTCGTCTTTCCGTCCGAGAAGACGGCGTAGACTTTCCTCTCGTTGAACATCGACGCGAACCCGGCGTTCTGGAGCGTGACCGCCAGCGTGAACGCCCCGCCCTTCGCGACCGTCGCGGGCCAGGAGGCCTCCCGCAGCACGAAGCGGTAGCCGAGCCTCCTTTGGATCTCCTCCCACGCGCCCTGCTCCTTCCAGGCCTTGATCACCGCCGGGTGATAGCCCTCGTGGAGCATCGACCAGTGGAAGCGCGCGAGCTCGGCCAGCGCGGTCTTGCCGTCCGAGCGCGGCGGCGAGAGGCGGCAGGTCTCGCCGCTCATGGCCGTGTATTTCGTCCACGACTCCGTGTACCGCTTCAGCGGCTCGATGGGGCCCGGATGATAGGTCCCCGCGTCGCTCTCGCCGGCGAGGAAGCAGTCGTTGTGGTGGCCCACGCGCGCCTGGTCGCTCCCCGAAAACGCCTCCGCGTCGCCCAGGGGCTCGTCGCCGAAGATCGTCATCGCCGCGCGGGGGTAGCGAACCTTCACCATCCGGGATTTCGGAAGCGCGTCGAGCGTCGCCTTCAGGATCTCCTTCCGCGTCTCCGGCGCGTCGAGCTTGTTCTTCGACGAGTGCCACTCGCCCCACGCGCCGATGAAGCCCGCCTCCATCGCGACGATCACGTCCTCGTTCGCCGCGAACAGCGGCTTGAGCTGCGCGAGATGCTCCAGCACCCGCTCTTTCGTCGCGTCCTGGCCCTTCTCGGTGAAGTCGTAGGAAAACCGCGGGAGGACCTTCATCCCCGCCTTCCGCACGGCGCCAAAGCGCTCGCCCAGCGCGGCCAGAAACGCCGGGGGCAGCGGCGCGTCGCGGTACGCGTCGAGGTGCACGAGACCGTGCACGATCCGGTAGCCCTTCGCCGCCGGGCCCGAAAAGTCGGCCGTCTTCACGAAGTCGCTCCAGACGAAGAGGCCGCGCTCGGGGTTGGGAAAGATCGCGTCCGACTCCTTATAGGCGCGGGACGGATCCTGGGCCGAGAGAAGAGCGGCGAGGATCAGGATCATCATGGGGACACCTGAAAGACCAGGAGATCGCCGGGTTCGACCGTGAACTCCGATGCGGTGACCGGCCGATCCTGGCCGTCCTTGCGGACTTCGATCACCTTCCGCGCATCGTCAAACCCGACCGTGAGCGTCAGCTTTCCGTGGAGATCCTTGTTCAGGAGCGCAACGTGTTCCTTTCCGCCCTTCTTCAGGAACGACACGACGGCGCTCCCGGCGCCCACGTCCAGGCGGCTCAGCCCGCCCTTCACCGCGAAGGGCCGGGTGCCGGGCGGAAGGACCTTGCCGGCATGGGTCACGCCCGAAACCTGGGCGTCCTTGAAGACGCGCGACCAGGCGCGTATCTCGCCGTTGACCTCCTTGACGAGATCGTACATGGCGGTGCGCTTCCCGTTCAGGCCGATGGGCGCGTCCCGATGGTCCGGAAATCCCGGCATCCAATAGGTGAACGCCTGGATGCACTGCGCGCCGTACACGAGGTTGCTGAAGCTCTCCAGGCGCAGCTGCGCGAGCGTGCGCGGGGGCATCGCCCCCCAGTTCACCGTCTGATAGAACCCCCAGAAAGGCTTTTGGGCGCTCCGGGCCGCGGCGGAGATGATCTCCAGGTTCGTGAAGACGTGCGGTTCCAGTTTTCCGAAGGTCGTCGGATAGTTGTCGAAGGAGATAAAAGGGGGCTGGACGATTTTCACGAACTGATCGACATACTCTTTGTAGCCCTTCGTGCCGAGATGTTGATCGCCGGCATAGATGGGGTGCAGATTGACGTAACAGGGATGCGCCGGGTCGACCGCCTGGATCGCCTTCTGCCACGCCGCGAGCCCGGCAAACGCGGCCGCGGAAGGTTCGTCCACCAGATGATACCCGGCGAGGGCCGGGTGCCCGGCCACCGCGCGGACCGTCCCGGCGGGATCGCGCTTCAACTCGGGGCAGGTGATGAAAAGGGTCACGCCCGTGCCCTTCGCCGCGTCCATCGCCTTCAGCGCCTCCGCGAGGCTGGAGAATCCCGTCAGGCTGGTCGTGAAGCCCG
>CAZSCC010000597.1:0-8143 GCA_964604905.1 uncultured Planctomycetales bacterium
AGGATTGCCCTCGAGGGGTTCGGCCAGCTTCTCCAGAAGTCGATCGGAGTCCTGGGTCCGAGCGTACTCCCATAGGAGCCGCGTCAGGTAGGAGTAGGCCTTCGATTCTCCCCAGGTCAGCGGGGAATGACTCCCCGAGAAGAGGGTACGGATCGCCGCCCCGGCCACCGCCCTGAACGGCAGGCGATGCCTGAGCCAGCGAAACTGCGCGTTCCCCGGTAGGACGATCCAGGTGAAATAGTTCCGCGCGAGAGTCCGCTTGAAATTCCCGTATCCCTGCTCCTCCAGTTGGCTCAGATTCCTCCGATTGAGTTCCTCCCAGTATTTCGAGGGAAGCATCTCCCGAGGGGCTCGACGAAGCTCATCGAACATCTCCTGGATTCGACCGGCCAAGTCGCTCATGACCGTTTCCACCAATCCAAGGTATGACGCAATCCCGCCTCCAGGCCGTGCTTCCGCCTCCACCCCGTCGACCGCAGCTTCGCGTTGTCCGCCTCGATCCACATCGACTCGCCCGCATAGTACGGGACCGCCCCCAGCCGGATCAGGTCGGGGCGCCCCCCCAGCTCGCCGATCCGCGTCACGATTTCGCCCACCGTCGGCGACTCGCCTGAACCGATGTTGACGCAGCCGTCCAGCCGGCTCTCCGCCACCGCGCAGACCGCCGCCGCCACGTCCTCGACGTGCAGGAAGTCCCGCCTCTGCCCTCCCGGGGAGACCTTCGCCGGCTCCCCCCGCAGGATCGACCGGATCACCGACGGCACGAGCCGCCGCTCGTCCTCCCAGGGGCCGTACTGGTAGAAGAACCGGATCCACGCGGAATCCGGCCGCTGCTCCACATCACGGCGGAGCGCATCCTTGCATTCGGCGTAGAGCGTCGTCGGCTTCGTGGGGCTGTCCTCGCGAAGCCGGCCTACCTGCGTGTCGAACTCGAAACAGGTCCCCGCGAAGACCACTCGTCCCTTCACCGCCGCCAGCAGACGACGGCTCGTCTTCAGGCAGTCACGGTTCTCCGGGGCTGTCAGGTACTTCCCCGGCACGGCGTACCAGGCCAGGTGGACGGTCACATCCGCCTGCAGCGGGACGAGGCCCATGGCCCCCTCATGGATGCGGAGCCGCGACTCGATGTCCCGGATCCGCCGCCGGTCGCTCGCCGCGCGAAGCGTGCAGTGGACTTCGTGACCCCTCCCGAGGAGCTCCCGCGCGACGTGCGAGCCGATGAACCCGGTGGCGCCGGTGAGCAGCACTCTCATCCGTTCTTGCGCGCCCAGTCGTACGGGATGTGGTTCTTATGCGGATCGAGCCTGCGAATCTCGGCGGGATCGTGCGGGATCGTGGCGCAGTTGGCCACGATCGACTCGCCGGCGTCGACGTTCATGAACCCGTTCCAGACGCCCGGCGGGACGCTGACGAGGACGTAGTTGTCCCGGCCGAGGTAGAGGACCTGGGTCTCGCCCTTCGTCTTCGACCCCTCCCGCTCGTCGAACAGGACGAGCTTGATCGACCCCACGATGCAGGCGTAGTTGATCGTCATCCGCTCGTGGAGGTGCCACCCCTTCACGACGCCCGGGTAGATCGACGAGAAGTAGATCTCCCCGAACTCCTTGAAGTGAGGATCCGTGCGCTTGAGCATGTGGGAGACGGTCCCGCGCTCGTCGGGGATGCGTTTGAGCGCGACGACCGCGACGCCGTCGATCATACGACCTTCACCTCGGGAATCGGGAGGATGAACTTGCCGCCGCGGCGGCGATATTCCGCCTGCTGGCCTAGAATCTCGTCGGCATAATTCCACGCCAGCAGGAGGACGAAGTCCGGCTGATCCTGGAGGAGGCGCTCGACGGGCGACACCGGGATGCGCACCCCCGGGATGAACCGCCCCTGCTTGTGGGGGCTCCGGTCCACGACGAACGCCAGATGATCCGCGCCGATGCCGAAGAAGTTGAGCAGGATCGTCGCCTTCGCGGCCGCGCCGTACCCAGCGACCTTCTTGCCTCCCGCCTTGAGTTCGTCGAGGAGGCCCCGCAGCGAGGCCCCGACCGCCCGAACACGGTCGGCCATCCGCCGATACGGCGCGTGCCCCCGCGCCCCCCACGCCTCTTCCTCACGAAGGAGAGTCTCGACGGTGCTTCTGTCCCGCTCCTCATGCCGGACGAAGAGCAGGAGCGATCCGCCGTGGGTCGGCAGGCGCTCCACCCGGTCGAGGACCAGCCCGTTCCGGGCGAAGATCTCGTCCAGCGCTGTGACCGAGAAGTAAGAGAGATGCTCGTGATAGATCGTGTCGAACTCGGCGCGGTCCACCATCTCCCGCACGTACGGCACCTCGATCGTGGCGACGCCGCGGGGCTTGAGTACGGCCTTGAGGCCCGCGACGAACCCGTTGAGATCGGGCACGTGGGCGAGGACGTTGTTGGCGATCACGACGTCGGCCTTGGGGAGCGTGGCCGCGAGCTCGCGCGTGAAGAACTCCGGGAGGGTCCGGATGCCCTTCCCCTCCGCGACCTTCGCGATGTTGCGGGCGGGTTCGACGCCGAGGACCGGGACTCCCGCCTTCAGGAAGAACTGGAGGAGATAGCCGTCGTTGGAGGCGATCTCGAGCGCCAGGCTGGACGGGCCGAGTCGCTCCTCCTTCACCAGCCGATTCACGTGCTCCTCGGCGTGCCTGAGCATCGTGTCGGAGTAGGACGAGAAGTAGAGATAGTCGCGGAACATCTTCTCGGGCGGGACCGTTTCGAGAATCTGCGCCAGGGCGCATTTCGGGCAGAACGCCAAGTCGAGCGGGAAGCGCTCGTCGGGCCGGCCCAGGTCGTCCTTCGCAGGCAGGGCGTTCGCCAGGGGGATCGCGCCCAGCGAGAGGACGAGGTCCAGAGACCCGTTTCCGCAGGATCGGCAGGACATGAGAGCGCGAGTATAAGGCGCTCGAATGGGAAAGGCAACTAATGTGCTTTTCGGCCCTTCGTCGACGATATATAGTGACGGCCATGCGATTCACCGTGGATGAGGCGAAACGGAAGCTCATCCTGGACACCCGCGAGATCGACCTCTACTCGGCGGAGGCCTTCTCACTCCTCTCCCGCACGTGGCTCAAGGTCGGGTGGGACCAGAAGTACGTCTACGCCTTCACCTGGATGGGCCGCCCCATCATCCAGCTTCCCGAGGACATCGTGCGGATGCAGGAGGTCCTCTACAAGGTCAAGCCGGACGTGATCGTCGAGACGGGAGTTGCGCACGGAGGGTCGCTGATCCTCTACGCGAGCCTCTGCAAGGCGATGGGGCGCGGCCGGGTGGTGGGGGTGGAAGTCGAGATCCGGCCGCACAACCGCAAGGCGATCGAGGCGCACGAGATGGCGCCGCTCATCACGCTCGTCGAGGGGAGCTCGGTCGAGCCTTCCGTCGTGGCGAAGGTGAGGAGCGGGATCGCCAAAGGCGAGGCCGTGCTGGTGATCCTCGACTCGAACCACACGAAGGCGCACGTCCGTGCGGAGCTCGAGGCGTACGGCCCGATCGTCACCCCCGGTTCCTACCTGGTGGCGACCGACGGCTCGATGGAGTTCCTGGACGACGTGCCCCGCGGCAAGCCGGAGTGGCGATCGGACAATCCCAAGGCCGCCGCGTCCGAGTTCGCCGCGGCACACCCCGAGTTCGCGCTCGAAGAACCGGCCTGGCCGTTCAACGAGGGGAGCGTCCGGGAGCGAGTGACCCACTGGCCCGGCTGCTACCTCCGCCGGAAATGAAGCTGACGATCGGCCTCCCGACGTACAACGGGGCCGCCACCCTTCCCCGCGCGCTTGACAGCCTGCTCGCGCAGGACCTCCGCGACCTCGAGCTCATCGTCTCCGACAACGGTTCGACCGATCGGACGCCCGAGATCTGCCGGCGCCCCGGGGTGCGTTACCTGCGCGAAGATCCGAATCGCGGACCGACCTGGAACTTCAACCGGGTGCTCGGCGCCGCCTCCGGAGCTCCCTTCTTCATGTGGGCGGCGGACGACGACCGCTGGGCGCCGGACTTCGCCTCCTCCTGCATCGCGTACCTGGATGCCCATCCGGAGGTCGCGTTGTGCGGGACGCGCGCGGCATTCGTGGCGACAGACGGGCGGGAGACCGGGGAGATCGACCCGGGATGCTCGGCGCTCGATCGGAACCCCGCTGAGCGCGCGGCCTCCTACTTGCGATCCCTCGACCGGAATTCCGTCTTCTACGGGGTGTACCGGACCTCCCACCTGGGCTCCCGCCGGCTCGAGAATCGGGTGGCGAACGACCAGACGCTCCTGCTCGATTTGGTCCTGGCCCATCCGATCCACACGCTGCCGGCGGTGAAGTTCTGGCGGCAGGTCGGGGGCACGTCGGCGAGCGTGGCGCGAATCTCGCGCGTGCTGGGACTCAAGCCCCGATACCCGGCGCCCTTCAATCGGATCGAGGTCTTCGAGGGTCTCTTCGATGCGATCAGTCGCTCCCCGCACGTCGGTCCCGCGGAGCGCGGTCGGCTCAAGCGGGAGGCGCTGGTGTCCGCCGCCCGACGATACCTGCGGCGTCTCCGGTCGCCCGCGTTCTGGGCGGCAAAGGGGCGACCTGACCCGTCGGGTCGGTAGGACGGTCTGGTTCAGGGAGGTCCCCCCCTGTCTTGGGTGAGATCCGTCGCGGTTCAACGACCTGACCGCGACCCGAGCTTCCGCGCCTGGGCCCACTCCTCGGGACAGAGGAAGCGCGCCATCCCCAGAAACACCGCCGACCCCGCCGCGATCCGCGCCAGGACGTGCGCCGAACTCATCGCCCAGAGCACCCCCGCCATTCCCGCACTGCAGAAGGCGGTCCGCAGGATGCCCGACACCATTCCCTTCAGGTCAGGCCACCCGACCGCGCGCGCGAAGAGGGCCAGAGATACGGCCCAGCCCGCCATGTAGGAGATCGAAAACCCGAGCGCCAGACCGCCTTGCCCGTAGGGGCCGACGAGGAGGGCGCCCGCGATCACGGTTCCCACCAGCATCGTCGCTCCCGAGGCGACGATCGCCTTCGTCCGCCCGATCGCATAGAACGCCTGATAGAGCAGCATGTGACCGGAGAAGGCGAGCGACGGCGCGTACCCGCGAAGCGCCGCGGCCGTCCCGGCCGTATCCGCCCCGTCAAACCGGCCGTGCTGGAAAAGGAGGGCGACCACCGGCTCGGCCAGCATCCCCAACCCCACCGCAGCCGGTATCCCGAAGAAGGCCGACATGCGGAGGCCGACGGTCGTCAAGTGGCGTACCCGTTCCATCTCCCCCGCCGCCGCGTGCCCCGAGAGCGCCGGAAGCAGCGCCACCCCGAGCGAGGCCACGAAGAGGTCCGCCGGCGCGGAGTAGATCCGCTCCGCGTACGTCAGATGGGAGACCGCTCCCTCTACCGGGATTCGCGATGCTAAAGCCCTGAGCACTCCGACCAGAATGGCGAAGAGGAGGCCGTTGAGGAGCACCGGCACGAGCATCACCCCCGCTTGACCCATCGACGGGTGCCACAGGCCCGCCGGCCCCGGCCGGCGCTTCGAAAGATACTGAGGGACCATGAGGATGACCTTCGCCGCGCCCCCGCCCACCGCCGCGGCCACGAGCGCGGGCGCCCCCCACGAGTCGGCCGCGACCGCCGCGATCGCGATCCCGGTCGCATTCGCCGCCACCGTGTCGAGCGACGGCACGAAGAGAGCTCCGTTCGCGTTCAGGATCCCCTTGAGCACCGAGGAGATCCCCGTGAAGAAGACGAGCAGGAAGGCCAGGCGCATATATCGCTCGATGTCGGGCTGCAGGCCTCCCCCTACCCAGCGGGCCAGCCACGGACTGGCCAACGCGCCGGCGGCGCTCGCGGCGGCAAAGACCACAACCGTCAGCCGCGGCACGGTCCGCGCGAAGGCCCACGCTTCATCCGCTCCCCGGGCGGCCTCGATCGACTTGAAGACCGACGTCAGCACCGGCGGTAGGAGGATGGAGATCACCGCCATGAGCGCGTTGGGGATGATCAGCGCCATGAACGCGATGTCGGTCCCGCGGTCGCTCCCGAACCGGTGGGCGGTGTAAAGCGTGAAGGCGAGGGCGGAGCAGAGCCCGAGGCCACGCGCGATCGCCACCCCGGCCGCCGCCCTCTGCAGGCTCATCGGGCGGGGTAGGCGCTCACGGACCAGACTCCCGGACTGCCGGCCGCGATCGTCACCGGCTCGCCCACTTTCCCGGACGAGCGGAGCCATTCGACGAAGGGCCGCACTTCCTTCATGTCCTTTTCGACGATCACATAGTACGCCGCGGGCGACTTCTCCACTTCCTTCCGGAACGCGGCGAGCCCCGGCGGGAATCCCCGGATGCCGCCCCCGGCGAGGAAGTTGAGTTTGTCGGTCGTCGTGTAGAACTGCGCCCCCGGCGCCTTATGGGCCGCCAACCAGCGCCCCGCCTCCCGGTACCCCGACTCCTCGTGCCGGTGCGGCCGCAGCGACGGCACCAGCATCACGAACACCGCAGCCCCCACGGCGGCGAGCGCCCACCGCGTCCTCCGCGGATCCGGCCAGCGCCGGAGGAGCACCCCCACCCCAAGCCCCGCCATCACCATCAGCAGGTTCATCGACGGGATGAGATACCGGTAGCTCATGTAGGGGACGCCCCGCAGCGACCATAGGAGCCCGGCCAGGTACAGCAGCGGGAAGCTGAAGTAGAAGAGCGTCCCCCGCCACCCGTGGCCCCGCAGCCCCCAGAATCCCAGGATCAGGAAGGGCACCGTCACGAAGTAGGTCAGCCGGCCCATCGACTGGACGAACTTCATGTAGCGACCCGACCAGACCGACTTCCCCTGCTTCGCCCCGATATCCTCATCCCGCGGCTGCGCACTCTCGAAAGATCTCCCCGCTTCGTTGACCGAGACCTTCGCCGAAAGCTTCCACGTCCCCATCTGCGACTTCACCCAGACCAGGAACGGGAAGGCCAGGATCAGGATCGCGGCGATGCCCACCCCCACGCCCGCGAGACGTCGAAACCTCCCCTCGCGCCGCCCGAGCGCCACCGCCGCCGGCCAGAATGTCACGAGCGCCACCGCGAGGATCCCCTCCGCCCGCGTGAGATACGCCGCGCAGGCCGCCAGCCCGGCGACGATCGAGCGCTCCAGCGACGGCTCCTCGATCGATCGCCAGCAAAGCCACATCGACGAGAAGAAGAAGAACGCGAACGTCCCCTCCGTCATGACGTCCGCGTGCACCTCGACCGTGTGCGGCTGCACGGCGTAGAAGAGGGCGGTCACGATCGCAGGGGTGCGGCCGAAGATCGACCGCACGAGGAGGAAGAGCGGCACCGCCGCCGCCGAGCCCAGCACCATCGAGACCCAGAACCCAGAACGCTCGAGGTCGCCCACGAAGACGTTCAACACGGCCGCCAGGAACGGGTAGAAGGGATGATAGGTGATCGCCAGCGCGTCGTGGAACCGCGCCTCCCCCATCCACTGGGCCATCAGGAGGAACTGCGCGCTGTCGGTCCCGAAGATCGTGGTGCCGAGATAGAGGGTGTACCGCGCGAGGAAGGCCGCGATCGCGAGGAGGAACGCCAGCCGCGCGTCCGACATCGGCCCCGTCACTTCGCGCGGGCCTTGTACCAGGCGATCGTCTCCGTGAGCCCGCGCTTGAGGTCGTACCGGGGCTTCCACTCGAGCTTCTCCCGCGCCTTCTTGCACGAGAGCCACTGCTGGGCGATCTCGTTGGACGCCTCGTTGCGTACGTCCGGCCGTAGCTTCGATTTCATCAGGATCAGGATCTGGCGGACCAGGTCGAGCACCGACGTCGGCGTCTCGGTCCCGAAGTTGAACGGGCCCACGGCCTCCGACGCGCCCAGCGCCAAATAGGCCGCGACCGCGTCCTGCACGTAGAGGTAGTCGCGGAGGGGCGTGCCGTCGGAGCGGATCACCGGCCGCTTCCCCGCGAGGACCGACTGGATCGTGCCGGGGATGATCCGATTGAAATTGAGGTCCCCGCCGCCGTACAAGTTGCCGCAGCGGACGATCGCAACGGGCACCCTGTAGCTCTTCAGGTAGCACTGGGCGAGCAGGTCCGCGCACGACTTGGAGGCGTCGTAAGGATGCGAGCCCCGGAGGGGCATCTCCTCGGTGTAGGGCAGCGTCTCGAGGTCGCCGTAGGCCTTGTCGCTGGA
>CAZSCC010000598.1:0-1731 GCA_964604905.1 uncultured Planctomycetales bacterium
CGCGAGATCGACGATGACCGTGCGCACCGCTTGCCCTTGGCGCGTCAGCGATCCTCCCAGCGACGCGGTCGCGATCAAGTCGTGCGGGCCGGCCGCCAGGGAAAGGGCCGCGCTCCAGTTGGCGCCGGCCACTTGAGCAGGGATTCCATTCACGGAAACTGGGGTGCCCGGCGGGTCAACCGTCCCTTGCAAGGTGAAGCTCTGCGTCCCCACGACGCTCGCGAAGGCGCCCGGCGGGCTCGTGATGTTCACTCGGGGGAAGGCTCCATCGATCTTGACCCGGACTTCGGCCTGGGACGTGTTCCCCACCGGGTCGACGGCCTCCGCCCGGATCGTGTTGTCGCCTGGCAGAAGACGCAGTTGCGCTCGGAAGAGCGTCCCATTTCGCTCGGCCTGGACGCCGTTCACTCGCACGACGGCGGAAGCATCATCGACCGTCCCGGCGACCTCCACGAAGCCGCTTCGAAGGGTCGCTCCTTCCGCCGGCGAGGAGATCGCCACAATGGGCCCAACGTTGTCTGGCGGCAAGGACGCCGGGACCATTACCTCGGGCAAGGGCTTGCCGTCGGGCCCGACGGCCTCCGGGCTTCCCGGCGCGACGCGGGTCACCTTCACCGAAGCTTTTCCTTGTCCCGTGATTCCCGCCGCCGCCACCTCGAGCTTCGTCGGGCCCAACGGGAGCTCCACCAGGGTGGAGAAGCTCCCGGCGGTCTGCAATAGCGCCGCGCCATTCAAGGTGAGGGTCGCTTGCGGGTCGCTCACGAGGCCCGAGAGCGGCACCCGCGGCGAGGTGATGATGGCTCCGTCGAGGGGCGCGGTGATGCGCACGATCGGGCTCCCGTCGGCCCCGGGAACCACGTGCACCTTGATCTTCCGAGTGACCCCGCGGTAGTGGACATCGACCGTCGTCTCCCCGACGGCCTTCGCGGTCACCACCGCTTGCGAGCTGATGGGGGCGACGGCAGGATCGGCGCTACTGTAGCGGGTGGACTTCGATAGGCGCACGTCTTCAAGGTCCCCAGCGTCGTTCAAGCTCAAGACCGAGAGGAGCTGCACGTTCCCCACCCGGTAAAAGAAGATCTCGGGGGGAGTGACCCGAAAGTCGACCGGGGGATTGCGCCCGTTCAAACACGTGAGCTTCGTCCCCGTGGGATCGGGATCCTCATCGGGAAAAGGAGGCGGCGGCGCCGGCCCTCCGAGGAACAGGTAGGAGAGCGAGTAGAGGGGGTCGGAGATGTCGAGCGCGTCGGAGTCGTTCGAGTCGCAGGCGCTGAAGCAAGTCGGCTCGCGGCTCCCCAAAAAGAGGAAGGAGAGGAGGAAGATCGAGTCCGTGATCTCGAGCTTTTGGTTCTGGTCGCAGTCCCCGCGGAGAAAGACGCCTTGCGCCTTGAGCGCCGAGAGGGGCAGGAGTAGAAGGCAAGCCGCGACGGCGATCGCCAGCGAGAGCCGGAGCCGGAGCCCGAAGGGGCAACGCAGAGTCGCCTCTTTTCGGTGGAACTTCCCCTCCATGGAATGATTCCCCTCGCTTAACAATTTCGTTTGGTAGTTGTTTGAAGATAGGGCCGGACGGCCGTGACCCATGACCCAAACCCGATTCTACCACAGGGTTACCCGGACAGAATACGAAGGGTTTTTGGGGCTGTCCCCCGACTGCAGGAGGGCCAAGCAGTCATAGAGAATACTCAAAGCGAAGGCCAATGGGACCTTCCCTGGAAGCGGGTGCGCCGCGCC
>CAZSCC010000599.1:0-8388 GCA_964604905.1 uncultured Planctomycetales bacterium
GGCGACGAGCTCCGCGACCTCGGGAGTGGCGTCCTTCTGGAGCCGCGCCAGGGCCTCCGTCCGGGAGAGGCCAGACTTCCAGACGGTCTCAAACGCCCGCTCGAGGGCCGGGGTCCGAAAGAGCGGGTTGACGCCCCGGACCTCCGGGACATCCCCTCCAACGCCGAGGAAGGGGGGGACGTCGATGCGGGTCTTGCAATGGCTCTGGAGCCAGCCGCCCCGGCCGATGTGGACGTGGACCTCCGTGCCGCCGGAGCCCTCGATCCAGGCTTGATCGTAAACGATCGTGTGACCCGAGAGGGCCGCGAAGGTGCCGACCACGTTGTCGTCGCCGACGACGCAGTCGTGGCCGACGTTCGACGAGAAATGGAACCGGTTCCGGGACCCGATCTCCGTCACGCCGTTGGGCGCCGCCGGGAGGTTGACCGTGGCTCCCTCGCGGAAGAGGTTGTCGTCGCCGATCTCGATCCGTCCTCCGGGCGCGGGAGGCAGGGCGGACTGGGGCGCACTGCCGATCACGACGTTGGGATGGAAGACGTTGCGGGCCCCGAGGGTCACGGGTCCCGTCACGATGACGCGGGCGAGGAGGCGGCACCCCGGGCCGATCCGCACGCCCGGCCCCACGACGCAGTACGGGCCGATCTCGACGTCCTCGGCCACCTGCGCGGCGGCATCGATGAGGGCGGTGGCATGGGCCTTCACGCCAGAAGCTCCGCCTCGGGGTCCTGCGGGACGGCGGGGGTGGCGGTGCGGGCGGACTCCCGCGCGCGGCCCATATGGCCGCGGTCGGAGGCGCGCAGGAACTCGACCAGGGTCTGGATCTCGGGGAAGTGGCCGTTGGACTTCTCGAGCTCCGCCATCGCCTCGGGCTTGGGGAGGTTGGAGCGCCAGAGCACCTTGTGGGCGTCGCGCAGGGCGTTGATCGCCTCGGGCTTGAAGCCGTGCCGGCGGAGGCCCACGGTGTTCACGCCGCGGATCTCCCCATCCATGCCCTGCATGATCATGTACGGCGGGGCGTCCTGGTTGACACGGGACCCGCCGCCCACGAAGGCGTGCTGGCCGACGGTCGCGAAGTGGTGGACGCCCACCCAGCCGCTGAGGATCGCGTTGGACTCGATCCGCACGTGGCCGGCCAGGAGGACGGCGTTGGCCAGGATGCAGTGGTCCCCGATCACCGAGTCGTGGGCCACGTGCGCGGTGGCCATGATCATGTTCCGGTTGCCGATGACGGTCTGGTTCCCGCCCGCCCAGGTGCCCTTGTTGATCGTGGCGCCCTCGCGGATCATGTTCTCGTCGCCGATCACGAGGACCGAGTCCTCGCCCTTGTACTTGAGGTCCTGCGGATCGCCGCCGAGGACCGCGTAGGGGTGGACCACGTTTCGCGCGCCGATCGTGGTGCGGCCCGACACCGTCACGCTCTGGAGGAGCTTCGTCCCCGGCCCGATGACCGCCTTGGGCCCGATGATGCAGAACGGCCCGATGTCCGCGGTGGCGTGGATGCGGGCGCCCGTCTCGATGACCGCCGTCGGGTGGATCGGCATTAGCAGGGAACTCCCAAATCCCGGCAGGAGGGCCTGGATCCCACCCCTGGCGTTGGGATTTGGAGGTTGGGAGTTTCTTGGGAGTTGGAGGTTGGGAGTCGGGTGTTCCTCATTGCCCGTCCATCAGCATGAACTTCATGTTCGCCTCCGCCACCAGCTGGCCGTCGACGGTGGCGCGCGCGAGGACCTCGCCGGTCCGCGCCTTGATCCTGATCGTCTCGACCTCGATGCGGAGCTGGTCGCCCGGGACGACGCTCTTCCGGAGCTTGACGCCGTCCAGCGAGAGGAGGACGGCGACCTTCGCCTGGTTCTCGCTCTTGCGCATGAGGAGTACTCCCGCCAGCTGCGCCATCGCCTCGATCTGGAGCACGCCCGGCATGATGGGTTGCCCGGGGAAGTGGCCCTGGAAGAACGGCTCGTTGAAGCTTACGTTCTTGATCCCGACCGCGCGCCGGTAGCCGTCGAGCTCGATCACCTTGTCGATGAGGAGCATCGGGTAGCGGTGGGGGAGGATCTTGGCGATCTCGCGGACGTCGAGCAGCGTCCCGCCGGGCTTGGCCTGGAACTGGCCCGCCTCGCTGAACGAGGAGGCGATCTTCTTGACCAGCTTCATGTTGGTCGTATGGCCCGACTTGATCGCGACCACGTGGGCCTTGAGGCCCGCGCCCAGCGTAGCGAGGTCGCCCATCAGGTCGAGGATCTTGTGGCGGACCGGCTCGTCGGGGAACCGGAGCGTGTTGTCGATCGGCCCGTTGGGACCCCACACGACGGTCGTCTGGTAGGTCCCCCCCTTGCCCAGGCCCTGCTGGATCAGGGCCTCCGCCTCGCTCTGGAGGCAGAAGGTCCGCGCCGGCGAGATCTGCTTCGCGTAGCTCTCGTCGCTCATCTCGCACGTGAAGTGCTGCTGGCCGATGGGGGTGTTGGGGTAATTGAGCGTGTAGGAGACCGTGAGGCCTCCGTCGCCCGGCAGGGCCACGATCGAGGCCTCGCTGTCGCTCACCGCGATCGGCTCGCGGACCACGTGGATCTTCCGGGGCTCCGGCAGGTCGACCAGGCCGGCGCCCTTGAGCAGTTCGACCCACGGCAGGCTGGATCCGTCCCCGTTGGGGAGTTCGGCGGCGTCGATCTCGACGTCGAGGTTGTCCACTTCGAGGCCCCCGCAGGCGGACATGAGGTGTTCGATGGTCTCGACCTCGACGTTCTCGGCGCTGACGGCGCTGCGGCGGAACTTGCTGGCGACCGTGTCGGGGCTGACCGGGAGCCGGGGGCGCCCGGGGAGGTCGGTCCGCACGAACGTGACGCCCGAATTCGCGGCGGCGGGCATGAGACGGACCTTGCCGTGCTGGCCCCCAAAGAGGCCCACGCCCTCGTACTGCGCGGGCCTGGCGATGCTGCGCTGGTTCTTTTTCATGGGTCCGAAGTCCGAAGTTCGAATCTTGAAGTCGGAAGGGGCACCCTTCCTTCAATCTTCCAGCTTCTAACTTCCAGCTTTCTTCTTGAACTCTTCGATCTCCTTACGGAGGCGGCGAATCTCCTGGAGCGCCTCGGGCAGCTTACTGAGCGCCGCCAGTTCCTTCAAGTGCTCCGTTCGAACGGAGGCGGGGGAGCCCGCCACCACGGCCCCCGGCGGGACGTCCTTGGTCACCCCGCTCTGGGCGGTGATGATGGCGCCGTCGCCGATCTCAAGGTGGCCGATGAGGCCCGCCTGGCCGGCCAGGATCACGTACTTCCCCAGCCGCGTGCTCCCCGAGACGCCGGACTGCGAGACGAGGAGACATCCCTCGCCCGTCGTCACGTTGTGGCCGATCTGCACCAGGTTGTCGATCTTCGTCCCCCGGCCGATCACCGTCTTTCCGAACCGCGCGCGGTCGACCGTGACGTTCGCCCCGAGCTCGACGTCGTCCTCCAGGACCACGATCCCCACCTGGGGGATCTTGTGGTGGATCCCCTTGTCGGTGGCGTAGCCGAAACCGTCGGAGCCGACCACCGTGCCGCTGTGGAGGATCACCCGGGCGCCGAGCTCGCATTTCTCGCGGATGACGACCTGCGGATAGATCAGGCAGTCCGGCCCGATCCTCGCTCCCGGGCCGACATAGGTCTGGGCGTGGAGCACCGTACGGTCGCCCACGGCGGCGCCGGACTCGACCACGGCGTGCGCGCCGATCGAGACCTGTCGGCCGAGGACGGCGTCCTTGGCGATGACCGCCGTCGGGTGGATCCCGGGAGGGGGCGGAGTCGCGACCCCGTTGAGGCGCCCGGCGATCAGCCCGAACGCGAGGTCCGGATTGGCGACCTCGATCGCGGGGATGGGAGCCGAGACGCCCCGGCCCACGATCACCGCGGCCGCCTTCGTCGTCGTCAGGAGCGAGGCGTACTTGGGGTTGGCGAGGAAGGTGATCTCGCCGGAACCCGCCTCCTTGATCCCGTTGACCCCGCGGATCAGGGTGGACCCGTCGCCGGAGAGCGTCCCGCCCACCAGCTTCGCCAGCTCGCCGAGGGTCACGTCCATGAGTTCCAGCCTTAGGGCTTCTTCCCCTTGCAATCCTTCGTCGCCGCGCACGCCGCGTCGGCGGACTTGTTCTTCTTCTTGCAGGCGGTGCAATCCCACTCCGCGGGACTCGAGGCGGCGGCCGCCTTGTGCTTGGCCCACTCCTCGTTGAGCCGCTTGAGGACGGCCGCGGTGATGTCCACGCTGTCGTGCGAGTAGAGCACGACGCGGTTGTTGATCCGCTGCGCGACCGTCTCGGGGTCCTGCTCGTCCAGGTGCGGGGCCTCGACGCGGAGGATGAGGTCGTACTTTTGCTCCTGGGCGATCATCGTGACCACGCGCCGGACCTCGTTGTAGATCTCGATCTTCCGGTCGCTGTAGTAGTCGAGGTACTTGGCGCGGCCGTACTCCTTTTCGAACTTGAGGTCGGTCTCGGCGCGGCGGAGCTGGAGGATCTTCTCCGCGCGGAGCGGCGAGTCGCGCTGGAGGGACTCGATCTGCTCCCTCAGCTCCACCATGCGCTTCTCGAGGTCCTGGAGCTTCTTCGCGTAGGCGTCGGCCATCTTCTGGAGATCGCCGTCGATGTCCTTGATCCGGTCGTACTTGTCCTTCTCGAAGCAGGTCTTCAAGTTCACGACGCCGAGCTTGAACGTGGCCTTGCCGTCCGGCTTGTCCTGGGCCCGGGCGGCGGGGGCGAGGGCCGAAACGGCGATCAGCGCCAGAATGCTTCTCTTCATGACGTTTACCTCGTCTCCTTCAATCTCTCAGGTCTTCCACTCCGCCGGGCGCCCCGGGTTCCGCCCCCACGTCAGCCCCGGTGAATTCGTGGGGACAGATTCAACACAAAGCCACAAAGGACATGAAGAATGCCGAGGGTAACTTTGCGGGCTTCGTGACTCCGGGTTGAGACTCATCTGTGTGGACTCCATGGGACCCCCTAAAAGAGCGCTCCGATGTCGAACGTCACCGTCTGCCGTTCGTCCTCATCGTGCTTGGAGAGGGGGAAGCCGAAATCGAGCTTGACGGGGATGTTCCCCAGCTGGGGGATCAGGAACCGGATGCCGAGGCCGACCGTGTTGCGCCACTTCTCGTGCGTGAGCCCCTCGATCTTGGACGTCAGGGTCCCGAGGTCGTAGAAGAACGCCCCGCGGAGGAACTCCACGAAGAGAGGGTAGGAGTACTCCAGCGTGGTCATGGAGAAGGCTTCGCCCCCGATGGGGTCGCCGCTCTGGTGGGGTCCCACGCCGCGGAACTCGAAGCCGCGGGGGCCGTCGCGGCCGCCGGCGTAGTACCGCTCGATGAGGGGCACCTCGGAGCTGCGCCGCGCCCCGTGGGCCCACCCGAACGTGGTCGCCGCGCTCAGGACGTGCTTGAGGTGGCCCTCGGTCTCGTAGATCGTGACGTGGCCCTCTCCCTCCACGCTGACCTTGTTGAAATTGAAGTCGCCCGGCAGGACCTGGCCGGCGTACTCGAAGCGCGCCTCGGCCCGGACCCCCTCGGTGGGGAAGATGATGCTGTCGCGCGTGTCGTAGATGATCGCGGGTGCGAGGGACATCACCCGGTTGGTGCCCTCGATCTCCTGGACCGCGAGGGGCGCCCCGCCGGTCACGCCGTCGATGTTGACGCGGTAGGCGTTGAACGTGATCTGGAGGGCGAGCGGGTCGAACCGCTTGTCCAGGGAGACGGAGGCCCCCAGGCGGCGGTCGCCGTAGGACTCGCGGAGGGTGTTGAGGGCGTAGGCGCGAACGCCGAGGCCGAAGTCGTGGCCGAACACGTAGGGTTCCTTGAAATCGACGGAGTAGCTCTGGCGCCGCGCGGCGGGGGCGAGGCGGATGCGGAGGAACTGGCCGCCCCCGGCGAAGCCCGTCCCGCTGATCATGTCGTCGACGCTCGAGGGCAGGTCCCCCAGGTCGAAGTTGCGCTGCTGGTACTCGAGGATCCCCAGGATGCCGAAGCTGGAGCTGAAGCCGGCGGCGAACCGGACGCTGCCGGTCTGGCCCTCCTTGAAGTCGATCGTGACGTCGCGGGTCTGCGGGTCGTCGGTGTCCTGGGTGCGCACCTGGAGGCCCGCGGGCATCTCCGACCACCCGCGGTCCTGGATCCGACGCAGGCCGCGGTCGAGATTGCGCTTGTTGTACTCGTCGCCGGGGACGAAGCCGGTGCGCGTGAGTTCGCGGCGGAGCACGTCCTCGCGCGTCTTGATATTCCCCTCCCAGCTGATCCGGCCCACGTAAATCTTCTGGTTCTCGCGGATCGCGAAGACGAGGTCGATCTCGGGGCGGGTCAGGTCGATCACCGGGGTCGGCGTGACGTCGGCCAGGATGTAGGCCTTCTCGCCGTACCGCTCCCGGATCTTCGCGGCGTCGCGGCCCGCGTTGTTCTCGGTGTAAGGCTCGCCCGGCTTCGAGAGGAGCCAGAGGGTCATCTCTTCGGGGGTGAAGAGAGGCTTCTGGACGGCGGCGTCGAACTTGAAGGCCACGCTGCGGACCCTGTAGCGCTGGCCCTCGTCGATGTGGATCTTGATCGTGACGCTCGTCTTGTCCTCGCTGAAGACCAGGTCCTCGAGGAAGATGTTCTCCCGCGAGCCGATGTCCAGCCAGCCCTCCAGCTGGTAGTAGAGCTTGATCCGCTTGATGTCCTCCGCCACGTTCCGCTCGACGAACGGCTCGCGGCCGGTGGGGATGAAGAGGAGCCGGCCGTTCTCCTTGGTGATCATGAACCGCCGGAGTTCGGATTCGTCGACCGTGCTGTTCCCGCTGAAGAGGATCCGGTCCACGCTCACGAGCGGGCCCTCCAGGATCGTCCACGTGAGGATGAGTCCGCCGGCGGTGCCCGCGCGCGTCGAGTCCTCGACGCTCGAGAAGTGGTACCCCTTCGAGAGGTACTGCTCCCGGATGTAGTTCCGGTCCTGCATCAGGTGGAACGGGTTGTACGAATCCCCCGCGTTGATCCGCAGGCTCGGCTTGATCTGGTTGAGCGGGATGGAGGTCAGGCCCTTGAACTCGACGCTCTCGATGACGACGTACTCCTCGACCCGGATCGTCATGATGAACAGGCCGGGGTTGTTGGGGTCCACGACGGGGGGGAGGATCTCGACGTTGTTGAACCGGCCGGTGGCCATGATGGACTTGTAGGCCTTGTCGATCTTTTCCCTCGTGACCTTCACGCCGCTGGCAAATCCGCTGAGGTTCTGGATGCCGGTCCTGCTCTCCCTCTGGACGCCGGTCACGTTGACGAAGGAGACCTGTTTGTCCTCCCAGTCGCGGGACGCGTCCTGCGCGAAAGCCGGAGTGACGGTGGCGAGCAGGGCGAGCATCCCCGCGGAAAGGGCGAACCACCGGTGGGGCCGCATAGCGTTGGAGGGGGAGGATACCAGATGGTCGGAGGGGTTTCTACTACATTCTAAGGCGCCGCGTGCGGGCGCGCGCCATCAGCTTCCGGAGCGCCCCGGCGTCGCCCCGGCCGATCGCCGCGACCAGCCGGCGGAGGCGCTCCCCCAGCTCGCCGGCGGACTTCCGGATCGGATCCCGATTGGTCAGGAGGAAGTCGAGGACCATGTCGACGTCCGACGCAGCCACGCGCGTCGCGTCGCGGAAGGAGTTGCCGCAGACCCGGATCGCATCCTCCGGCGTCCCCATGAGGACGTACGAGAGGAGGTAGGGGATGTGGCTGACGCGCGCGACCTTGAGGTCGTGGTCGAGTGCGTCCTCCATCCGGCGGGGCAGGGCACCCACGGCGCGGACCAGACGTTCGAGGGTCCTCGCGGGCTTCCGGTCCGAAGGGCGCGCCGGGATGAGGACCCACGGGCGGTTCCGGAAGAGGTCCGGGTCAGCCCCGTCGAGTCCCGCGCGCTCGTTGCCCGCCATCGGATGGCCCGCGACGACCGCGGCCCGCGGCTTCGCTCGCCGGAACGCCTCCAGGATGTCCGCCTTCGTGCTTCCCACGTCCGTCAGGATCGCGTCCGGACGGACGAGCGTCGCCGCCACGGGGATTTGCCGGAGGAGCGTGCGAACGGGCGTGGCGAGCACCACGACGTCGGCAGAGGACAGTACCGAGAGGTCGGTCCCCGCCTCGTCGACGATGCCCATCCGGAGGGCCCGCTTCGCCGTCTCCGCCCGCCTCGTGACACCGACGACCCGGGCCAGTTTCCGGCGCGTGAGCGCCGCGGCCAGCGAGCCGCCGATCTGTCCGAGCCCGACGACCGCGACGATCATCGCCCGAGTTCCAGTCCCACGGCCTTGGCCAGCGGTTTGAGGTCCGCGATCAGGGCCTCGAACATCTCGGGGGTCAGGCTCTGGGGCCCGTCACAGAGGGCATTCTCGGGATGCGGGTGCACCTCGATGAGGCAGCCGTCCGCCG
>CAZSCC010000600.1:0-1515 GCA_964604905.1 uncultured Planctomycetales bacterium
CGGCCTCGGTGCCGGGGGTGCTGCCGAGCACGTGCATCACCTGGTTCCAGGCCGAGCAGGCGTGCGCGCTCGCGAACAAGCGCCTCGCGAGCAATCAGGAATGGCAGCGGGCAGCGGCGGGGACGCCGGATCCGGGCGACCCGGACGACAATGCGACGCAGTGCGAGGTGGGCGTTGATGGCGGCGTGACGGACTCCGTCAATACCGGCTCCCGCTCGGCGTGCAAATCGAGCTGGGGCGCCTTCGACATGGTGGGGAACGTGTACGAATGGGTCGCGGACTGGGGTGACCGGGCGACCAATTGCACGAATTGGTCAGCGACCTTCGGCGCCGACATTAGCTGCGTCGGAGGCGATGGCTCGGTCAATCTTCCGGGCGCGTTGTTCCGCGGCGGCTTTTGGTTCCTCGGCACGCTCGCCGGGGTCTTCGCGGTCGATGGCTTCGGCCCGTCGAACGCGTCCTCCCCCTCGGTTTCCGGTGTGCCCGCTAGTCGTCCCGGGCTTTGGCTCTTTGGTAGTTTGATGGTTGGGGCCCCGCGGTCGGGGCGGGCGTGAGCCCGCGCCGCACGCGGGGGGCCCGGCCCAAGTGAAGCGAGCGCAGCGCCAGGAGGAGCGCGTCATGCCACAGCGCGCCGCCGGTTTCATCCCCATCGTGCAGCGGTCCTACGATCTTTGCGCCGGCCTCTACGAGCACGTGAACCGCTTTCCGCGCGCCCAGCGCACGCTGCTCGGGCGCGTCATCCTCGAGGATGCCCTCCAGATGCTCGTGCTGCTCACGGTCGCCAACCGGCGCAGCGAGAAGAGCGAGAGCCTCGCCCTGGCGAGCGGCCGGCTCGATGCGCTCCGGATCACGCTGCGGCTCTCGAAGCGTCTGGGCTTCCTCTCCAACGGGGGCTACGAGCGCCTCTCGGAAGTCGCCGACGAGGTTGGGCGCATGTTGGGTGGCTGGCTCAAGCACGAGTCGGCCGCCGAGAAGGCGCGAACGCCCGGCCCACAGCGCCCGCCTCGCGCCGATCAGGCGCGTGCGCCTGGCGCGCTTGTCGCCGCGGCGGCCGAGCGAGGGCGTATGTCCGGGGCGGACTCCGGAGTGGCCTTGGCCTCAGCGCGGCCGGCTTCGGCAGGCGAGGGCGCGGCCAACGGGCGCAGAATGGTGGCGGCGCTGCGCGAGATCGGGTTCGTCTTGACGGACGGGGAGCCTGCCGAGGCGGTAGGCAGAGCGAGTTCACACGGTGGTGAAGGCCGCCGTGATCGTGTCCCACTTCCGCACGCGCTCGTCTTTTTCACCGACACAGTCGATCAGCCAGCGGCGCACGTAGTCGCGCTCGAGCGTGGGGCCTTGGATCGCCACAATTCGTTCGACGTCGGAAAGATCCTTCCCACGGAAGAAGAGGAGCTTGAAAACGATAAGATCCTCCGCCGACAGGATCTGAATGACACTGCCGAGCAGCGGGACGCGCACGGTTCGCGCCGCCGCGGATTGATGCAGTGGAATGGAAGCAAAGAACACGTCGACCGG
>CAZSCC010000601.1:0-6691 GCA_964604905.1 uncultured Planctomycetales bacterium
AGGGCGCAGATCGTGTGGTTGTACATGTACTTCTGGGCGTTGCGCGAGCCCACGCAGCCCTCGGGGTCCTGGTGGCTCATCATCCACTGGAGGCCCTTGCGGACGACGTCGCCGAAGCAGATGCCGTCGTAGGTGTCCTTCAACATGTGGGAGTAGCCGGCGCCCAGAAACGCGAGGAGGGAGAGGCCGGTCACGCCCGCGTCGAAGTCCGATTCGCCCGAAGCGGGGTAGCACGCCATCGATCCACGGGATGAGCCGTACCGCCCACATTCCTGAAGGTGCCCCTGGACTTTCCAAGAGCCATCGGCGAATTGGTGCCGCGACAGCCATTTCAATGCGAGGAGCAGGGCATCTTGTGGGGATAGGCCTGCCGGAGTCCCCTTAACCGTTGGAGGATCCGTCCTTCCGACTACAAGCGGTCGCTTCTCGGACCCCTCGGCTGCAACCGGAGGAATAGACTTGCCAAGGGTGGGTTTCCCTCGAATTCCTGAAAGGACAATCAGGAAGATGATCCCCACGCCCAGCCCGATCGCGGCGGGAATCAGAAAGGGCCGAACACGATCGAAGCCATGGGCCAACGCTGGGTCCGGCTTCATCGGACCTTGGGGTCGTTCAACTCCCGGAGCATGGGGGCCGCAGATCGCTGAAGATCCTCGGAAGCCTGGGCGGCCGCGCTCAGGTCTTTGAGCGCCTGTTCCCGGTTCTTGAGCTTGAAGTGGCAGACCCCTCGAAGGAAAACCATCCGCGCGCTCCGTGGCTGGACCTCAAGGGCCTTCTCGATCACGGGCAATCCTTCCGTATAGCGTTCTCCCCGAACGAGCGCCGTGGAGAGCCCTTCCAGGGCCTCGAGGTAGCGCGGGTTCCGGTCGATCGCGCTCCTGAAGTCGCGGACTGCACCCTCGACGTCGTCGGAAGTAAGCCGGCTCCACCCCATTCGGCATGAGAACCCCACGTCCGCCAGCTTGGGGTTGAGGGAAACCGCCTTGATGTAGTCCTTCAGGGCCTCCTGCGGGCGTCCCAGGCGGTCCAGGACGACCGCGCGGATCGCGTAGGCGTCCGCCGAGCCGGGGGCCAGGGAGACGGCCTTGTCGCAGTCTGCCAGCGCGGGCTTGGCGTCACCGGACGAATCGAAGCAGAGGGCGCGCTGAACATAGAGGTCCGCCTTGCCCGGCTGCGCCTCAATCTCCCGGCTCAGGTCCTTGATCCGGGCCCCATAGTCGGCCTTGGAGGCGGGCGCCGCGAAGGTGTATTCCAGCCTCGTCGACTCGCTCAAGTCCACCGCGCCTCCGACCACATCCCCCTTGGCAAACCGTGCCGAGGAGCGGCCGCGGTAAGCCTCGGCAAGAGGGGCTTTCCCCAAGGCTTCGGAGAAGCGACGGATGGCGAGGTCATACTGCTGCGCCCGCAGCGCCTCCTGGCCGGCCCGGACGAGTTCCGCCGCATCCTTCCGGGAATCGCCCACGAGCACGGGCTCGCGCATCCCGGAGGCGGCCGGGCCGACGGCCAAAGCCGCAAGCTTCGGGAGGTTCGATTCCAGGAACGATTTCGAGTCGGGGGCCGGAATGGCGAAACTGACCCCTTCGAGAGCGATCCCTTTGGCGGTCACGATCCCCACCACGCGCCCGCCTTCGGTCACCAGCGGGCCTCCGCTGTTGCCCGGGTTGACCGCCGCCGAGAACTGGACGAGTTTCCGAACGCCGATCGTTCGAAGATCCCCGCTCACGATTCCCTTCGTAATCGTGTGGGTGAGATCGCCTCCCGGGTTGCCCACCGCGTAGACCGTGGAACCGACCGACGGCAGCGGGAGCTCGGCCCAGCGAAGTCCCTCTACGGGCGCCGGGCTTGAGAGCCGGAGGAGCGCCAGATCCTGCTCGGCGTCCACCGCCGCGACCTCTGCGGTCCAGGACTTGGATTTGCCCTTGAACGTGATTTCGACCATTCCCGTCCCTTGCACCACGTGCCGGCAGGTCAGGATCCCACGGTCCGCCCCCTCGATCACGAAGCCGCTGCCGACCCCCAGGCCGCTCCGCACGACGACCGTTGCCTCGATCACGCGGCCGAGATCGGTCCTAGGTTCGGGTGCAGCAGGTCGAACCGGCTTCGCCGGCGCGGGGACAGAAGCCGTCGGCCCGGAAGCTGTGCCACCCCGGGGCAGCAAGGCCACGACCAGGGCCAAGGCACCGAACAAAACTCCCGCCGAGGCCATGGCGATGACCTTTCTTCTCCACCGTTCTGCGGCCGGATCGGGCGCGGGTCCTCGCGCTCGAACGGCGCGGGCCGTGCTGGGCCGGACGGGTTGGACAAGCGTGGAAAGCTGGGCGACGGGCTCCTTTTCCTCGATGGCCTCGCGAAGCGCGTTCATGGCCTCTCGCGCCGAGGGGTACCGGCGCGCCGGATCCTTCTCCATCATCCGCAGCACCGCCGCTCCCAGCGGTCCGGGGGTCTCCTTGAGCGGTGGCGGCGGCTCTTTGATATGCTTGACCAGGAGTTCCGGGATCGTCGGGGCTTGGAAGGGTTTCCTGCCGGAGAGGGCATAGTAAAGGGTGACTCCCATGGAATACTCGTCCGAGAGGGGAGTCGCCTTCTCTCCGGCGGCCTGCTCCGGCGAGAGGAACTGGGGCGTGCCGAAAACCATGCCCGAGGCCGTCAGGGCCGCATCCGGCCCGACGCGATCCCGCGCCAGGCCGAAATCGGCGATTTTCACTTCTCCGGCTCGGGTCACCAGAATATTGTCCGGCTTGATGTCCCGGTGAACCACGCCGCGCGCATGCGCGAAATCGAGGCCCCGGAGCACCTCCGCACCGATCAGAACCGCTTTCTTGGGGTCGAGCGCACCACGCTCCTGGATCAACTTCTCAAGGCTGGAGCCGTCCACGAATTGCATGACGATGTAATGAAGTCCGGCTTCCTCTCCGATGTCGTAGACCGGTACGATGTTCCTGTGTTCCAGGCGCGCCTCGGTCACCCCCTCACGCCGGAACCGCTCCATGTACTCGGGTTCCCGGACCCATTCCGGAAGAAGCACTTTGAGCGCCACGGGCTTGTGCATCGTGGTGTGCTCGGCCAGGAAGACCGCCCCCATCCCACCCCGGCCAAGAGTGCGGACCACAACGCACTTTCCGATCCTGGTCCCTGGCTGAAGTTCTCGCATGGCTTCACTTCCGCAGACGGGAAACCTCGAGCTTGACCGATTCCAAGGCGCTCAACACGCGCTGAAGGTTTGCAATCCGCCCGGTGTTGCTCCCCCCGACCGCGTCCTTCAGGATCGCTTGAAAGCGAAAATCCGAAGTGTCGATCAGCTTGGCCCCGGGCCCCTCGACCAGGAAGAGCTCGTAAATGAAGCCCGCCTTGACGTTGCGTCCCATGTCGCAGTAAGGGGCGAGAACGTGGCCCCGCGTCAGGACCGCCGTGGTAATCTCCCCCGGAAGCGCATCGAGGGTTATGGCCGTCCCGGGGGCGATCTCCTTCTCCCCCACCATCGGGCCGCTCCACAGGAAAGTGATCACCTGTTCGGTCCCATTCGCCACGATGATGTGGGCGCGCTGGGACCCGCAGAAGGCCACCTCCCCAAGGGGAAAGCTATAGTTCGGCCGGCCTGACGACTGCACCCGGGCTGCGATCTCCCGCTCGGCCTTCCTTGTCCGAACCCACCTGACCGACCCCGCGCCTTCCGGCGATGCCTCAGCCGCCGATGCAAGCTGATCATAGAGCGCCAGGGGATACTGACCTTCGCGGTGGCGTTTCATGAACTCAGTGCGGATGTCTTCGTTGCCCGTGGCCAGTGCGCGGCCGAGTTGCTGGGCAGCCGCTGACGAGACGGCGGCATCTGGGCTGATCAGCAGCGCATTGATTCGATCGAATTTGGCGCCCAGTTCGCGATAGGGCAGTGCTTGAAGCGCCGCTGCCATGGCCTTGATGGCCCACTCTTCCTTGCGCGTGGAGGTCTCGAAATAGCGCCAGAACTCCTCGAGATACTGCCGGTCCTTCAGGATTTCGACGGCACGATCGGTGGGCGCTTGTGCCAGGCATTCGAAGAAGATGCGCTTTCGTTCAGGATCCTTGGCCAGGATCCACGGCGCCAGCGCCTCTCGAAGGACCTCCGGCTGCTCGTAAAGCCGAAGCCCGGCGCCCCGGAAGAGCGCCCGGGCGCCCTCGGGAGTCATGGACAGATTGTGGAGTGCCGCATGGAGGACCCCGGGCGCATCGGCGGAATTCTTGGCTCCCGCCAGCGCCTGGGCGGCACCCGTGACCGCCTCCGGAGGCCCGTTCACCAGAACGTCCTCCACCTCTTTCCTGACGGAGGCGTCCTTCAAGAGCCCCCGGGAGGCGAGAAACCCGACCGCTCGTTCCACTCCGGTCGCGGGTATCTGCTGCATCCCCGATCCGAGCCGGCCCAGGTATTTTCGGACGCCTCCCGCATCTCCCCGGGCGACGAGGTCGTTCACATTCGCGAGGGCCTCCTCGAGGGTCTCCTTTGATTGGCCACTCTTTCCTTTCGGCATTGAAACAAGGCCGATCACGCTGACCACGATCGCCACGGACACGCCAACCCCGATCTGGAGAAGGCGCCGACGAGGAAGCTTCGGAGGGCTTCCGACCGCCTTGCGTGCGGTTTTCGGAGGCTGCCGAACTTCATGAGCGGGCGGAGGAGGTTTGGCTGCCTTGGGCAATCCGGCAGGCCTCAGGGGAGGACGTTCAACGGGGGGTGAGGCCTTTACGGTCAGTTCCTCCGCCGCGCTGATGCCGCGCAGCAGCGCCTCCGGGGGCCGCATGGGTTTCCCGCAAGAGGGGCATGGAATCCTTCGTACCTCCGCGCCTTCCGGAAGGTCCAGTCGAGCCCCGCAGGAGCAGGTCCAAGCAATCCCCATGATCCATGATCCCAGAGTACAGTGGGGCAGCCTATTTCAAATGCAAGGGGAGTTCCTTGCGCGGAGACGCCGTCCCGTACAAGCCCCGGCCGATTGCCTTCCTAGAACCGGTGGAAAAATCACGGAACCTGCCCTCTCCCAGACTCTGAAGACGGGAATCGCCGTCCGAGCCTGCTTCTCGATTCCAAGGTCACCGCCTATTATAACATGAGCCCGGAAAGTCGGGGGCTTCGCCCTCGAAGGGATTAGGCGGGGGATAGCAAAAAAACGGCGGTGAGAAGCGAGGATGAGGGGGGAAGTGAAGGGGTACGGGAGGAGGGGAAGCGGAAAGAGTCGGGCCTCAGAGTCCGCCCGCGCCGGAGGCCTGGGCCGGATTCCGAAAGGGGAGCCGCTAGGATGGTTTCGTTGCACCCTCCTGTTGCTGCTTATTGAGAGAGACCGGCGCGCGCGGAATTCGTCGAGCGCGCGGGCTATAATCCCCCGAGTGGAGGAAGCGGCGGGACTCCCGAGCGGGAAGATCATCCTCGGGATCGGCGGAGCGGCGATCGCCTTCGCGGTCTTCCTCCTCTTCTATCTCCGCGGGAAGCACCCGTTCTTCCGCGTGCCCTTCTGGCGGGTCCTGATCTTCTTTGTCTACGGGGCCGTCGTAGCCCCCGTGGCGGTGCTTCTGACCTCCTATCTCCTGGTGCGCCCGGACGTGGAGACGGAGACGCTGCTGGGCGCCTTTCTGGTGATCGGGCCGATGGAGGAGTTGGTCAAGTTTGCTGGTCCGTTGCTCCTGGTCGGGCTCGTCCGGAGATGGCGCGAGGAGCCGTTCGAATGGTTCGTGGCGTGCGCGGCCTCCGGGGTGGGATTCGCCACGACGGAGAACGTCCTCTATGCCATGGTGACGCCGGAAGCCTTCCAGATCCTGGCGTTCCGCAGCCTGGCCCCGATGCATCTCCTCTGGTCGGGCTGGCTCGGCTACCGCATCGGGCGCCGCACGTCCGGAGGGCGCGGATTCCTGAAGGCGACGTTCGCCGGGTTCCTCATCGCGGCGTTTCTGCATGGCCTCTGGGACGCGCTCTGCTTCAGCGGGTACCTGGGGATCCTCTTCGTCCTCTTCGGGGGGCAGATCCTGGCGTTCGGCTGGCACGTCCGGAAGATGGCCTGGCTCTGCGCGAACCGCTCTCCCCGTCGACCGGAACCCGAGACGGATGCGGCGAAGGCTGTCCCGGTGCCGTCGGCGGAGTTCGGATGCTCCGCGTGCGGGGTCCCGCTGGGGGCCGTCCCGTTGCGCGGAGCGGAGATGCTGAGTTGCGCGGGATGCGGTCGCGCCTCGGTGGGGAGAGGGGACCTCTTCCGGTTCGTGACGGAGTACTCGGGTTGCGCGGGATGGTTCACCCTGGAGGCTTGGTACGGCTTCTATTGGCGCGTGCCGGAGACGGAGTCGACCTTGCCGTGCGGAGGCTGCGACCGGCCGGTCCCGGTGCGGCGGTTCGTGCGCTCGGACGGTCCTCCGGCGGGCTTCTGCGATGAATGCGCCCTGGCCACGGGCGACCGGAGAGACCTCTTCGCGATGGTCGACGCGTTCCGCTCGCGGCTCGAGGAGGGGTTCCTGAAGGGGTGACCGGTTCGCGTTTCCAGGGGAGGGATCGTCGGCGAAACGACCCGGAATCCCAATAATCTTGCGGGAGGATAGTCGATTCAAACGGGGATGAGAAGGGGGAATCCTGCGGGAAAGGAGGGGGTGGGAGGAGGATTGGGGAACGTCAGGCCTCAAAGCCCGCCGGCGCCTCCGGCGCGGGCGGGCTTTGACGCCTGATTCCCTGCGCTTCCCCTCT
>CAZSCC010000602.1:0-11683 GCA_964604905.1 uncultured Planctomycetales bacterium
GATCAGGCACGCATCGCCATGGAGTGGGCTGCGAACTACAAGCTGCTCAAAAAGCTGCTACGCCGCATGGAGCAGGTAGCCCTTCGCGAAACAGACCGGACCCTTGGCGCGATATCGTGATCCCGATCTGCGGAAAGTAGGCAGGATGGGCGCGAGGAGGAGCTTTGTCCGCTCGAAGGCGATCGCCGTCGCGACGCCCAGGCCGAAGACAGGCACGAAGCCGGCCGGAGGGTGGATGATCGCGAAGATCGCGGCGCTGGCCAGGATCGCGAAGGCGGGCTTCATCGAGCGCCTCATCCCCTTGTAGACCAGGCCGCGGAAGAGGTACTCCTCGAAGAGCGGCGCCGCGACGACGGCGAGGAGTTGGACCCAGCCGATCCCGCCCTGCCTCAGGATCTCGCTCTCCTTCACGCTCTCCTCCATGAACTCCCGAAGCGGTGCGATCTTTTGCGCGGCGATGAGATAGGCGAGGGCCGCGAGCGCCGCCCCCAGGCCGGCGATCGGGCCCACGACGAGCGCCCGGCCGACCGACCCCTCGGGCGAGCGGAAGCCCACCGCCTCGAACAGCCGCGGCACCTTGAGCCGCCAGAAGACGTAGAGCGTGAGGAGCGTCACCAGGGCGCCCGCGCCCACGTAGGCGAGAAGGAGAGTCGGACCGAAGGGGAGCCCGACCTTCGAAGCGGCCACGGCGACCAGCCCCTGCAGCACGAAGAACACGAGCACCGCCACCAGGCCGTCGGAGAGCGCGATCCGTGGCGGCGGCGCCTCGGTCGGGTCGAGCAGGTACGGCAGACGGTCGCGCACCTTCTGCCAGAGGGCGAGGACGAGGAGCGACGCGAGGATCACGGTGACCAGCCGCGTCCACGCCGAGGGCCCGTAGATCGCGAATCCGAACATCCCCGCGAGGAGCATATAGAGGTAGAGGACTTCCGCCCGGACCTTCCGCTGCGGGTCCTGCTGGAGCGGGTCCGAGGCGAGCGTGCCGAGCGCGGCCGCCGCGAAGGCGGAGATCGCCACTCCCACGAGGGCGGTCGCGCCGAGCAGGAGGGCCTCCAGGCCGAGCGTCCGGGAGTAGGCCGCCGTCACGCCGAGCGCGATCCCCGCGTAGGCGATCGCCACGCCCGCCCAGACGAGCGTCTTCTGGAGCAGGATCGAGTGGAGCTCGCGGGGGAACGTGTAGAGGAGCCAGAGCGAGGCGCCCTCGATCGTCAGGACCTGGAACGCGCTCGACATGAGGATGTAGGAGCCCAGGCCGAACGCCAGCGTCGCCGCGTGGCGGAAGTCGCCGGTCACGCCCTTGAGGAGGTCCGGGTAGAGGACGACCTGGAACGCGAAGACGAGGACCGGCACGACCAGGGTGCCGATCAGGAAGTTCCGGTCCCGGATGAGGAGTCGGAGGTCCTTGGCGATCACGCCGCGGAAGATCGGGCGGCGCTCGGGTCCCGCGGGGGCGCGCCGCCGCGACCCCTGGAACGTCCCGCTCGAGGTCAGGAGGCCGTCGCGGACCCAGTGACGGCAGCCGAGGACCGCGGCGATAGGGAAGAGGACGCCGAACGCCGTCAGGGCCGCGGGCGCGCGCCAGCCCTCCGCGGAGAGGACCGGGAGCGAGAGCGGATTCCAGAGCGCGGCCGCCGGGAGGCGCGCGACGAAGTCCAGGAAGAAGTCGGGGGTGGTCTTCGAGATCGAGATCCAGAGGAGCCCCAGCCACAGGCAGGTCCCGACCAGCGTGCAGAGGGCCTGGACGTTCTTCAGTCGGTCGAAGGAGAGCCTCATTCGGAGTCCCGTCTCGGCGAGCAGGCGGATCGAGGCCAGGACGAGGGCGAGCGCGAGCGACGCCGCGGCCGCGATCGGGAGGGCGGCCCACTCGTGCCCGGCGCTCCAGAAGTACGTGAGGAGGAAGGGGAAGATCATGAACCAGCCGAAGGGGTTGACGAGCGCGAACTCGAAGACCTTGGCGAGGAAGAGCCGGCCCGCCGGGGCGGGGAAGCTGAAGAGCCACTCGAGGCTCCACTCGACGCGCCCCAGATCCTGGTTCTGCGTGCCGAGGGCCAGCCAGACCTGGGCGAGGGCGAGGAGGAAGAGGACCGCCCCCGCCGCGGGGATCGTCCCGGGCCCGATCCGCCCGCGCGGCCGCTCGATCCGGCGGAAGCCCGCGAGGCCCTCTTTTTCGTAGCGCCGGACGATCTGCTCGGCCCGGGAGGCCCGCTCGCCCTTCGGGACGGCGTCCTGCCACAGCCCCTGATTCTCGAGATCCTGCCGGAGTTTGATGAGCGCGTCCGGGCCCTCTCCGTCCACCCGCTCGAGGAACCCGTGCGTATAGGGGCCGACCGCCGTGCGGCCATCGTCGCTCCGGCGGTCGAGCCCCTCGGAGAGCCGCATGAGGAACTGGAAGGAGACGTTGACGCCGCTGAAGAGGAAGAGGGCGCCGGCGACGATCAGCCAGACGGTCCCGCCCCTCCCCTTGCGCGCGGTGCCGGTCCGGCCCTCTTTCTTCTTGAAGAGGACGCCCGAGAAGACGCGGTTGGCCCAGCGGCGCGTCGCGAGGCGCGCGAGGAGCCAGACGACGCGGAGGGCGCCCGGCGTTCCGGTCACGCGCCCTCCCCGCCTCCCGTGACGGCGAAGAAGATCTCCTCGAGCGAGCCGCCCTTCGAGAGGCGGGCGCGCAGTTCGTCGAGCGTCCCCGTCGCGGCCAGCCGGCCCTTGTAGAGGATGCCGATCCGGTGGCAGAGCTTCTCCGCCTGGTCGAGCAGGTGGGTGGAGAAGAGGACCGTCCGGCCCTGCGCGACTTTTTCCTTCACGATCTCGATGAGGGTCCGGGTGGCGTGGGGGTCGAGGCCGTTGGTCGGCTCGTCGAGGATGAGGAGCGCGGGGTCGTGCATCATGGCGCAGAGGAGGGCGAGCTTCTTCTTCATGCCCTTCGAGTAGTTCATGGCGTACTCCTCGGTCGCGTCGGCCAGGCCGAGGCGCTCGACCAGGGGGTCGCAGCGCCGGCGGATCTCGTCGCGGTCGAGGCCGTGCATCTCGCCCACGAAGCGGAGGATCTCGCGGCCGCGGAGGTAGTCGTAGAAGACCGGCTCGTCGGGGAGGTAGCCGACCCGGCGCTTCACCTCGACCCGGTCGCGGAAGCAGTCGAAGCCCTCGATGAGCGCCGATCCCGCGGTGGGCCTGAGGATGCCCATGAGCATGCGGAGGGTGGTGGTCTTCCCGGCGCCGTTGGGGCCCAGGAGGGCGACCAGCTCGCCGCGGGGGACCTGCATCTCGAGCCCCGCCACGGCCTCGAAGTCCCCGTAGCGTTTGGCCAGCCCCCGGATATCCACGACAGGTGCACCCGGTACGGTCATGATAGTTCGCTAATGGTATCGCGGCAGAGCACGTCCGCATCGGACAATTGACGGCGGCTACGGGCCATCACCGACCCTCGATCGCTCCTCTGTCTCCTCCAAGGCCCCGTTGATTATAGTGAAGTTAGGCGATATTATCTTTCCAGGGTAAAGTGATGTAAGGTTGCTTGAACCATGGATCCTCGTACCAATCCCTATGCGCCCGGAGCGGGTACTCCTCCGCCCGAACTTGCCGGGCGTGGCACCCTGGTCGAGCGGGCGGCGGTCGCACTGGATCGCATCCGAACGAAGCGGTCGGCACGGAGCTTCATCTTCTATGGACTCCGGGGTGTGGGGAAGACGGTGCTCATCAACAAGGTCCGTCAGGAAGCGGACCATCGAGGGTTCACCTGTGTCTGGATGGAGGCGCCTGAGGAACGCTCTCTGCCCGCCCTCCTCGCTCCCGCTTTGCGGGCGGCGTTGATGAAATTGAGCCGCGGGGAAGCCGTACGGGCCAAATTGGAGAAAGCCCTCAAGGCGCTTTCCGGGTTCGCGAAGGCCCTGAAACTGAAATACCAGGACATCGAAGTCGGCCTTGATGTGAAGCCCGAGAAGGGAGTGGCCGACAGCGGAGATCTCGAATCAGATCTCTCGGACCTCATCGGGGTCATCGGAGAGGCGGCTGCGGAACGCAGGACGGCGGTCGTCCTGTTCATCGACGAGATGCAATATGTTGAAGAGGACCAGCTCGCGGCGTTGATCACGGCGCTTCATCGGGCCAACCAGAATCAGCTTCCCATCACCCTGGTCGCCGCCGGCTTGCCGCAACTCGTGGGACAAACGGGTCGCGCCAAGTCCTATGCCGAGCGGCTTTTCGAGTTCGTGAAGATCGACAGCCTCGACGATGAGGCGGCGAGGGCCGCTCTCCGTGTTCCGTCGGAGAAGGAAGGGGTGAAGTTCGAGGAGACGGCGATCCAGGCGATCCTGGATCAGACCAGAGGATATCCCTATTTCCTGCAGGAATGGGGGAAGCACAGCTGGAACATCGCGGATTCATCGCCTATCGAAAAGGAGGATGCGGTTCGCGCGACCCACATGGCCTTGGCCGAACTGGATAACAGCTTCTTCCGGGTCCGCTTCGACCGGCTCACGCCGGCCGAAAAGAAGTACATGCGTGCGATGGCGGAACTCGGGGCCGGGCCGCATCGCTCCGGAGACATCGCCCACCTGCTCAAGAAGAAAGTCACCACGGTCGCTCCCATGAGGAACGCCTTGATCGCGAAGGGCATGATCTACAGCCCGGCGCATGGAGACACGGCCTTCACGGTCCCCCTCTTCGATGGCTTCATGAAGCGGATCATGCCGGCATTGTAGGTCGTTCCCGACCTTCAGCCCCACCCGGTCATCCCGCGCGGCGACAACGCTCCCGTACGGTCGGCGTACAATAAGCGCCACAGTTGGGCCCTGGGACGCTATCCGCTTCGGAGGGACGAGCCATCATGAGCCTCATCATCGCCGCCGCCGTGCTCCTCTGCAGGCCCCAGGAAGCGCCCCCCAAGGGGGCCGCCGACTGGAAGGTCGAGGTGGTCGCCAAATACCCCGACATCAAGTTCCCCTCCGTCCTCTGTTTCGCCCCCGACGGGCGGCTCTTCATCGCCGAAGACCCCATGGACATGGACGGGCCGGTCAACAAGCCCATCGACCGCATCCTCTGCATGCACCCCGACGGCAAGGTCACCGTGTTCGCCGAGGGGCTCTACGCGGTCTTCGGCCTCCAGTACCTGGACGGGAAGCTCTTCGTCCACCACACCCCCCGCTTCAGCGTCTTCACCGACGACCAAGGGGTCGGCAAGGACCGCGTCGACCTCATCGAATGCACGAACCCCAACCCCGCGCCCGGCTTCAACGACCACATCCCCTCGAACTGCCGGATCGCCATGGACGGATTCCTCTACATCAGCACGGGCGACAAGGGGATCTACGGCGCGGTCGGGAAGGACGGGAAGAAAGCCGAGATCTTCGGCGGCGGGATCGCCCGGATGCGGCCCGACGGCACCGATCTCGAGGTCTATTCGACCGGGACCCGCAACCACCTGGACGTCGCGGTCAACGCCGAGGACGAGCTCTTCACGTACGACAACACCGACGACGGCCACGGCTGGTGGACCCGCGCGACCCATATGGTCGACGGCGGCTTCTACGGCTATCCGTGGGACTACAAGCCGCGCCGGCCCTACACGCTCTGGATGATGGGCGACTACGGGGGCGGCTCGGGCTGCGCGTCGATCGCGTACAACGAGGACGCGCTCCCCGGGAAGTTCCGCGGCAACCTCTTCCTCTCCGACTGGGCGCGGAAGGAAGTGCTCCGCCTCGACGTGACCCGCGACGGCGCGACGTACAAGATCAACTCCACCGAGAAGTTCCTGGTCGGCCAGTCGCCGAGCGAGTTCCGTCCGCTCGGCCTGGCGGTCTCGCCCGACGGGATGTCGCTCTACGTCTGCGACTGGAACTACGGCGGCTGGGTGGCGAAGGGGAAGCAGACGGGCCGCCTCATCAAGGCGACCTACACGGGCGCGCCCAGCGCCGCCGCCGCGAAGCCCGCGTGGTACGTTCCGGCGGCGACCGCGAAGCCGTTCGAGGCGACGAACGACGAGCTCGTGAAGGGGCTGTCGCATTCCTCTCACGAGGTCCGCCTGGTCGCGCAGCGCCGCCTCGCCGACCGGAAGGCGCTGAAGGAACTGGAAGGCGTGCTGGCGACCGGGACGGCGGCCGCGAAACGGCACGCGATCTGGGCGCTGGACGCGATCGGCGGGTCGAAGTCGATCCAGGGCGCTCTCTTGGACTCCGATCCCTCGGTCCGCCGCCAGGCGGCCCGGCAGCTCGGGACGCGACGGGTGAAGGAGGCGACCGACGCGCTGGTCGCGCTCCTCAGGGACGGCGACGCGGCCGTCCGGTTCCAGGCGGCGACGGCGCTCGGACGGATCGGGAACGCGGCCGCGGTCTCGGCGCTGCAGGCGGCGCTCGAGGAGAAGGACCTCTTCGCGCGCTACGCGGCCTTCACGGCGCTCACCCGGATCGGGCGGGCCGACTCGACCGCCTGGGGCGCGATCGTGAAGGGGCTCGCGAACGAGTCGGCTGCGATCCGCGAGGGGACCCGGTTCGCGATGCGCGAGGCGTATGAAGAACCGCTGGCCGCCGCGCTCGCCGCGGCGCCGCGCACGGCGGAGACGATCGCGGCGCTCGCCGAGATCCACCGCAGACCGGCGGCGTGGACCGGGAAGTGGTGGGGCACCCAGCCGGTGGCGCAGCCGCGGCCGCCGAAGGCCGTGGAATACGGCGGGACGAAGATCGTGGTCGAGACCCTCCGCGCGGCGCTCGGCGACGCCGTGCCCGCGATCCGGCGGGCGGCCATCGCCGGGGTCGCCCTCACGCGCGACGCGTCGGCTGCGCCCGCCCTCCGCGAGCTCTATGCGAGGGAGGCCGACCTCGAGGCGAAGAAGGCGGTCCTCGCGGCGCTCGGGGCGCTCAAGGATGCGGGGGCGGCGGACCTGGTCGCCGCCGCGCTCATCGACCCGGCCCTCTCGGCCGAGGCGGTGGCCGCGGCGGAGGCGATCGGGGGGCCGGCGATCGTGAAGGTCCTGGCCAAGGTCGCGCACGAGCGGGGGACCCTCGAGTCGGTCGCGGCGCTCGGGCGCCTGAAGGGGCCGGCGTCGGCGATCCAGAAGCATGCGAGCCACGGCGACGTGCGCGTCGCGACGGCGGTGGCGGTGGCGCTCGGCCAGATCGGCGGCGACGTCGCGGCCGCCACGCTGGTGAGGATGCTCGAGGACGAGCGCGTCGAATTGCGCCGCGCGGCGATCGCGTCGCTCGGCGCGGTCGGCGGCGCGCCGGCGGTGGGGCCCCTCCTCAAGGCCTATCTAGACAAGGAGACGCGCTTCGAGGCGGTCGCGGCGCTGGCCTGCGTGCCCGACCTCCGGGCGCTCGACGCGTACCTCGAGGGCCTGGGCGGAAAGAACGCGACGCTGCGCGACGCGTGCCGGAAGGCGGTGGCGGCGGTCGCGGGGCCGGCGCTCCCGCTCCTCGAGCAGAGGCTGGACCGGCAGGAGCTGTCGGCCGACCTGATCGGCGAGCTGCAGCGGCTCTACAACAAGCCGGTCCCGGTCGTCGAGTGGCGGATCCTGGGGGCGTTCCAGCAGCCGTGTGCCGAGCCGTTCCCGGTCGACGCGATGCCGCCGGCAGACGCGGAGTACCGCGACGGGAAGGGCCAGCCCATCCGGTGGAAGAAGGCGAAGGCGGCGGCCGAGACGGGCCGCGTCAACCTGCGCGAGCAGATGACGATCCAGGACGACTGCAACGCCTACGCGGTCACCGAGCTGGAGTCGGCTTCCGAGCGCGACGTCGAGTTCGTCTTCGGGAGCGACGACTGGATCACCCTCTGGCTGAACGGGAAGAAGATCTTCGAGGACACCGGCAACCACGGGTGGAAGGCCGACGCCTTCCGCGCGCGCGGTCGGCTCGCTGCGGGGAAGAACCTGCTCGTCGTGAAGTGCGGGAATGCCGGCGGCGGCTGGGAGTTCTCGCTGAGCTATCCCGCGCCGCGGAAGGGGAAGCTCTTCGAGGCGGCGGCGAAGAAGCTCGACCCGAAGGTCTACGCCGAGTTCGCGAAGAAGAACGCGGGCGACGCGGCGCGCGGCCGCGCGCTCTTCGCCGACGCGAAGGGCGTGGCCTGCATCAAGTGTCACAAGGTCGGGGGCGAGGGCGGCGAGGTGGGGCCGGACCTCGCGGGCGTGGGGGTCAAGTACGGGCGCGACCACTTCGTCGAGTCGATCCTCTATCCTTCCACGAAGATCCTGGACGGCTACAAGCAGACGGTGGTGCTGACGAAGTCGGGGGACGTGAAGTCCGGCCGCTTCATGGGCGAGACGGCGGACGAGCTGACTCTGATGGACGCGGAGGGGAAGAAGCTCGCGTTCCGGAAGGGGGAGCTGGAAGGGCGGAAGGAGGCGGAGCTCTCGATGATGCCGGACGGCCTCAACGCGGGCCTCTCGCTGCAGGACTTCGCCGACCTCGTGGCCTTCCTCGAGTCGCTCAAGGAGCCGCCGAAGAAGTGACCCCTCCGGTCGAGTGAACCCTTCCGGCCCTTCGTCCGTTCAGAGATCCATGCGCCTTTGCGCGTTGGTCGTGCTTCTCCGCCTGCAGGAGGGAGGAGCCGCGGTCGAGCGGCCATCGGATTCCCCATGGATCGATCTCCTGGGAGACGACCGGCCGGAAGTTCGCGACCAGGCGGAGTCCCGGCTGGCCGAGCTGGGAGTGGAGATCGAGGCCGCCCTCGCCCGGGCGAGGACATCATCGGATGCCGAGGTGCGCCTGAGGGCGGATCGGCTCTATCGCAAACGGTGCATCGCTCGGCTGGAACTCAGCCTCGGGGGGCCTTTCAAGATCGGCCACGGTTACTATAGCGTGTGCTACTTGAGGAACGCCACCGACATTCCCCGCGTCGTCGTCAATGCTCGATTCCAGGATCAGACGAGAGTGGCGTATGCCGTCTGTCCCCCCAATGAGGAGTTCTCCCGATGGCACGTGGAGCACTGGAAGTGCCGATGTCTGGATGAGCCGCACCCTTTCAAACTCGAGGACTTCGTCGTCCTCCCGCCGGGTGAGACCCGTCAGGTGGGCTGGATCGAGATCTTCAATCCTCCCCAGGAGCCTTTCCAAGTGATCGGCCGATACTCGTTTCGTCGGCCCGACTCGTTGCATCCCAAGTACCTGACCGACCCCTCCGCTCGCGCGCTCTATGAAAGCGCCGTGGAGGTGGAGGGCATCTACTCTTCGCCCCTGGATGTGGACCCGGTGAAGTGTCGCTAGATCAAGCCGGGCGGTCCACCCGCCGTTGGCGGGGCCCGTGACCGGAAGGAATCACTTCAGGAAGATCAGGCCGATCGCCTCCAGGTCGGCGCCGCTCCGGCCGAAGTAGCCCACGATGGGGGCGCCGTCGCCCGCCAGCTTCACCTCGGCGCCGCCGCCCGATCCGCCGAACCAGGCGCTCTCGTAGCTGTCCTGCGGGTTGAGCACGGGCCCCGAGATCTTCATGAAGAGGACCTTCATCTGGTCCACCCGGGTGGAGCCGCGGACGACGAGCCCGCCCACGGCGTAGCCGGGCCTGGCGGCGATCTCGACTGGCGCGTTCCCTTCCGGATTCCCGTACAGCTCGGTCGCGATCCGCGCGCCTTCGATCAGATAGATCGCCTGGATCGTCTTCACGAAGGTCGTCGCGGTGTACCGGAAGCCGACGATGAAGGGCAGGCTGGGCGGGCGGTCCTCCCAGGTGTTGCCCCCTCCCGGCGCGCCGACCCGCGAAGTCTTCACGGAGATCGTCGGAGCGACCGGCGGCGGGGGGAGCCCGCCCACGCGCCACACCTCGAGGCCCGAGAAATTGGCGCCGCCGCGCGAGGCCCTGACCTCGATCGTGCCGTCGGTCACCTCGACCGGCCAGGGGCCCAGGCGGTCCCAGCGGCCGGGAACGCTCGCGTAGCCCGCGTGCGCGACCTTGCCCTTCACGAGCAGGTCGAACGTTTGGGGCGCGCTCTCCTCCCACACGTAGAGGTAGACCTGGTAGGAGGCGTTCGGGACGGCGGTGAGCGTCACCGCGGTCCCTTCCGGACTCGAGATCGAGGCGCGGATCATCTGGGCGCGCTCCGCGTCGGCCCCGGGCTTGAGCTCGACGTCCTGGAACTCGAAGCCCTGCCCCTTGCGGGTCACGTTCGCCGCGTCGCGGCTTTCCCAGGCGTTCCCGTCGATCGTGATCGCGGGGCCGTTCAGGTTGATCGCGCGGAAGAAGCTCACGTCCCCCACGCGTACGAGGACGGGCGGGGAGGAGAGCGTGGCTCCCGACTTGTCGGTGACGCGCATCGAGACGGGGTACGCGCCCGGGGGGACGCCGCCCCACGTGTACGTGAGCCCGGCGGCCTTCGCCTCGCCCAGGCGGGTCGATCCGTTGAAGACTTCCGCGCGCGAGACGGCGATGCCGCCGAACACGTCTCCGGCGAACTCGATCTTGGCGGGAGCGGCGAAGACCGCGCCGGCGGCGGGACTGGAGAGCGCGACGCCCCCGGCGCGCTGGCCGGGCACGAAGGGCGAGAGGCGCTTGCCGGGGATGGGGCGCTCCATCGTCTGGTCGGGCAGCTGCCAGCCCACCGCGGAGTGGTCGTCGACGTTCCCCTCCTTGTGCATCAGCTCGACGTAGTAGCGCCGGCCCTTGACGAGGGGGATCGCGTTCGAGCGCTGGTTGGGTTGCGCGTTCCAGTCCTGTTTCTTGCACGCGCCCTGCTGGGAGGCGACGCGCACCTTGGCGTTGGGGTCCTCGCTCGTGCTGAGAAAGAAGTCGCTCTGGTCGTCGGTGGCGATCCAGAAGGTGTAGAGCCCCGTCTGCGGCGGATGGACGTAGCCGCGGATGCGCGTCCCGTAGTCTTCCTTCCAGTTGGTGGGGCCCTCGAAGATCGTGAGGAAGTCCCGCCCGTCGGGCCGGTTCGGGTAGGCGGGGCTCGCCTGGAGGTTCGCGAGCTCCGCGCCCGGGATGCCGGTCCACCATTCGCGGAGGATCGTCCCCGTCGTGATCGACGCCGCGGCGCCGGCGAGGGCGAGCGAGGGGCGCGCCTTCTCCCACTCCCTGGCCTCCGCCTCCTTCGGCGCGGCCCGGCGGAGCGGGCTGACCAGCGCATACGCCACCGAGAAGCCCTGCTGGTCGCCGATCAGGCGGACTTTTTTTGGCCCGGCCGCGGCGTACTTCGCGGGGAGGGGGATCGCGATCCAGTCCCAGCGCGAGGGTTCCTTCTTCCCGCCGTGCGCCGCGTGGTTCTTCCGGAGAAAGGAGATCGTCACCGGGACCGGCTGGGCGTTCGGCTCGCCGGGCTCGAAGCCCGCCAGGTCGGTGCCCTGCATCGTGAGCGCGAACGTCTCCGCGCAGCAGGCGCCGGCGAAGATCCAGAGGCGGTACTCGGTGTCGGCCAGCGCGCCGAACTCCAGCTCAACGTAGTTCGCCGTCTTCCGCGCCTTGTCGGTCACGTCCTCCTCGGCGGTCCATGAGAGGCGTCCCTCCGCATGGCGGGCGGGCTTGAAGACCCCGGCGGCGGTCAGGTCGGCGGGGGCGAAGAAGTAGTCGCGGCCGCCCTCCGCGCGCGACTGGATCGACGCCTTGTTGCGCCGCACGAAGGCCGTATCGCCGTACTCGGCCATCAGCCTCGTCAGCTTGGGGAAGGCGGAAGGCCGGGTGGCGTAGGCTCGGTACTCGGCGTCCGCCTCGGCAGAGAGGCGCTGCGCCTCGGCTTCCCGGGCGGCGTTGACCGACTCGGCCGTCTTCCGCGAGG
>CAZSCC010000603.1:0-14964 GCA_964604905.1 uncultured Planctomycetales bacterium
CGCACCGCGAACCAGCGGACGACCGCGTTCGTCTCCTCGTCGGTGAGTTCGAAGCTCGGCATCCGGATGTTGACGTCCCCGAGCGACTTCGCCCCGGGCGCGATCGGGAAGATGTTCGGGCGGATCGGGACGGGCTTCTTCAGGAACCCGAAGAGCCAGTCCGCCTGGGTCTTCACCCCCTGCGTCCGGAGGAGCGGCGGGTACCGGCCCTCCATCTGGTCGGACTTCACGAGGTCGTCCGTAGGATACAGTTCGGCTTTCCTCTTTGCCTCGTCAAGCTTCAGCTTAAGCTCGGCTTTCTTGGCCGGGTCGCTCTCCTTCTTCCACGCGGCGTCGAGATCGTCCACCTTGTTGTCAATTTCTTCCTTCTCCGCCACGTACGCCTTGTTGAGCGCCTTCTTGAAGCTCTCGAGGTGCGGCAGGATCTCGCCGCCGTCCATGTCGATCTGGTGCCGGATCTCGCGCGGCTCCTTGTCGAGGTACCACCAGCGCGGGCCGACCTTCGCCACCGTCCGGGCGTCCGGATTGATGACCTTGTTGAATTCCAGCGTCCGGTGGTCGGACGCCCAGTCCACGATCCAGGCCTCCATCGTCCTGTCGTCGAACTTCTCGCCCTTCGCGAGCAGGCCCGCGTCGCGGATCGCCTTCTCGGTGCCTTCGGGCGGGAGCTTGCCGAGGTTGCGACCCTCGATCCACTCCCACGACTCCTTCTTCTTGCGCTTCACGCCCTCCCCCTCCTCGCGCGCCCACAGGACCTCGAACTGGTCGAGCGAGAGGCGGTGACACGCGCGGCAGTTGTTGTCTCGGACCACCCGCTCGCCGCGGTTCTTCGCGACCTGGTCGGGCGTCATCCGGTGCTTGAGGCCGCTCACGAGGCCCATGGGCTCGTGGTCGGTGAACGAGAGGACGAAGGTCTGGAGCAGCTCGATCTCCCGAGCGCTGAAGCCGAACCAGGGCATCCGGAGGAGCTCGTCCCACGGCTTCGAGGTCATCTTCCCGCCGTCGAAGACGCGCGGGTTGTTGAGTTTCGCCTTCAGCCAGTCGTGGCGGCTTTCCGGGACGTGACCCTCGATGTCGCTACCGTCGAAGCCGTGCTTGAACTTCAATCCGTGGTGGTTGACGCCGTCGTCCGCGGCGAGGCCGAAATCGAGCCGATCGTGGTGCTTCGAGCCGAACGGCTGCGCGCCCGTCAGTTCGACCCCGATGCCCTCCTCGTTCTGCCACTCCATCGCCGGCTGGACCGCCTCGTCCTTCTTCAGGAGGTGGCAGGAGTAGCAGCCGTAGTTCTTCACCATCTTCCGGCCGAGCCACAGGCGCTGGCCCTCCGGCGTCTTGAGCTCGGCGTACGCCTTGAGGGGATGCTTCCCCTCGACCGCAAGCTCGGCGTCCCTGTCCGAGATCACCTTCTTGAGCTGCTCGCGGACGAGGTCCTTCACGACCTCCAGGTTCGCCTTCGGCGCCGGCTTCGCCTCCCACTCGGGCTTCTTGAGCGCCATCAGGTATTCCACGACGTCGACCGCTTCCTGTTCCGTGAGCCGGAGGTTCGGCATCGAGCTGTCGGCGAAATGCTTCTTCGGGTCGCGCACCCAGGCATAGAGCCACGCGCGGTTGACCTTGCTCCCGATCCCGGAGAGCGTCGGCGCGAACTCCTTCAGGAACCGGCTCTCGTCGCGCTTCCGGTACTCCTCGACCGCGACGTCCTCCACTTTATGGCAGGCGATGCAGCCCACCTGCTGGACGAGGAGCTCGCCCCGCCTCCGGTCGCCTTTGAGCGCCGGCGGGTCGGGGTCCTTCTCCGTCTTGGAGAGGCTCAGGATGTACTCGGTGATGCAGGTCACGAGGGTGTCGTCCACGGGCGAGCGCCCCTTCTCGGGCGGATAGGGCTTCTTGTTCACTTCGTGGCGGGTGTTCGAGAGCTGGAAGAAGTGGGGCATCCGCGTCGTCGGGCGGAAACCGCGAGGGTCGAGGACCCACTTCTTCATCCAGTCGGGCTCGATCTTGGACGAGATCCGCTCGAGGGGCGGCCCGGGGCGGCGGACCTTGCGGTTGACGTCGATCAGGGGGTTGGCGACGTCCTTCGTCAGGATCTGGTACGTCTCCGTGCGGTGGCAACCGTAGCAGCCCGCGCGCTCGAAGAGCTTCATGCCCTGGACGTACTTCTCGCCGCCGTCCAGCTCGACCGCGTCGGCATGGCAGCGGCGGCAGGAGGACTGCGCGAACTTCGAGGGGAACATGGGGAGGTCCCAGAGCTCGCGGTAGTTCCAGTTGTACCGCTCCTCGCCGAAGGGCGTTCCGTGCCGGTTCCTCCAGCGCTGCCCCTGCTCGGCGGTGTTGGGCGTGTGGACCACGCGGGTGAAGTCGGTGTCGCGGCCGTCCCCCTCGTGGCAGACCGTGCAGCCGAACGAGGCGATCGGATGACGCGAGGAGTCCTTGACGAAGAGGTCGAGCCTCGGGTGGGCCATGAGGGTCTTGGTGAACTTGATCGCGTCGTCGACCGACCACGCCCCGTGCGGGGTGAGCGGCGTCTTGATCTCCGACTTCGCGCGGTTGACGGGGTCGCAGATCTTGCACTCCTTCGCCTCGACCTTCCCCCGCGCGTGGGCCACGAAGAGCCGGAGGAAGGGCTCGCGGAAGCGGACCCGGTCCTCCTCCTCCTTCGCATCCGGGTAGGAGTCGACCGCGTAGGTCGGATTGTCGATCCCCACGTGACAGGTGTGGCAGCGGTCGACCTTCTCGATCTTGATGAAGTTGAGCTGATCCTTCAGATCGCCCAGGATGACCTGCTTCACCTGAAGGTTGCGGGAGTAGAAGTCGAGGCCGGGGGCGTCCCGGATCGTGTTGGGCAGGCTCGGCCGCTCCTTCCCGAAGCGGACGAACTTATCCTGGAGCTCCTTGGCGATCCGGTCGCGCTCCTTCTTGAGCTCATCGAGCGGCTTCCCGTCCCAGACGCCGGGGATCTTCTTCTTCTCGAGCGCGGCGCGGAAGTCGTCGTAGAAGCTGTCGCGTTTCTCGACCTCGTCCTTCCTGACCTTGCGCTCCTCGACCTTCTTCCGGACCGCGTCCCACTCCTTCTCCGCGTCACGGAAGTGGTGCTCGAAGGACGCGAGGCGGGGGTCGGCCTTCTTGAGCGCCGCCTCGTAATGGTGCTTCGCCTCCTCGTACTTGTAGCGGATCGCGCCCTGCTCGTCCTTGGCGAAGTTGAAGAGCTGGAGCAGGTTGTAGAGGTCGCCGCGGATCCTCTCGCGCTCGACGACGGCGAGCTTCTTCTGCCACTCCTCTTTCTTGCCCTCGTCGACGACCACGTGGAGCTCCCCGTTCCACGGCTTCTCATCCAGGCCGGCGACCGGGAGCAGGTCGTCGCCGAAGAGATTCACCTTGAGCTTCAGGCCCTTCTCGCCGGTGGCACGGAACTTCCCCAGGAAGGTCTTGATCTGGTCGTCGATCCGGTCGAGCTCCGCCTGTTTGGCGGTGACGCCCGCCTGGAGCTCGTTCATGTCGTACCAGAGCTTCTCGAACTCCATCGCGGCGTACTGCTTCTGGTAGGTCTTCCACGGGCGGTCGAAATCCTTCCAGAACATGAGGACGAACGAGACCAGCATCGCGACCGAGGAGAAGAACATCAGGATGTGGGTCTTCTTGACGCTGTAGAAGTACTCCGCCTGCTCGACGGGCTGCCGTTTGGGCCGGCCCTGGAACTTCTGGACCGCCGCCTTCTGTTCGAGCTCCTTCGGAGGCTCGTACTTGGCCGGGGCCTTCGGATCGGGCTTCGCTGCGTCGGCCATATCAGATGTTGAAGAACCACTCGGGGATGAAGACGAGATACTTGAGGTTGATGGTCCAGCGCAGGAGCATCTTGATGACCATGCCCGCCATCGGAAGCAGGTGCATCATGATCAGGTTGTAGCGGAGGAACCCGGTCTTCTGGTAGAGCCCCTTGCAGACCGTGAACGCCAGGAGCGGCGGGCCCGCCATCAGGTATCCCACGGTAAGCACGATGCCCGGCAGCTCGCGGACCAGCGGGTTTCGCGGAGGCGCCGTGTTGAGCCACTTCACCCAGAAGTATTCCGAGAGGTTGATGTTCGACAGCGGCTCGACCTTGTGGACGTCCCAGTTCTCGAACGGCCCGAAGAAGTTCCAGTTCGGGCCCCGGAGGAACGTGCCCATGATGATGAGCGAGATCCAGAGGATCAGGAAGCCGAACATGAATGTCCCCACCGCGAAGGGGCGCTCCTTGAGGGTGTAGTAACCGCACCCCTTCGGGTTCTTGTCGCAGTAGGGCACGAGCATGAGGCCCGTGATGATCATGGACGGCAGGACCACGCCGGCGATCCACGGATCGAAGTAGACCAGCATCTCCTGGAGACCGAGGAAGTACCACGGGGCTTTGGACGGGTTGGGCGTCTTGCCGGGATTCGCGGGCTCCTCGAGCGGCGCGTCCAGGAAGACGCCCCAGACGACGAGGACGACCGTGAAGATGACCGAGCAGATGACCTCCGAGTAGATGAGGTCGGGCCACGTGAGGACGCGGTCGTTGGCTTCCATGGCCTCCATGGGCGGCTCGCCGCGCCCGATCCGCTCGTCGTTGATCGCCGCCTGCCGGAGCGCCCACCAACTGAAGAAGCCCAGGATGAAGAGAAGGGCGACGATCGGGACGTTGTCGGGCTTGGTGACGATCTTCCGGAAGTTCGGGTCGGGCCAGGAGATGACGAGGAACGCGACCATCGCGATGAGGATGCTGAGGGCGATCTTCGGCTTCGTCCACCACCGGTAGCCGATCATCATCCCCAGGAAGAGGACGACCCCCAGGACGGTGTAGACGATGGGGTTGAACGCCGCGTTCAGGGCGTCCTTGAAGGCATTAGGCCACATAGATCAGCCGCAGAGGCGCGGAGACGCAGAGCAGATTCTCTGAGTCCCGGCCCCGCCCTTCCCCATGGTCTTGAGCATTTTCTGACTCTTCTCTGCGCCTCTGAGTCTCTGCGGCCTCTTCATAGTGGCCCGGAGATGCCGCCGTCCTTGCGCACCCGCCAGAAGTGCACCGCAATCAGGAATGCCGCGACCAGCGGAAACCCGACGCAGTGCAGCACGTAGAAGCGCAGGATGGCCGGCGGTCCCACGAAGCGCGCAGCCAGGAGGCCGAAGCGCACGTCGGACGCCGCGTGGACCACCGCGATGTCCCCCACCGTGATCAAAGCGGCCCCCGGACCCTCATGGCCCAGGAGCGGCGTTGCTCGCGCCATGTTGGTGCCCACCGTGATGGCCCACATGGCCAGCTGGTCCCACGGCAGGAGGTATCCCGTGAACGAGAGGAGCAGCGTCAGGACGAGGAGGATCACGCCGACGCCCCAGTTGAACTCCCGTGGCGGCTTGTAGGCCCCGGTGAGAAAGACGCGCATCATGTGGAGCCAGATGGTGATCACCATCGCGTGGGCTCCCCAGCGGTGGATCTCCCGCATGGTGCCCAGCGCCACGTCCGCGCGCAGGTAGACGATGTCGTGGTAGGCGTACTCGGCCGTGGGCCGGTAGTAGAACATGAGGAGGAGGCCCGTGATGGTCTCCACCAGGAAGAGGAAGAACGTCAGGCCACCCATGCACCAGGTGTAGCGCACGCGGAGACCGCTCTTCCGGACGCGGATCGGGTGCAGGTGGAGGAACACGTTGGACATGACCGCCAGCGAGCGGTTGCGCGGCGAGTCCGGGTAGCCGTGGCGCATGACGGAGCGCCACACCTGGGTGTTGATCACGTAGTCCCAGACGCGGCCGATGTCGCCTTTCTTAGCCATGCGTTCCTAGAGCTCGATGAACGAGGACTTGTCTTCCCACTGCCCCTTCTCTTCCTGGAACTTCCTGTTCTTGTCGATCACGATCTGCCCGTCAACCGGGTCGATCGAGACCGCGTAGCGCTCGAGGGGCCGCGGCGCGGGGCCCTCGAAGTTGATGCCGCTGAAGCGGAACCCCGAGCCGTGGCAGGGACACTTGAACTTCTGCTCGCTCCCGAGCACGTTGGGCGTGCAGCCCAGGTGGGTGCACGTCACGTCGAGTGCGATCAGCTTCGGCTTCCCGTCGTAGTCCTTGGTGAGCTTCACGATCCAGGCCTTCTTGTCCTGCTTGAACCGCTCGTCGGGCTTGTCGAACTCGTAGTCCTCGAGCTTCCCGGCCTTGAAGACCTGGGGGGGCTCGAAGAGGACGTTGGGCATCATGAAGCGGAGCATCGCGACCGTGCCCACCCCGTTGGCCAGGCCGAACGCGCCCCACGCTGCGCCGGCCCAGGACATCATGAAGCCGCGCCGCGTGGGCTTGGGCGGGTAGTCCGCAACCAGGTCGAACCGCTCCGGGACCTTCTTCTGGAGGTCCTTCGCGCCCGCCCCCGTCAACTGTTCGGCCATCCCAGTTCTCCGCTCACTTCCCCTGGATCATCGCGATCGCCTTGTGGGCGATGAAGCGCACGTCGCCGTTGGGCTCGACCTTGTCGTCCGTCAGCTTCCGGAGCGCGGGGAGGAACCCCGGATCCTTGAGCCGAGCCGCCGCGTTGCAGGCGTTCACCTGGACCTGGGCGACGAGCGTCTGGGCGTTGGGGTCGTCCTTCCGGATCCTTTCCCCCAGGTACGCCCGGTCCAGCATCTTCGTCAAGGTGTCGTTCCCCGAGGGGTCGCCCAGGAAGTAGCCCAGCGCGAGGGCGGCGTTCCAGCCCACGTCGGCCTGCGGATCGGAGAGGAGTCTCTTCAGGGGGGCGATCACGGTCCGGTCCCCCGCCTTCTCCGCCACGGCGCCCACGTTCAAGGCCGCGTATTTTCTAACAATGCCGTCGGGATCGTCAAGCAATTTGACCAGATCGGGGATCGTCGAGGGGTCCTTGATCGCCCCCAGCGCCTCCAACGAGGCGGCCCGCGTCTGGATGTGCGGGTCGCTGCGCGCGGCCTCGAGCAGCGCCTCGCTCGCCCGCGCGTCCTTCAGGCTCCCCAGACACGTCGCCAGGTAGGCCTTCATGTTGATCCGGTTCTTGTCCGGGTCGCCTCCGTCCTCCGAGGGCGTCGTCTTGAAGAGGGCGAGGATCTCGGGGGTGAGGGCCGTGTCGGGCGTCTCCATCCGCCGGATCGCCTGGCTGAGCTGGAGAGCCGCGTGATAGCGCGTGTTGGGCCCGCCCGACTTGATGTCGTCCAGCCAGTCCCGCGCGGTCCGGGGGTTGACGACGAGGTAGCTGAACCCGGCGTAGACGGCGACGCAGACGCCGACGATGAGGAGCGGGACGAGGAAAAACTGGAAGGCGCGGACCGCGGGCGTGGCGGCCAAGGCGCCGTCGGTCTGCGCCTCGGCGGCGATCCGCTTCCGGAGCTCCAGATCGTCGGTCAACGGTTTCCTTTCAGGGGTGGGAGATTCCATACTATATGGAGGGTCTCCGGACGAATCAAGAAAAAGGGAAGAGCCCGTCCCAAGTCCCCGGTCCCCGGTCAGGGGAACACAGAGGCTGCGGGGAGCAAACGAAGGGCCAGCGATTCAATGGGGAGCAGGCGAAGAAGGAGACATCCCTGGCTCGGGCTGGGACTCGATGGCACACCGAACACGGGGGAAGAGGGAGGCGTCCAATAGGGCATGCTGGAAATCCTCTGGCTCGCCCTGATGTTGGAATCGGACTCGATCGAGGCGCGCGAAGAGGCGACCCACCGGCTGGCGAGGATGGGCCGCAAGGCCTGGCCGATGCTGGAGGCCGCGCTCCGCAGCCGGGACCCCGAGGTGGCGGCGCGCGTGCGGGAGATCCTGAGCGATCAGTTCCTTCCTGATGCGTTCCTGGGCCGCCATCCCGAGTTGGTCGGGCTCAGCCCCACGCGCCGGGCCGCCCTGCTCCTCCCGACCCCGTGGGACGGGCCGGAAGAGTTCGTCGAAATCGAGCGGATGGACGAGGAGGAGGTGAAGAGGCCGCCCGATCCCGAGGGGCCCCGGTCCCGGCTCCAGCGGCTCAAGTCCGTCCGGGTGCGCCCGGTTAACGACTGATCACGATGTCCCGGATGTGCTTCACGCCGCTCCCGGCTTCGAGCACCAGCGTCTCCTCGCGCCGCTCCTCGCGGGGAGTGTCCTCGTAGAGGATCACCAGGAACTTCAGCGTCGAACGCGTGTTCCCGTGAAGGTGCGCGCCGATCCGGTACGTCCCCGGCGCAAACGTGGGGAGCGTGTAGGTCTCCGGACCGCGGCCCTGGGTGTTGTCGACGTAATAGTGGCCGCCCGACTTCGAGTGGGCGTGGCCGTGCTGGACGTGTTCGCCTCCCGGCTCGATGACGTCCATATCGACATCCGACATCGCGTCCCAGGTCATGACGATCTTCAGGTCGAAGAGGCCGCCCTCGGGCACGTTCAGCTCGGCGAGCCTCTTCCGGAGGACGCGGACCTCGTCGAGCTTCCCCGCCTCCTTGAGCTTCGCGATCCGCTCCTGGGTCGAGGCTACGAGCCGCGACCGAAACTCGCCCGTCATGCCGAACCGCTTGACCCCTTCGGCCAGGATCTCCTCGGCCCGCGCGGCGTCCCCCTTGGCCTGGTAGAGCTCGACCAGGATCCCATAAGGGCCCTGATCCTCCGGCCGCGCCCTCTTGGCCGCGAGGTATTGGGCGATCGCGTCGTCGGGACGGTTGAGACCTCTGAGGATCCCGCCCAGGAGCGCGTGGGCCGCGGCGTCGCCGGGCTTGACGTCGACGATCGACGTGTAGGCGACGATCGCCTCTCTTTCCCGCTCCGCCTTCGCGAGGATCCCGCCCATATGGACGTAAGGCCAGTACGATCCCGGGGTCGCCTTCGCCCACGCGCGGCAGAGCTCGACGGCGCGGTCGATCTTTCCGGCCGGGACGAGGCCCTCGATCGCCTGGAGGTTCAGCTTCTCGTCCCACGGCGCGACCGCGATGCAGAACTTCGCGAGCGCCTCGGCGGCCTCCCCCTTACGGTCGACGCGCTGGAGGAGCGCCGAGAGCATGAGGAAGACGCGCGGGTCGTGGATCTCGGCGTGGTCGGAGACCGCCTGGACCGCCTGCGCGCGGTCGGCCTTGAGGGCGAGTTCGAGGATTCGGGTGCCCGTCTGGGCGGGCTGGTTGAGTTCGAGGTAGGCGCGGATCGCCTCGAGGGGCCGCCCCGACGCCGCGAGGACGTTCGCCCGCTTGGCGATGAGGCCCGCCTGCACCAAGGCGAGCTTCTCGGGGACCATGGGGAGGGCGATCGCGTACTCGCGGAGGGCCTCGTCGTGGAGCTGCACGCGCGCGTAGCTGTCGGCCAGCCCTTCATGGATCGGCCAGAGCCCCCGGCCCATGCGGCGCGCGTCCTGCCACGCGCGCCGGGCCCCGTCCATGTCCTTCTGGATCGCCTTGAGGTCGCCCTCGCGGATCTTGTTGAGGATGAGTTCGAGCTCGACGTCGCTGACTTTGGACGGATCGCGCCGCGCGACCGCCTCGGCGGGCGGGGCGCTGCGGATCGAGGCCACGAGGAGCGTCGACGCCATCGCGGCCGTCGCCGCGAACCCGACGCCCCAGCCGAAGATCTGTCGTTTCACGCTAATACCCCAGCTTCACGCGTATTTCGACCTGGCTCCGCCGTGACCCGAGGTCGACCTTCGCCTCGGCCGGCAGCTGAGCGACGAACCTGCCGATGTCCTGGATGACCTGAGCCTGGTCGCCGGCGCGGATGCTGTCGATCGCGATCCTGCGCCAGACGCGGCCTCGCGCGCGCCCCTCGACCACGTCGGTCACCTGGACGACGGCCACGAACTTCCCCGCCCGCCGGATCGCCAGGAGGAACCCGGGATTCACGGCCGCCTTCAAAGTCACGGAAGTGGCGTCCGCCTCCACGACCTGGGTCGACGAGAATCCCACGCCATCTCCCGGGACGATCGTGAGGCGGAGCAACTCGCCGCTTGCACCGGCGGCGGTCACGAAGATGTGGTTCGACGCGTCGTCGCCAACCCGCGGGTCGGTCTTCTTGAGGACGACCTTCCCCGCCGACCACCGGCGGTCCGCGCGGTCGATCTGGATCTTCGCCACGAAGTCGCCGCCGCGGTAGATCGTGAACTCATCGGCTTCGAGAGCACCGTCGTCCTTCCCGATGGAGATCACCACGAGGCCGATCTCGTTCGCCACCGCGGTGACTTTTCCCTCCAGCGGCTTCTTGGGGGCGATGTCGGTCCGGACACCCAACTGATTCAGGTGGTTGACCCTTTCCTCGAGGACGCCCGGGAAGATCCTGGGTGAGGTCCGGATCACGAGGGAATTCGTGGTCGTGTCGACCTGGAGCGGGTCCGTGATCGGCCCTCCCGGGGCCGCAACGTTGGTCGTGAGGGTAAAGAGGCCCGGAGGAGGTCTGAGCGTATCCTGTTGCTTGAAGGACAGATAGAGCCCGTTCACCGAGCTCGTATAGTGCTCTACAGTCTCATCACTGTAACCTCGTCCGGCGATCTCCCTGATGTCAAAGGGGTGCTGGTGGAGGTCCATATCGTGCTCGAAGTGCCCGTGCGCGACGCTATTAAAGGCCACGGGAGCATAGTAGAGTCCGCTGTCATCCCCCACGTTCAGGCCACGTTCCCTGAACAATGAGCCCAGGACCGGGATGTCGCCGAGAACGGGCACGCCGTCCTTCCTGGTTTCGGGCAGCGGTCGGAAGTACTCCCGAAGCAGTTCCGTGTACTCGGCGGGAAACTCGCCCCCCGAACCGCTGTCGATCCGCAGGTCCGACGTCACAAGGCCCGTCGATTTTCCCATAGTCTGCCGGAACGACTTGGCCAGCGGGTGCACTCCCGGACTCCCCAAATGGTTCACTTTCTCCTCGAGGTGGTGCTTGTCCCGGGCCATTCCGACGTGCTTCTCTTCGAGCTCGGCCAGGTCCTGTGAGAGCCTCTCGGCCTGCTGCCGCGCGTACTGGACCTCGGCCACCGCGAGCGATTTCTCATTCAGGACCTTCGCCAGCTTTGACCGATGCTCCTCGACCTTGGTGGTCAGCTCCTGGATCTGCGCCAGCTGGACCTCCAGCTGCCGGACGAAGACCTGCAGGTCCGCTTCCTGCCTGGTCGGCAGCGTGGTTGACGGGTCTCTCGACTTCAGCAGATCGGCGACGCGCGCCGCCTGGAGGGCGTTCTCCGCCTCGAGCGACCGGACGCGACCCAGGAGATTCGCCACTTCCGGCGTTGACGGGAGCTGGCCGACCGGCTCGTCGATCTTCAAGGACGAGGACCGCCGGTCGATCTTCCGGATCGCCTCCTCGACGAACTTCCTCACCTCGGGCGGCTGGGCAGGATCTTCCCGGAGCCGCGCGAGCGCGGGGAGCGTCCGCTCGTCCTTGATGTTCCCCAGAACGATCGCCGCCTGCTGGCGGACGAACGGGTCGCCCGACTTCAGCGCCTCGGCCACCGCTGGCGCGGCGTCAACGCCCATCTCCGTCAGGACGAGCTGAACCCTTGCCCGATAGCGGTCGTTTACCTGGTCGCCCAGGGCAGGGAGGAGCTGCTTTACCGCATGAGGGCCCATGTTCTTGAGGTGCCAGAACGCATTCCTCCAGACTCCGATCTCGTCGACGTTCTTGAGGTCTTCAAGGTGTTTCTCGACGACCGCCTTCCCCTCCCGAAGATGCTCGCCCGGCTTCGCCAGCTCGTAGACGCGGCGACCGATGTCCTGCACCTTCCGATCGGGGTCGTTCATCATCCGCGCGATCACCGGCTCGCCGGCGCGCTTGATGTAGGCATACACCTGGTCGCTCGAGGGCTTGAGCTGGAAGGCCTCTTCGAACTTGGAGGCAGCCTCGGCATTCTTGCCCAGCTTGAGGAGGTCCGTGCCCTCCTGCAGCAGCTGCGCGACCTTGCCGTCCAACGGCTCTTCCTTGGGGATGTCGGTTGACCTCCCCTTGCCCCCCTCCCCCAGCACCTTGTCCTGCTTCTGCACCTCCCGCTTGAGCTGGTGGTCCTTCCACATCTGCTCGTTCTCGAGGACCAGGAAGGAGGTGTAGGGAGTCATGATCTGATGCTTCACGCCGAGTTCCGTCACCTCGGCCTTCTTCGACTCGCCCAGCGCCAGGAGGTCCGCGATCTTCCGCTGCGCCCAAAGGCGCCGCACGGTGTTGTTCCCCTCCTCCTTCGCCGGGAACGTCACCGCGAGCTCGCGCTTGTAGTCGCGACCCGTCACGACCAGCTTCGCCGCGGGTCCGCGATAGCGGCCCGTCACCACGAGGCGCTCGCCGTGGACGATGTCCCGCACGCCCACCACGTCGTAGACCGCGTCCCCGCCTTCGACCCGAATCTCGGAGAGCACCGGGCTCCCCAGCGTCGCCGCGAGCTCGGCGCAGCGCGCGTCCACGCCGTCGTTCGGGCTGATCCGGACGTGCACGCCCAGCTTCTCGAGCAGGAGCGAGTTCACCTTGCTGCCGATCCCGACCGTGCGAATCCGCCGGCCCTTCATCGCCTCCAGGATCTTCGCCGGATCGGTCTCGCCATAAGTGGGCGTGCCGCCGCCCAGGTAGACGATCTCCGCGTCCGCCGGCGCGGCCTGGAGCGCCTTCAGGAGATCGCTCCCGCCCACCGGCGACAGACGGTCCATGAAGTCGTTCGCCGCGCGCAGATCCACCTCGCCGCTCCGCTCGACCTCGACGTGGTGGGCCAGGATCTCGAAGCGGTCGCCGTCGATCCGGCGTTCCATCATCGCCCGCACGACCCGGCGGGCGACCTCGAGCTCGGGGCCGGTCACCGACGCCGAGAGGTCCAGCACGAAGGCGTAGCGCCCCGGCCGGCGCTCGGGCGCGCCGCGCGGGGTCAGGAATAGCGCGAAATAGCCGTCCTCGCCGTCGACCTTATGGGATACCGCGCGCAGCTCCTCGTCGGCGGTCTCCATCGTGAGCACGAAGTCGTTCTCGGGCCGCAGGTTCCTGGCCGCGAACGTCGCCCGCGCCTCGTTCGGCCCCGCACGCTGGACGTCGATGCGGTGGGACGGCGACTCGATCCGCCGGAGCTCGCTCCCGTAACGCACGGCCACGTCGATGCGCAGCTCCTCGGGCGGATGGGCCTTCGTCTTCTCGCTCGCCAGCGGATAGACGTAGGTCGTCTTGCCCCGGAAGTACGGGAGCGCCTGCGTGTAGGCCACGATCACCCGCTTCGTCGCGTGGGGCTCGATCGGGAAGACGCGGCACTGGAACATGCCGCCGGGCATCCACTCGAGGAGCGCCGGGTCCTGCATGCGCCGCACGATCCCCTCGAAGACCTCGCGCGCCCGCTCGCGCTCGAGGCAGGTCCCCTCCTCGATCTTGCCGTTCACCTCGAGCGCCAGGCGGGAGATCGACGCGTCGGGCGGCAGCGGAAACCGGAAGGTCCCCTCGAGGCGCAAGCCCGTGTGATTGCGGAAATTCTCCTCGACCGTTGTCTTGGCGATCCCGTCCAGGATCTCGACCGAGACGGCGTGCGACTGGAGGCCGAGCTCGCCCGCGGGGCGGCCCTGCTCGTCCTTCGCGACGAGCGAGCCGACGACCGCGTCCTGCACCATGGCGAGGTAGCGCGGGCGTGGCGCCGCCTTCGCCGCCGCGAGCGGGGCGGGGCTCCCGCCCGAGCCCAGGATCAGGAGCGCCATCGCCAGCGCCGCGGCGGCCGCGGTCCCCCAGCGGAAGAAGCGGAGGATCGACGGCGGCTCGCGGAACGACGCGAGCGTCCGCTCCACGAGGCGCCGGGAGGGAGCGGTCTCCTCCCACTCGACCTGAAACCCCGCGCGCGCGGCCGCGAAGTCGCCGCGGCACGCCGCGCACTCCACGAGATGCGCCTCGAGCGCGGCCCGCGCCTCCGGCCGGATCTCGCCGGCCAGGAGCTCCGCCATCAGCAGTTCCGCCTGTTCGCACTTCATCTAGGTCTTCTCCCTGAGGGGAGCGAGCCGCTCCCCGAGCTTCTTCGAGATCCGGAACAGCGTCACCTTCGCGGCCTGCGGGGTCATCCCCACCACTCCCGCGGCCTCCGCGATCGGGAGGCCCTGGAACCGCACGAGCGTAAAGAGCAACCGATGGTTCGGCGCCAGCAGCCCCAGCGCCTCCTTCACCCGGTCGAGCTCCTCCGTCCGCTCGGCCTCGCCGGCGGGCAGGACGACCGCCATCGCCTCGCTCAGCTCGGCAGAGGGCCCGCGCCGCTGGGTCGCGCGGCGGTCGTCGGCCAGCACGTGGGCGGCGATCGCGTAGAGCCAAGTCTTGAACCGCGCCTCCTCCCGGAACTGCGGGATGGCGCGGAAGGCCTTCAGGAACGCCAGCTGGAAGAGGTCGTCGACGCGCGAGTCGCCGGCCCCCTGCCGGAGGAGGAAGCTGTGGAGCGGCCCGCGGTAGCGCTCGAAGAGGACCTCGAACGCCTCGCGCGGTTCGCGGCGCGCGCGGAGCGCCAGCTCCTCGTCGGTGAGGCGGGAAAGATCCATGAGCACGACCCTTAGACGGACCCGGGACGATCAAGGTTAACAACCAAGCTTCAAGCTCGAAGCCCGAAGAGGGGGCGGGGCTCCGTCCGGCTCCAAGCTTCCGGCTTCGAGCTTCCAGCTTCCTTGAAACCAAGGACGGATGCATACGGTATACTCCGGTTGATGAAACATTTAACCGTAATCGCGCTGGCCCTGGCCGTCCTGGCCGCGGGCCCCCAGGAGCGGAAGAACCGCCCCTTCTACATGGGCGTCGACCCGATGCCCCACGACATGTCGGTCGAGGGGATGGCGGCGCTCTTCGCGTTCCTCAACACGAACGTCGACCTGGTGGCGCTCAAGCTCGACAAGGGCGTGCCGTGGCCGGAGGCGCTGGAGAAGCGCTCCTACGCGCCCGAGTACGAGAAGAACCTGGCCGAGACGCAGGAGCAGTTCAAGGACCGGAAGCTCTTCCTCTCCTGCACCCCGCTCAACGGCGACAAGAACGGCGTGGCGGGCTACCGCGGCGCCAACGAGAACGAGCCCATGGAGGGCGCGTGGAAGGCGAAGGACTTCGACGACCCCGCGCTCGCGAAGG
>CAZSCC010000604.1:0-5084 GCA_964604905.1 uncultured Planctomycetales bacterium
TTCGTTCGCGCTCGGGTGGTCGCTCCTCGGCGTCTCGGCGCTCGCGCGCCACGTGGGCTCGCGGCTCGCCTCGCCGGGCGACCCCGCCTGGAAGCCGCAACTCCGGGGCGGGATCGCGCTCGCCCTCTCGTTCCTCGTCCCCTTCCTCGGCTGGATGCTCATCTTCCCGATCGCGCTCATCCTGGGCGCCGGCGCCGCGACGCTGGCCGTCTTCAAGCGCGCCCCCGCGCCCTCTCCGATCCCCGCGCCCGCGCCGCGCCAGGCGGTCAAGGAGGAAGCCCTCGCGTGAGCCTGTCCCGCCGGACTTTCGTCGCGGGCGCCGCGGCCGCCACGCTCGGCGGCTGCGACTCGATCTACACCTCCGTCTCCCGGAAGCTGGCCGGCGGAATCCCCGAGAAGTTCGCCCGCCCCGAGGGCGCCGCGACCGACCCCGATTTCCTCCTCCTCCAGCGCACCAGCTTCGGCCCCGCGCCCGGCGACCTCGACCGCCTCCGCGCGATGGGACGGGACGCCTACATCGACCGGCAGCTCCGCCCGGAGAAGATCGACGACGCGCCCTGTACCCTCCTCGTCCGCCGCTTCGAGTCGCTCCATCTTTCGGCGGGCAACCTCTTCGAGTTCCGCCGCGAGGTGCTCGAGGACGAGCTCGGGCGCGCCACCTTGCTGCGCGCCGTCCACAGCCGCCGCCAGCTCTTCGAGGTCCTCGTCCACTTCTGGACCGACCACCTGAACGTCTTCCAGGGAAAAGGCGACTGCGCGTGGCTCAAGACCGCCGAGGACCGCGACGTCATCCGTCTCCACGCGCTCGGGAAGTTCCGCGACCTCGTCCGCGCCTCGGCCCTCTCGCCCGCAATGCTCGTCTACCTCGACGGCCGCCAGAACCACAAGGGACGGCCGAACGAGAACTACGCGCGCGAGCTCCTCGAGCTCCACACGCTGGGCGTCCGCGGCGGGTACACGCAGAAGGACGTGATGGAGACCGCCCGCGCCCTTACGGGCTGGGACGTGAAGGAGAAGTGGGGCCGCGGCGCCGTCGTCTTTGTCCCCGAGCGGCACGACGACGGCGAGAAGCTCGTGCTCGGGACGAAGATTCCCGCGGGCGGAGGCAAGGAGGACCTGGAGCGCGTCCTCGATCTCGTCTGTCGACACCCCTCGACGGCGGCTCACGTGGCGGCCAAGCTCTGCCGGCGCTTCGTGCGCGACGACCCGTCGCCCGAGCTCGTCCGCCGCGTCGCGACGAAGTTCAGCGAGACCGGCGGCGACCTCCGGGAGACCGTGCGCGAGACGCTCCGGGGCCTCGACTCCGCCGCGCCCCGGTTCAAGCGGCCCTTCCGGTTCGTGGCCTCGGCCCTGCGCGGCCTGGCGGCCTCCACGCAGGCGAAGCGCGACGTCCGGAAGTACCTCGAGCGCATGGGGCAGTCTCCCTTCCAGTACCCCACGCCCGACGGCTACCCGGACGAGCCCGAACCCTGGCACGGCACGATGCTCTGGCGCTGGAACTTCGCCTTAGGGATGGCGAAGGGCAGGATCGAGGACGCGAAGGCGGGGCTCCCGCTCGCCGGGCCCGAGGCGCACTTCGCGCACCTGGTCGGCCGCCGTCCCGACGAACGGGAGCGGGAGGCGCTCTCCCAGGCGGGCGGCCCGGAGGAGTCGCTCGCGATGGTCCTCGCCGGTCCCGCTTTCCAGTGGTACTAGAGATGCACCCCAAAGCCATAAAGGACACAAAGAGATTCCTGGGTGTTCTTTCTTCGTGCGCTCTGTGGCTTTGGGGTGAATTGACACGATGACGACACGACGCGGATTCCTGCGGTCGCTTCTCTTCGGCGGCTCCGACGCCGCGGTGGTGGCAGTCTTCCTGCGCGGCGGCGCGGACGGCCTGAACCTCGTCGTCCCCACGTTCGAGAAGGACTACTACAAGCTGCGTCCGACGCTCGCGCTCAAAAAGACGCTGCCGCTCGACGCGCGGTTCGGCCTGCACCCGGCCCTCGAGCCGCTCCACGCCCTCTACAAGGACGGGCGGCTCGCGATCGTCCACGCGGCGGGGTCGGACGACGACACGCGTTCGCACTTCGAGGCGCAGGATCTCATGGAGCGGGCGGGACGGCCCGAGGGCGGCGTGGCGGGCGGCTGGCTGGCCCGGCACCTCCGCACGAAGCCCGGCTCGCGCGGCGCGGTCTCGGCGGTCGCCCTCGGCCCGACGCTCCCCGAGTCGCTCCGCGGCGCGCCCGGCGCGTGCGCCCTCGAGTCGATCGAGCAGGTCGCGCTGCCCGAGGCGTCCCCCGCCTTCACGGGCGCGCTCGAGGCGCTCTACCTGGCGGACGGCTCCGGCCCCGGCAGGGCCGGGCAGGCGACCTTCCGGCTCCTCGAACGGATCAACCGCGCGAAGGCGGCGGCGCGGCCGGAGGGCTATCCGGACACCGGCTTCGGCTCCGCGCTCCGCGAGGTGGGCCGGCTCCTCAAGGCGGAGGCGGGGCTCGAGGCGGCGTGCGTCGACCTCGGGGGCTGGGACACCCATTACGCGCAGGCGGCGGGCTTCGAGGGGCTGGCGGCGGAACTCGCCAGCGGCCTCGCGGCGTTCACGAAGGACCTGGGAACGCGCATGGAGCGGACGGTGGTCGTGGTCATGACCGAGTTCGGCCGCCGCTCGTACGAGAACGCGACCTTCGGCACGGACCACGGACGCGGGAGCGTGATGTTCGCGCTCGGCGGGCCGGTCCGGGGCGGGCGCGTCATCGCGGACTGGCCGGGCCTGGGCGAGGGCCTCCTCGAGGGGCCGGGCGACCTCGCGGTGACGATCGACTACCGGGACGTCCTGGCCGAGATCGTCGAGAAGGCCCTCGGCAACCCGCGCGCCTCCGACGTCTTCCCCGGCCACGCCTTCAAGTCCCGCGGCCTGACGGTCTGAAGCGTAAGGATTGAGAGGCGCGCGGCGCTGATCGAGGCGATGAAGAAAGACCCGGCCGCGCCCGGATACAGGTAGCGATCCCCGCGTCCGAAGCGACCCGGTCAATCCCCCGCGGGAGTGAACCCGAGGACGATGTCGAACCGGGCTGACAGCTCGCCTATCTTCGAGCTCTTGATCGGGACGAAGTCGACGGTGAGCGCGCTGCGCTGCTTCTCGTCCTTGACGCTCTTGTAGATCCCGTCCTTCTCGTTTCCCGGATGGCCCTTCACGTAGCACTGCGTGGTCCACTTCTCGCGCCCCTTCAGCTTCAGGGCGAAGTGGATGTGGGGCGTCCGGCCCGGATAGGGCACCGGCTTGATCGTCCGGAAATAGTACTCCCCCGTGGATCCGGTCAGGAACCGGCCGAATCCCTGGTAGTTCTTGTCCCGCTTCTCCCGGTTGCTCGTCCCCTCGTGCAGATAGGCGCCCGCGTTGTCCACCTGCCAGATCTCGACCAGCGCGTTGCGGATCGGATCGCCCTTGGAATCCAGGATCCGACCGCTCAGGTGGGTGATCTCGCCGACGGCCGCGGTGAGAGCGTCGTTGACGATGAGGAGGTCGTTGTCCGTGTCGAGCGGGAGCTTCACGGGATAGAACGGCCCTTCCATCTGCGAAGGCGTCCGGACGAGCTCCTCGGCGAGAGCCCCGGGCTTCGCCTCCTGCGCCCACAGGCGGCGGCCTCCGGCGGCGGCGCCCAGGCCCGTCAGTCCCCAGCGGAGCACGTCACGCCGCGCGATCGTCTTCATAGACCCATCCTCCAGGAATTCCCTTATGCGACCCCTACAGTTCTGACCCCGCGAAGCGGGCGATTATTCCGGAAGCAACCGCGGATAATCCTGATAGAGCTTAACAGAATGCACCGCTGAGATCGCCGGGCCTTGCGTCCGAAAGCGGCTCCGGCGGGAACCTCATTAGAAGTGGACCCGAGGAGAGACCCTATGAGACGCCTTCCCCTCGCCGCGCTGGCCGCCGCCCTCGCGGCCTCGACCGCCTTCGGAGACGACTGGGCCCAATTCCAGGGACCGCGCGGCGACGGGACCTCGCCCGAGCGCATCCTCCGCCGGGAATGGCCCGCCGAGGGCCCGCCCGTCCTCTGGCGGACTAAGATCAAGATGGGCTGGAGCTCCCCGTCCGTCGCCGGCGACGACGTGATCGTCGCGTGGACCGAGGAGATCCGCGGCACCGCCGAGACCGTCGCCTGCCTCGGCGCGGCGGACGGCAAGGAGAAGTGGACGTTCACCTATCCCGTCGGCCCCTACTGGGAACGGAACATCGGCTGGGGCCCCGGCGGGTTCCGCTCGACCCCCGCGGTCGACGAGAAGCGCGTCTACGCGCTCGGCGCCCTCGGCCACCTCCACGCGCTCGACCGCCGCACCGGGCAGGTGGTCTGGAAGAAGAACCTCTGGGACGAGTGGACCCCCTCGGGCGAGAAGGGCTATTCCTGCTCGCCCATCCTCGCCGACGGGAAGCTGATCCTCTACTACGGCGACGGGAGCACCCGCGTCGGCGATCCCGACAAGGCCCACGTCGTCCTCTGCCGCGCGCTCGACCCCGCCACCGGCGCGGTGCTCTGGACCTTCACCGAACCCCACCTCGAGACGGCCCGGATGGGCGAGGGCCAGTCGCCCGCGATCGCGCGGATCGGCGGCCGGACCTGCGCCGTCTTCACCGGGAACTGCTCGCTCATCGCCCTCGCCGTCGACGACGGCAAGCCCGTCTGGCGCTTCGAGTGCATCCGCCGCGACGGCCGCGGGACCACGATCCCGACGCCGCTCGTCCTCGACCGGATGATCGTCAACGTCCCCGACCTCGACGTGACCCACGCGGTCTCGCTCGACCGCGCGCATCCCGACCGGCCCTCGGCGATGGCTTGGAAGAAAGACCTCGACATGTTCACCGCCATCCACCAGTTCCGCCCGCGCGACGGCTTCCTCTACGGCTTCGCCGGACAGATCCAGGGGGCCAGCGCGGAGGCGGCGAGCGACTCGAAGGTCTCCCTCGTCTGCCTCGAGGCCGCGACCGGGAAGCTGAGGTGGTCCGAGCCGGGCTTCCGGAGCGGGATCTCGCTCACCGAGGCCGACGGGCTCCTTTTCGTCCGGTCGTACCAGACGCTCTCCCTCGTCGAGGCGACGCCCGCGGG
>CAZSCC010000605.1:0-4437 GCA_964604905.1 uncultured Planctomycetales bacterium
GAACGTGTTCCCGCCGACGACCGTGCAGTGGCAGGTGAAATTCACCACGACGCCGAAGACGGCACCGCCGGGCTTGCGTGCGGCGAGCACGCCCACGTCCGGGTCGATCGGTCCGGCGGGCCGGACGATCTGGTCGTGGTACTTCGTCCCCGGCCTCCCGGGGTGGGTGATCTCCTTGCCGTCCTTCATGAGGAAGCGGCGGTTGAACGAGATGGTGTCCTCTTTGCCGGTGCCGATGCCGATCTCGGCGGGCTGGAGGGCGGCCCACGCGTTCTCCACGGCCTGGGCGATCTGGTTCGCGACCTTCTCCTCGTAAGCGGGATCGCCCTCGTTGCCGAGGCAGCTGAGGATCGGCCCGCCCGAATGGGTGTGGCTCGCTCCCACGAGCACGTTCGCGACCGGGATCTTCGTGTTCTTCGCAATCCGCTCGCGCGCGAGGCGCACCGTATGCTTTCCGATGAAGAGCGAGTCCACTCCCACGAGCGCCACCGGCGTCGTCCCGTCCGTGACGACGCAGGCGACGGCGTAGAGCGGGTCGCGGGTGCCCTTGCTCGGGTTGGGGCGGAAGCCACCGGGGATGGAGGCCCCGACCTCGGGCGTGATGTCGGCCGCTCCGAACCCGGCCTTCAGGTCACTCTGTGCGAGGAAGAGCGCGATGGAGAGCAGCGCATTCATGCGAGAAACCTCCTGAAGAGATTCTGGGTGATCCTCTGGACGCGGGCGTCGGGGCCCGGGGGGGTGTTGCCGTGAGAGGTGGGGCGCAGATAGCCAGGAGGCTCGGCGAGTCCGTCCGACCACCAGATCGTCGCCGCGTTGAAGACTGTGCCGCCCTTCGGCCGGGCGAAGACGGTCGACGCGTAGTCCACCTTCTGGGGCCTGCCGCCGCTGAAGACCGGCCCTCGGGCGAGCACCTCGAGGCCGGCGATATCGGCGGGCAGTCCGTGGTGCTCCCACCCGACGAGGCCCTTGATCGACTCGCCGTTCCGGAGCCCGGTGCCCTCGAAGAGCCAGTGCTTCTCGTTGACGCAGGTCCAGTCGGCGCCGCCGTTGGCCGGGATAGTGGTCCGGACGCCCATCAGGAGCGCCGGATCGGGCCCGTGCTGCTTCCACTTCGCCTGGAGCCGCTTGACCCTCGGGTCGTCGAAGCCGAACTGGCCGATCCGGCCGATCGTGCGATTCGGAACGCCGGCGGCGCTGGGCCGGACTTCGATCACGCCGTCCACGGCATTCCCGCTGAAGAAGGCCGCGTGGACGCCCGCATCGATTGCGGCCTTCGCGTTCCGGTACATGTCGAGCGACCAGTACTCGTCGTGGGCCACCGAGAGAAACGATTTCGCGCGAAGGAGCCGGGCGGGATCGGCGTGCGTGTCCAGGTTGGAAATGTAGGAGACGTCGTAGCCTTCGCGCTCCATCCAGAAGGCCAGCGGGAATTCCCACAGGAGGAACTCACCCGAGCCCTGCGAGAGGGGCGCGTCCAGGATCTGCCGGTACTTCCCATAAGGGCGGTCGAAGCTGGCCCGCACGCCGGGCCCGACGTACCAGTTGTTCGGCGGCGTGCCGTCGTCGTAGAGGGACCAGAGATCGGGCCAGCGGTTGTACGCGGCCCACGTCGTGTCGCTGACCTGGAACAGGAAGTCGCACGGCCGGTCGTCCCGCACGACGAAGATGATGTAGCTCTGAAGTCCTTCCTTCTCGGCGGTCATCTTGCCCAGGTAGACCCCGCTCGGCCAGTCACCGGGGATCGCCAGCTTCGTCGCCGTCTCCCACCGGCACTCGCGGGCCCGTTCCTCCCCTTCGGAGGGATCGTCCTGGATCGAGCCCTTGAACGGCCCGAGCTGTCCCACAAAGCGGCCGCCCCGGCCGCCGTAGTAGCCCATCCGGTAGAGATCGATTACGAACGGCGAGGGCGGGTTGGTGCTGACCTTGATCTCGATCGACTCGCCCGCCCGGACGCTGGTCCGCGAGCAGTACCCCTCGATCCACGGCGAACGGCATTTCGTCGCCCGGTTCTTCGAGAGCATCCAGTCGGTCGTGCCCGGCTTCTCGTTCTCCGCCCGGACGCCGCCGCGGTCCGAGGGCGCCGCGCAGCCGGCCAGCGCGGCCGCCGCGGCACCCTTGAGCAGATCCCTCCGGCTGAACGTCATCGGAGTTCCTCCAGCAGCCGGATGGCCGCTTCGACCAGCCGCTCTCCGCCGCCCGCGGCGAGTGTGGAGTTGACGACCTCGTAACCGCCCAGCGCGTAGGCCTCGCTCTTCGGGATGTAGCTTGTCTCGTCGGTGTTGGCCAGTTCGAGGACGAACGTCGTCTTGAACGGCGACGCCTTCTTGATCGCGAGCCCGAGCTCGACGAAGACTTCGCCCGGGAGGGTCACGATCGCCGCGTCGGGGCCCAGGCGGATCGCGTGCACTTCGAGGGCCAGCTCCGGCGCGCGCTTGCGGAGGCGCTCCACCTTGAGGAGCTTGTGGGCCTTCACCTGATCGAGGAAGGGGAACTTCTGGCCGGCCTTCTCCTTCTCGACGAAGGCCCGCGCCCACGAGAGGTGCTCCTCGCCCCACTCCTGGAGGGGCGCGCGGACCACGGCCCGACGGACGCCCAGCCGAGGCGCGACGGCGCGCATCCCGGGCAGCGCCCTCTTCACGGTCTCCCCCAATGAGGTCCCGATCATCTCCGTCGGGTTCCGCTTCTCGGCGCGCGGGTCGACGTGGTTGATGTCGCCGCAGCACCCGTTGGCGAAGATCGGCAGGAGGTTCGGGCCGAGCTCGGCCCGAAGCACGAGCCCCATGTCGTGGGGGAAGTCGGCGCTCCACTTCGTGCCTCCCAGAGTGTCGAGATGGAGCGCGAAGTTGACGAGCGCCGCCCGGGCGCGTTCGGCGTCGGAGACGAGCAGGACGGACACCTCCGGATCGATCGGGTTTGCCTCGCGCACGATGTTCGGGTTCTTGTAATTGGCCCAGGTCTGCACGGTGCCGTCTTTCATGACGAAGCGGTGGCAGAAGGCGATGGGGGTCTGCTGGGTCGCGGTGCCGACCTTGAGGCGGAGCGGGACCGCCGACGCGGACGCGCGCAGGATCGACTCGGTCACCGCCTCGACGAGTTGCGCGGGATAGCCGGCCGGATCGGAAAGGCTGCGGCGGAGATCCCCCCCATACGCCGGGCCGGTGTGGGTGTGGGTCGCCGCGAGGATGATGTGCTCCGCGGGGATCCCCGACCTGGACGCCGCCCGCTTCCGCACCTCGTCGGTCAGTTCGGGGCTGATGCTGCAGAGGTCGCAGACGACGAGCGCCGCCCGCTCGCCGCCCTGACGGAAGACGAGCGCCTTCGCGTGAAGACGGTCGCGCACCTCGGTGCTCTTGCGTTCATGGTAGTAGCCGCTCAGCCCGTACGCCATCGAGGGCGTGAGGTCGGTCTCGGCGATGCCGACGAGCAGCTCGGGGGTGCCGGCCTGCGGCACGGCGCATCCGGCCAGAAGGAGGGCGAGGCAGAGCGGTCTCATCTCATTTCCTCATCAGGACGAAGGCGGCGAAGTCGGCGGTCATGGGGACGGCGATCGAGGCTCCCTTGCAGGTTCCCTCGTGGAGCGGCTTCCCGTAGAAGTCCTTCGGGTCGAGGAGCCGGTAGGCGTCGCCCGGCTTGAGGACCTTCGAGACGTCGAGCGTCGCTTCCGCCGCCTTCGCGGGATTGTAGATCGCGACGTGGCCCCGGCCCGGGTCGTACGCGTTGGGGATCAGCACCGCGCGCGCCTCGGCGCCGTTGATCACGTTCCCTTCTTTCACGGCCTTCTTGTACTTGTTGACGGAAAGCCCGCCGCCGGTGATGACGTTGTCGCGGACCTCGCAGTCCTCGTTTTCGGGGGCGGTGTACCCGACCTGCATGCCGACGCGGTGGAGGTAGTTCCGGCGGACCACGATGTTGCGGCTGGGGCGGCCGCCGCCGATCAGGAACGGGCCGCGCTCGTAGGCGATGTTGTCTTCGATGACGAAGTTGTCGACGTAGGCCTTGCCGGATCCGTAGGCGTGCATCGAGTAGGAGCCGCCCCAGTCCGGGACCGTCAGGATGCAGTTCGAGATCGTCTTCACGCCGTCCTTGTTCTGCGCGTAGATGCAGTGGCCGTGGGTGCGGTCGGGGGCCCACCAGCCGTTGTTGTAGATGAGGCAGCCGTGCATCTCGCTGTCGGTCGATCCGACCCACCAGCCTACGCCGCCCAGGAGGTTGTCGTGGATGACGAGGTTGATGAACTTGCAGCCGCGGCCCCCGTGGATCGTCAAGCCGTTGCTGCCGGGCAGGTCGCCGGGCCAGGAGCCGGTCTGGCCGGTGACGCGCTTCTCGACGGGGGTCGTGCCGAGGAGCTCCAGCCCTTCGATCCAGAGGTAGTCGCTGCCCTTGGCGACCGTGAGGCCCGAATCGACGATGGAGGCCCGCTCGCCGGCCAGGGCCCGG
>CAZSCC010000606.1:0-28610 GCA_964604905.1 uncultured Planctomycetales bacterium
CAGGGTCGCGTGATCGCCCTCGAGCAGGAGGACGGCCCCCCCGTCCCAGGACTTCTCGACGCCGCGTAGGGCGGGCAGCCAGCGGGGCCGCTTCCCGGCGGGATAGCCGATCGCGATCTTGCGATCGGAGCCGTTCCGGCCGGCGAGGAGCCAGGCGCTATGGATCGAGATCGCCGAGGCCGGATAGGCGCGGTCCCAGCCCGCGAGGTCGCGGATCGACGCGGCACGCCGGGAGGCGGACTTCGCGGGCAGCGCGGCGGGGCGGAGGTCCATGGGGGTCCTTTCGTTTCTCAAGCGCCCCTACGATACCGCCCGGGCGGCGGCCCCGGGAAGACTCTTTTGCGAAAATAACTATCGCTTTTTGTCACGCCCGCCCTATAGACTTTGACCCCGAGGAATAAAAACACCCTCTTTTTACATGCGCCCCCGACCCCACGTCGCGCTCATCGTCGAGTCCTCGATCGCCTACGGGCGCGGGGTGCTCCGGGGCATCGCGAGCTACCTGCGCGAGCACGGCCCGTGGTCGATCTTCCTTGAGCAGCGCGAGCTGGGGGCGGCGTTGCCCGACTGGATCGGGCGGTGGGCCGGTGACGGGATCATCACCCGGAGCGACGACCCGCGCCTGGCGCGGACGGGTCTGCCGACGGTGGGGCTCTTTGACCGGATCGCGGGTCGGCCCGGGATCCCGATGATCGTGAACGACAACGCCGCGGTGGGGCGGCTCGCGGCGCAGCACCTGCGGGACCGTGGCTTCCGCCACCTCGCCTTCTACGGCGTCCGGGGCGAGCACTGGTCGGAGGAGCGGCGGCGGGGGGTGGAAGAGCTCGGACCGGTCGCGGTCCACGCCTCGGGGGGGCGGCGCTGGGAAGAGCAGCAGGAGCGGCTCCGCCTGTGGATCGGGTCCCTGCCCAAGCCCCTCGGGCTGGTCGCGGCGAACGACATCCACGGGCTCCGTGCGCTGGACGCGTGCCGCCGGGGGGGCTTCGCGGTGCCGGAGGAAGTGGCGGTGGTCGGGGCCGACGACGACCAGGAGCTCTGCGAGCTCTCCGACCCGCCGCTGTCCAGCGTCTCGTTCAATCCCGAGCGGGCGGGCTACGAGGCGGCGGGACTGCTCGACCGCCTGATGAAGGGGAAGAAGGGTCCGCGGGAGCCGCTGCGGATCCAGCCGCTCGGCGTCGCGGCGCGCCACTCGACGGACATCCTGGCGATCGGCGACCCCTACGTGGCGAAGGCCCTTCACTATATAAGGAGGCACGCGCTGGAGGGGATCAACGTGCGGTCGATCCTGGATGAGGTGCCGCTCTCGCGCCGGGCCCTCGAGCACCGGTTCCGGAAGCTGCTGGGACGGACGCCGAAGGCGGAGATCCAGCGGCTCCGGATCGAGCGGGTGAAGACGCTGCTCGCGTCGACGGACCTCCCGATCCGCCGGATCAGCGACCAGTTGGGCTTCCACCAGCCGGCCTATCTGAGCTCGCTCTTCCGGAGCCTCACGGGCGAGACCCCGGCGGCGTTCCGGCGGAAGAGCGGCGCGGGGCGCTAATCCCCCCCAGCGTAAGCGGGGACCGGGATCGAGGTGAGGGTGAACGGGACGTCGATCCCGTCCTCACCGATCGCGCGGAGGACGACGCAGCGGACCGGAGTCCCCTTTCTCAGGGAGAAGGAGGAGGTGCTGACGCTCGTCGAGCCGTTCGGGTGGAGCGCGAGCGTGTGGAGATCGCCGAGCCAGGCGCCGGCGTCGTCCTCGACGCCCAGAAGGACGGTGAAGGGCTCCCCGCCGCCCCGGCCGCCGAGGCTGATGTCCCAGCCGTCCGGATCGCGTCTCGTCAGCTTGTCGAGCGTGACCTCGCCTCCGAGGATCCCGACCTTTCCGGGGATCCGCTCCATCGACACGCGCTCGAAATCCCGGGGGACCCCCAGCCTCAGGGTGGCGCGAAGGGTCACGCTCTTCACCCCTTTCAGCGAGGCGCGATCGACGGTCAGGAGGCCCACGCCGATGCCGGAGGGGAGGCCGGGCCTTCGAACGCTGTCCAGACCCGGCACCCAACTGCATTCGATCGGCTTCCCCGATTCATTCGTGAGTTCGACGTCGGAGGCCGCGGCGGAACAGGCCCAGGCCCCGGGAGGGAGCCAGGAGCGGACGAAGAGGGCCGGCTTGGAGGGGCCTCCGCCGCTCGAACGGCTTCCCCAGGAAGTGTGGGTGACGCGGAACTGGCCGGAGCCGGCCCTGGGCACCGCGTCGCCCGGCTCCAATCGGCCGGATTCGAGGTTCAGGCGGGCGCCGGCGGCTTCCTCAAGCCGTTCGACGGCCTCCCAGAACGGCGCGTCCTTGAGGGAGAGGGAGAGTTTCTTGGTGGCGAGAGATTTCTCCGCTGTCGATTCCGTCATGCCGAACGGGTGAAGCGTCGCGCGGAGCGCCTCCGCGAGCGGCGCGTCGCGGAGCTCGACGCTCACCCTCCGATCGGGCGAGCCGCGCAGCGCCCCCACGCGCTCGGAGCGCGCGAGGTGGTCGAGCAGGTCGCGGGCGCGCGCCATCAGGTCCGCATCCCCCCGCTTGAGCGCCTGCTCCAGCGCCGCCCGGGCGGGGGCGCCGATCTCCTTGAGCCGCCGGACCGCCTGCTCGCGCTCCTCCGGGGCGTCGGAGGTCAGCCGGTGGACGAGTTCGGGAATCTCCTGCGAAGTTCCCGTTTGGAGGAGCAGGACCATAAGGAGGCGCATGGGGAGATTGTATCCCCGGAACGCGGTCTATTTCAGCCCCCACAGGAATTCCAGGAGGTCCGCCGACTCCTGGGCGGTCAGTCCCTGGAGCAGCGAGTCGGGCATGATCGACTTCTGCTGCGTCACCCTCCGCTTGACCGACGCGAGCGGGATCGGGATCGTCTTCTCCGGGTCCTGGAGCACGATCCGGTCGGCCGTCGTTTCGACGAGGATCCCGCTGTGCACCGCGCCGGAGGTCGTCTCGACGAGGAGGGTCGCGTATTTCGGATCGACCTCCTTCGAGGCGTCGAGGAGCGTCTCGAGCAGCTTCGCGCGGTCGTACTTCTTCCCGATCTCCCCCAGGTCCGGCCCCAGCTTCTCCTCGCCGGTCCCGAAGCGGTGGCAGGCGCGGCACTGGAGCGTCGACTCGAAGACGAGCCCGCGGCCGCGCTCGAAATCGCCCCTGAGCGCGAGGATCTCCGCCGGATCGGCGTTCGTCCCCGCCTTCCGGGAGGTCGGGTCCGGCGTACGGAGGGAAAGGGCTGTCACGAGGACGAAGAGGGCGACGCCCGCGACCCGGGCCAGGGTCATCGGATCACTCCGCACTTCGTCAGGATCGCCTCGCGCTCGACGTCGCTGACGGCGGCGTCGAGCTGGGGGTAGAGGATGTTCTTCTCTCGGAGCTCGTGATGTTCCAGGATCTGGAGGAAGAGCGTCTCCTTCTGGAGGAATTCGTGGGCTTGGCGGCGGCCGGCCTTCGGGTCGGCGCAGAGCGGGCGGAGGGCGTCCTTGATCGCGTCCAGGTTGCGAAGCAGGTTCTTGTGCTCCAGCCAGAAGAACTGCGGGTCGCCTCCGGGCACGGGGCCGACGCGCTGTTCGTAGAGCGGAAGGACGTGGCGCTCCTCGTCGTCCATGTGGGCGCGGAGATCGCGCTCGAAGCCTTCGAGCGCCGCGAGAGCCTTCCCGAACTCGAGGCCCACCACGAGGTCGCGGTGAACGGAGAACTTCTCGTGGAGGCCGCCGTGCACGTCCATGAGTTCCATCAGGGACCTCATGAGGGCGGTCCCGTCCGGAAGGAGTCGAGGAGCCGGGTTCGCTGGGCGGAGTCGAGGAGCCGGTCCGCTTCCACATAGACGCCGCGCTCCTCGTCGGCGTTGTGGCCCTCGAGATAGTTCGAGAGGAGCTCGATCCGCTGCCGGGCGAGCGGGAGGTCGACCGCCTCGAGCGCGACCCGGATCGAGGCGAGGGTCTCGCGAAGGCGCCCGTGGTCGATCTCCAGCGACTCGAGGCTCTTCTTCTGCGCGGCGTTCAGCAGGGCGCGCACGGCGGGGAAGAGGACCTTCTCCTCCCAGACCATGTGGGGTCCGAGGCCGCGCTCGAGGGCGTCCAGGTTTCCCCGGCTCGGCCACTCCTGGAGACGGCGGAGGAGGAGGTCGAGGCGCTCGTGGTCGGCGCCCAGGGTATCGTCGATCGAGTCGGTCATGCCGGAGATGATTGTGCGACGGCGGGCGGCTCCGGGCAAGGAGATCAGGTGACCGGTAAGGCTTGATCGGGCGGGGCCCATCGCCGAAGATGTCGCCACCAGAAATGACAGGATGCCGCGGGGTCGCGTGGATACTTCCCGCCCTCCTTATCGCCGCCGCCGCCCTCCCCGCCGCCGCGCAGGAGCCCGAGGACGATCCCCCGCCCCGGAACCCGATCAACGAGGAGAGCACCTGGTGGCGCAAGGCCAATGTCGGGTACGGACCGTTCCGCGAGACTTCCCTCTCGGTCTTCTCCACCTGCCGGATGAACCTGGCGCCGCGCTTTCCGTCGTCGCTGCCGGCCCGGACCTTCGAGGCGCGGCTGGAGTCGGGATGGGCGAAGAACAACACGCTGGGAGACCTCTGGGACATCGACTTCGAGGTCGTGGCTTCGACCGTCGCATTCACCTGGTCCTTGACGGACGAAGCGCGGGTCGAGCTTGAGATTGCCAGCGGACAGCGGACCGGCGGCGGCCTGGACGCCCTCATCCTCGGGTTCCACGACACGTTCGGGCTGGCGTTCGGCGACCGCAAGCGCCACTCGCGGAACGACTTCGTCTTCGACGTGAACGCCCCGGACGCGGGTCCGCCCGTGCGCCTCGACCGGACCTCCGATAATCCGTTCGTCGAGGCGGCGCTCGTCACGTTCCAGCACGTCCTGACCTACGGGAACGTCACGCTCCCGGCGGTCTCCTGGGGGTTGACGCTCCGCACCCAGCTGAGCGAGGGCGACCTGGACGAGGCGTCCCCCGCGGACCTCGGGGCCTCGTTCGCGGTCTCCAAGGAGATCGCCTGGTTCCAGGTCTACGCGGGGGCGGCGGCCATGTGGTACGGCCGGGACGACTTCTACGGGATCAAGTTCCGGACGTGGCAGTGGGCGGGCCAGGCCGCGGTGGAATGGCGGGCGCTGCCGGGCTTCTCGATCATCGCCCAGTGGGTGATCACGGCGGGGGCGGTGGACGACCTCCGTGACTTCTCGAAGCCCTCCCACGAGGTGGGCGGCGGCTTCAAGTGGGAGGTGACGGGCGGCATCCTGTTCGAGGCGTCGCTCATCGAGAACATCATCAACTTCGAGAACAGCCCCGACCTCGGGTTCCACTTCGGGATCACGATGCGCTGGTAAGAGAGGAACCCTCACCGGATCGGGCGGAAGAAGAGGCGGACGTCCTCCACCAGCAGCGCGGGCTGCTCCATCGCCGCGAAATGGCCGCCCCTCGGCATCTCGGTCCAGTGAACGAGGTTGTAGTTGCGCTCGACCCACTTGCGCGGCGGGACGTTCATCTCCTTGGGGAAGAGCGCCACGCCCATGGGAGCGGCGCGGCCAGAACGGCGCGGCCGCGTCCCCGCCGCCGGCGGCGCCGGCCGGGGATGCTGGTACTCGAAGTAGACGCGCGTGGACGAGGGCATCGCCTGGTTGACCCAGTAGAGCATGACGTGGGTGAGGAGTTCGTCCTTCGTGAAGCAGGCTTCGAAGTCGTCCCCGTGGTCGCTCCAGGCCCATAACTTGTCGACCATCCAGGCGGCCAGCCCGGCCGGCGAGTCGTTCAGGCCGTAGCCGAGCGTGAGCGGGCGGGTGGCCTGGATCGCCGAGTAGCCGTAGTGGTCGCGGAGCTCCTGCCGGCGGCGGGCCATCCGGTCGATCTCCTCCGCCGTCAGCCCTTCATTCGGGTTCGGCCCCGGCGGCGGCGAGCCGGCGGTGACGAAGTTGATGTGCGTGCCGACGACCGCCGGATCGATCTGGCCGAGCCGGACGGTGACGTTGGCCCCCCAGTCGCCCCCTTGGGCTCCGTAGAGTCCGTACCCGAGGCGCTCCATGAGCTTCGAGACGACCTCGGCCATGCGGTCGGTGGTCCATCCGGGTTCGCGGGGCTTCCCGGAGAAGGCGAAGCCGGGGAGCGAGGGGCAGACCACGTGGAACGCGTCCGACGCCTTCCCTCCGTGCGCCTCGGGGTCGCTGAGCGGGCCGATCACCTTTGCGAATTCCGCGATCGAGCCGGGCCACCCGTGGGTGAGCACGAGAGGGAGCGCGTCCGGATGGCGCGACCGCTGGTGGATGAAGTGGAGATCGATCCCGTCGATCGTGGTCTTGAACTGAGGGAACCGGTTGAGCCGCTCCTCCTGCCGGCGCCAGTCGAACGACGTCCGCCAGTACTCGACCAGCCCGCGGACGTACGTGAGGTCGGCGCCGTAGGCCCAGCCCGACCCTTCGATCTGATCCGGCCACCGGGTCCTCGCGAGGCGGTCTTTCAGGTCCGTCAGGACGGACTCGCCGACGCGGATCCGGAACGGGCGGACCGCGTCGGCCGCTGTCTTGGGAGAAGGCGGGGTCGAGGGAGCAGCACACCCCATCAGGGCCAGGACGATCGTGGAGAGGCGACGGATCATTTCTTCTTCGGTGCCTCCCGCGAGCTCGCGAGGAATTCGATCAGGCCCGCGACGTCATCCTCGGGCAGCAGGTCGATCAGACCCACCGGCATGATCGAGAGCGCCGACTCCTTCATGAGCTCGATGTCCTTCCGCTGGACGACGTGGCTCTTGCCCTCCACGTCGTAGAGCTCGATCGTCGTCGCGGTCTCGGTGTCGAGACGGCCCGCCAGCACCTGGCCGTCCGCCGTCTTCACCTGCCAGATCCGGAAGTTCGCCTCGACGCTGCGGTTGGGGTCGACGATCTCGAGCAGGATGTCCTTCCGTGAGCGCGCCCCCACGCCGGTCAGCTCGGGCCCGACCTTGCCGCCCTGGCCGTCCATCGTGTGGCACTTGGCGCAGAGGGTCGTGAAGACCGCTTTCCCCTTGGCGAGGTCCCCCTTGCGGTCGGCGAGCGGGAGGAGCTTCTGGACCATCGCCTCGCGATCGGCCGAGACCGCGCCCGGGCCGCTCGCCTCGAGTTTCGCCGCGCGGGCGGCGATCTCCCGGTCGGGGTTGAGTTTCAGCTGCTGCCAGTGCTCGGCCGCGAGGTCGGTCTTGGCGAGCGTCCCCTTCTCGATCGTCTCGAGGAGCGTCTTCGTCCACGCCGGCTGACGCATGAGGAGCGCGATCCCTCCGCGGCGCGTGGCGGGCGTCAGGTTCGACCACTTGGAAAGCACCCGGGCCGCCGTCACGGGGGAACGGCTCTCCGAGAGCGCGTCGAGGAGCCCGACCACGAGGGCGGGCGGGGCGAGCGGGGTGATGAGGTCCGTGATCTTCCCTACGGCGGCGGGACTGTCCTCGATTCGGAGGAGGCGCCGCGCGGCGGCGGCCCGTTCCTCGACGGGGAGCTTGCCGTCCGCCACTCGCGCCGCGATCGCGTCGAGCGTGCCGGCGACGTCGGCCGCGAAGAGGTCGCGACGGCCCCACTTGTCGGCGAGCGCGAGGAGGCGGTCGCGCTGCTCGACCGGGAGAGCCTTCATCACCGCGCCGAGCTCGGCCCCCTGCGCGTCGCTGAAGTTGGGAGCGGTCCCCTTGGGCCAGCCGTCGGCCAGGCCGTCGAGCACGAATCCCGTGAGGCGCACGTCGGCCGTCCTGAGGCTCGAGAGGACCGCGACGACCGAATCGGCCGGCCCCCGGCGGGCGTAGTGGCGCGTGACCGTGCTCACGAGCTCTCCCATGCGGCCGGGGAGGCTTGGGCCCGAGAGCTCGGAGAGCTCGACGTCGTCCCACCACGCCTCGCCCTTCGAGCGGCCCCAGCCGCCGAAGAGGCAGTTCACCGTGAGGCGCGAGAGCGCGCCGGAGGAGAACTCGATCTGGAGGCGCCTCCAGTCGGACGTGCCGGTGACGGGGTGCGGGAGGCCTTCGGCCTGGAGCTCGTGGATGTTGAAGAGCGCGCCCTTGCCGGTCGCGGGGACGAGGTCCTTCGTCTTCACCCATCCGGAGAGCCGGTAGCGGGTCTGCGGACGGACGTCGATCGTGACCGACCAGCTCGCGTCGGAGCCTTCGGTCGACGCGATCTTCAGGCTCTGTTTGCCCTTTCTCACGACGTCGTCGACGGCGTGGGCGGCGGTCCCGGAGTAGGTGACCTTCCTCCAGCCGGCGGGATTCTTGGGGAGCAGGTTGGATGGGTTGCGCGTCGCGCCGACGTCGCCCTCGGGCTTGAGGCTCGCGAGGACGGCCTTCAGGAATCCCGCGTCGTGGCGCGCGGCGGCGGCGGTCGCGGCGTCGGGGATCCAGCGGTCGCCTGCGTTCTCGGGCTTCTGGAGCATCGCGTAGACCGCCTGCCCGGCCTCGATCGAGGCGGGCGCGTCGGCGAGCGCGAGGAGCGCCGCCATCCGGACCTGTGCGTCGGGATCGTCGAGGAGCTTGAGGGGACCGGCCGACGCGGCGGCGCGGCGGACGCCCGCCGAGGGATGGGCGAGCGCCTCGGCCGGGATCGCCGCTCCGAGCCCCTTGAGCGTCCAGATCGCGTGGATCGCGGCGGGATTGAGGCCGATGGCGTCGACGCCCGGATCGCGCGCGAGCGCTTCCAGCGCGGGGACCCCGTCCTTCTGTCCGCGCTCGACCAGGAGCCGCTGGGCGTGCATGCGCCAGAACATGTTGTCGTTCTTCAGCGTGGCAACGAGCTCCTGGGGCGAAGCGGTGTCGAGCCGGAGGGGCGCGGGGAGCTTCGCCCCCTTGGGATAGACGCGGTAGATGCGGCCGTGGGTCTTGTCGCGCAGGTCGATCTGGTAGGCGTTCCCCTTGCCGTTGGTGAACCCGCGGGGGGTCGGGTTGTGCTGGACGATATAGTTGTACCAGTCGATCACCCAGACGGCACCGTCGGGGCCGACCTGGGCGGCGATGGGGGCCGTCCACTCGTCGTCGCTGGCGAGCAGGTTCCAGCCGACGGTCGAGGAGAAGCCCGCTCCCTTGGGTTCGAGGACGAAGGTCGCGGCGAGGTGGCCGGTGGGCTCGGTGACGAAGGCCGTCCGGTTCCAGTACTCCTTCGGGAAGAGCCGCGCGGTGTAGATCTCGTGACCGGCCGCCGCGGTGAATCGGCCGTGGGCGTCCACCTGGCGGACGCGCTCGGTGACGGGGTGGAACTCGGGATTGCCGGCGATGCCGCCCAGGCGTCCCGCGGACCAACCGGCGACCGCCTCGTAGTAGCGGTTCGGGATCGGCATGTACTCGCTCGGGTTGCCGTTGGCGGTCGAGCCGAAGACGAGGCCCTCCTCGCTGATCCCGCAGCCCCACGTGTTGTTGTTAGTCGAGCGGAGGAACTCCAGCTCCGAGCCGTCGGGGCGGAAGCGGTAGAAGCCCATCTGGAACTGGTGGGTCTTCCCGCCGACGCTGCCGCGGAAGCCCGAGTAGCCGACCATGCCCCAGATCCATCCGTCGGGGCCCCAGCGAAGGTTGCTCGGGCCCGCGTGGGTGTCTCCGGTGCCCCAGCCGCTGAAGAGGACGCGCCGCTCGTCGGCCCGGTCGTCGCCGTCCGTGTCGCGCAGGAAGATCGTGTGGGGCGCCTGGGTGACGATCACGCCTCCGTTCGCGAACGCAAGGCTGGTCGGGATGGAGAGTTTGTCGGCGAAGATCGTGAACTTGTCCGCGCGGCCATCGCCGTCGGCATCCTCGCAGATCCGGATCCGGTCGCGGCCCTGGCCTTCGGGCTGCATCTCGTTGGGATAGTCGACGCTTTCGGCGAGCCAGAGGCGCCCGCGGGCGTCGAAGGCCATGGCGATCGCCTTCGCGATGTCGGGCTCGCTTGCGAAGAGCTTCGCCTCGAACCCCGGGGGGACGACGACGTGTTTCGCCGACTCGGCGGGGTCGAGGGGGAGTTGCATGCGGTTCCAGTCCTTCGAGCCCTTGTTCCCCGGCGGGCTGTAGAAGGGGACGTTCGCCTCCTTGTATTCGAAGGGCTTAAGGTCCTTCGGGCGCTCCTGCGCCGCGGGGTCGCGTCCGGCGGCCCACCGTATCCCCTGCTCGACCTGCTTCTGGAACCCGGCGTTCCCCCACGTGCGCGCGTCGTGGCCCCAGGCGGTGTAGAAGACGCGCCCCTTCCCGTGGGTGCGGACCCAGGTCCAGGGCTCCTCGTCGCGCATCGCCAGCACGGTGCGGTTCTCCTCGTTGTGCTTTGCGTGGACGTAGGTCTCGTCCCAGCTCTCGAACTCGGGGACGTCGCGCATGGCGGGGTGCTCGGGCCGGAGGATCTTCGCGCGGAAGGTCCCCGTACCGTGGCTCTTGAACTGCGCGCCGATGAGAGCCACGACCTTGTCCGAATTGCGGAAGCAGAAGGAGGCGCAGTGGAGGGGGACGAAGCCCTTGCCGCCCTCCACGAAGTCGAGGAGCGCCTTCTCCTGGGCGGGCTGGAGGGCGTCGATGTTGGCGTAGACGAGGAGCGCGTCGAAGCCGGCGAGCTTCCCGGGGTTGAGGTCGTTCGCGTCCTCGGTGTAGGTGACCGCGATCCCGCGGCCGGCGAGTACGGGCGAGAGTTGCTTGGCCCGATCGGCGGGGGCGTGGTGGCCGCGGTCGCCCAGGAAGAGGACCTTGATCTCCTTCTGCTGGGCGGCGGGGGCGAGCGCGAGGAGCAGGGCGGCGGCGAGGAGCTTCATATCGACCTCAGTTGGGGGCGGGCCACGCGAGGCGCGGGGCCACGGAATCCATCAGGTGGTGGACGATGCCCGCGAGCGCTCCCTGGCGCTTCGAGCCGCGGGCCTGAACGATGCGGCAGTGGGCGAACGCGGGCCCCAGCGCGCGCCGGCGGACGCGCTCGAGGAGGCGCTCGAACAGCCTCTCTCGGGCCTCGAGGAGCTTCCCGTGGACGAGGAGGGTCGCGGGGTTGAAGACGTTGAGCACGGCGGCGACCGCGATGGCCAGGGGGTCGAGGGTCTTGTGGAGCGCGTCCTGCGCGTGGAGCTTTCCCGACCGGAAGAGGCGGACGGCCTCGTCGATGTCGACCGGGCGGCGGAGGCGCTCAGAGACGAGGCGGGCGAGGGCGGAATCGGTGGCGACGGTCTCGAGACATCCGGTGTTGCCGCAGCCGCAGGGGCGGCCGCGCGGGTCGATCGTGACGTGACCGAGTTCGCCCGCGAAGCCGGTGGCGCCTTCCAGGATGCGTCCGCCGCTCATGACGCCGAGGCCCAGGCCGGTCGAAACGTCGAGCATGGCGAAGTCGTTGAGCCCGCGCGCGGCCCCCCAGAGCCACTCGGCCAGGCAGAGCGCGTGGGATTCCTGGCGGACGACGCAGGGGACGCCCAGCTTCTCTGCGAGATCCCGCCCGGGCGCGCGGCCGTCGGTGGCGTGGAGGTTGGGGGAGAGGACCCCCTCGCCGGTCCGGCGGTCGATGAGGCCCGGCATCGAGACCCCGAGCCCGAGGGTCGTCGCGCCCCGGACGGCCATGAGGTCAGCGGCGCGCCGGGCAGCCATGTCGATCAGGCGCCCGTAGGTGCCGGGCGTGGGGAAGATGCGGACGTCCTCCTCGCCGAACCGTCCGTCGAGGCCCGCGGAGACGACCGAGCAGGCGCGGGCGTCGAGCACGATGCCGAGGACGCGGGCCGAGCTCGAGGCGAGCCGGATCACCCGGGCGGGCCGGCCCACGGAGGCGGCGGGGGCCTCGCCCTCCTCGACCATCCCGGACCGGAGGAGCGAGTCGACGGCCTTCGAGACCGTGGGGGCGCTCACGCCCGCGCGGCGGGTGACGTCGGCCCGCGAGGCGGGCCCGTGCCGGTGGAGGACCTCGAGCACGCGCCGGACATTCAGGCGCCCGAGGAGGGCCGGATTGACGCGCGAGTCCATAAGGGTACTTAATTAATAGTCTTAAATATATACTCCGTCCATGCCTTTTTGTGGCGCCGGCTCATGAGAACCGGTCGGGGCCCAGGGCCGCGACGTCGATCGAGGGGCGCTCGCGGGAGGCGATCTCGGCGACGATCTTCCCGGTGACCGGGCCGAGGGACATCCCGATCATGGCGTGGCCCGTGGCGAGGATGAGGTTGTCGTAGGCGGCGGGGCGCCCCAGGATCGGGAGCCCGTCGGGGGTGCAGGGACGGAGGCCCCGCCAGACCTCGAACTCGGGGAGGCCGTCGAGGCCGCCCAGCCACTCGCGGGCGCCTCGGCGGATCGCGTCGACCCGCCGCTCGTTGATCGAGAGGTCGAGGCCGGCGAGCTCGAGCGTCCCGGCCAGCCGGAGTCGGGGCCCCATCGGCGTCACGGCGATCTTCGACTCCGCGAGGATGAGCGGGATCGCCGGGGGCGCGGCGGGGGCGGCCATCGTGAGGCTGTAGCCCTTCGCGGGCTCGATCGGGATCCTGAGTCCCAGGTCTCGGGCGACGCCGGGCGTCCAGGAGCCGGTGGCGAGCACGATCTCGTCGGCGGCGAAGTCGCCGGCCGAGGTCCGGACGGCGGCGATCCGGCGGCCGGAGACGTCGAAGCCGAGGACCTCGGTCTTCGGGCGGAAGGCGGCCCCGGCGGCCTCCGCTTTCGCGGCGAGCCCGCGGACGAAGAGCGCGGGATCGAAGTGGGCGTCGTCGGGGAAGTGGATCGCGCCTTGGACGACATCGCGGAGGGAAGGGACGAGCGCCCGCGCGGCGGCGCCGTCCATCGGCGTCGAGGCGAGGCCGAATTCCGAGAGGAGATGGGCCTCCTCGCGGCCCTCCTCGAAGCCCTCGGGGCTGCGGTAGGCGAGGAGGAGGCCCTTCCGCTCGTAGTGGCAGGGGATGTCGCGGAGCGAGTCGTAGAGGCGGACGCTCTCGAGGCTCAGGTCGCGGAGGAGCGGGATCGCGCGGCGCATGCGGTCCTCCCGGCAAGCGGCGCGGAACTTCCAGAGCCAGGAGAAGAGCGCGCGCTCCCAGCGGAATCGGATGTAGAAGGGGCTGTCGGCGTGGAACATCCACTTCATGCCCTTGGCGATCATGCCGGGCTGGGCCATGGGGATCGAGTGGCTGGGAACGGCGAGCCCCGCGTTCCCGTGGGAGCAGCCCGAGCCGATCTCGCCTGCGTCGAGGACCGTGACCTTCCGGCCGCGCGCGGCGAGGGCGTGCGCGCAGGCGACGCCGATCACGCCGCCGCCCAGGACAAGGATGTCCGCCGTCCCGCTCATGGAGTCGTCGTCTCCCCTGCGTCCATCATGGGGCCGGCGCCTCAGGAGAGGCGGACGGGGGCGGCGTCGATCGCGGGCCAGCGGTCGACGGGCAGCTTTGCCAGGTGGGCCATCATCTTCCGGAGGGCGGGGGCCTGGTCGCGGATGTGCTGCGCGAGCGCGGCGCGGGCCTTCTCCCACCTCCGGGCGATCAGGGGCTCGAGGATGGCGCGATGCTGGCGGGCCATCTCCGCCGCGGCCTCGGGGCCGTGCGCCGCGTAGTAGAACAGCGTCGTGTAGTAGGAGCCGTGGCGCCGGAAGAAGTCCTGGATGAACCGGTTGCCGCACCGGTCGAGGAGGTACGGATGGAGCTCCGTGTCCACCTGCACGGCACCGTGCCGGGGGAGGTCCTTCTCGAGGATCCGCTCGAGCTCCTCCCGGACGAGGCGCGGGGCGGCCAGGTCGAGCGCTCGGACCTCGAGCAGCTCGCGGACGTCGAGGTAGGCCTCCATGTCCTGCTCCCGGAACGGGCGCACCCGCCAGCCGCGGCGGGGGACGTGCTCGAGCATCCCCGCGCCCGCGAGGCGCGAGAAGACGTGGCGGAGGATCGTCCGGCCCACGCCGTACGCCTCGGCGGTCGCCTCCTCCCGGAGGAACTCCTCCTCCCCGCGCAGGCTGCGCCGGAGGATGTCGCGCGCGATCTCCTGGTGCCAGTCGCGGCGCGCGGGCGCGGCGGCGCCGGGCCTCGCGGCGCGCGGCGGGGCCTCGGGGATCGCGAGCCGCCCGCTCTCCTCCTTGTGGAGCACCCTTTCCCGGACCAGCGATTCGACCGCCTCCCGCACGGGCGTGAGGCTCACCCCGTAGCCCTCCGAGAGGTCGCGCAGCGTCACCTTCCCGGTGAGCGTCCCCCCCAGGATCCGGGCCTTGAGGTCGTCGCGGATGTACGTGGCGAGCGTCATGGGATCTCCCGATTGTACTTGACTTTGTACGCAGGGCCCAGATAATGTGCTCTTGTATGCAAAAACAACTTGAGGCGCCGTATTTCCAGCGGGGTTTCCCGCCGGAGGAGTTCGCGGCCCGGCGGAGGAAGCTCCTGGACCGGATCGGCAACGGGGCGTGCGCGCTCCTGCAGGGAGCCGGGCCGGCGCGCGGGTTCGAGGCGTTCCGCCAGCACAACGACTTCTACTACCTGTGCGGCGTCGAGGTGCCCCAGTCGTTCCTCTGGATCGACGGCCGTCGGCGGACGACGACGCTCCTCCTCTCGGACCCGGGCGAGCCTGACGACCTCGCTCCGGACGAGGAGGCTCTCGTGGCCCGGCTTACGGGGGTCGACGCCGTCCGCCCCGCGGCCCACCTCGCCGGGCTTCTCCGGGAGTCGGGGGCGGTCTACGTCCCCCACGCGCCCGCCGAGGGGAGGAACGTCTCCCGCGACGTCGCGCTCCGCACGGGAAAGCGGATCGCCGCCGACCCCTGGGACGCCGCGCCCGAGCGGGAGCGCCGCTTCATCGACGCGGTCCGCCGCGAGGCCCCGTCGGTCGCCGTCCGCGATCTCAATCCACTCCTAGACGAACTCCGTCTCATCAAGAGCCCCCGGGAGATCGCGCTCCTCAGGAAGGCCGGCCGGCTCTCCGCGCTCGGCGTGGTCGAGGCCATGCGCTCGACCCGCCCGGGCGTCCGGGCGTACGGGCTAGAAGCGCTCGCCGACTACCACTTCCGCGTGAACGGCTCGAGGGGAGCCGGGTACGCCGCGATCCTCCCCTCCGGCGACCATGTCTGGCACGCCCACTGGTTCCGGAACAACGACGTGCTCCGGGACGGCGAACTCGTGCTCATGGACTACGCCCCGGATGTCGGCTACTACACGAGCGACATCGGCCGGATGTGGCCGGTGAACGGTCGATACTCGCCCGCGCAGCGCGAGCTCTACGCCTTCATGGTCCGCTGGCACCAGGAGCTTCTCGGGCGCCTGAAGCCCGGCGCGCTCGCCGCGGCGGTCCTCGAGGACACGGGCGCCGAGATGAGGCGCGTGATTGATGCGACCTCGTGGTCGAAGCCGTCCTTCAAGGAGGCCGCGCTCGAGACGCTCCGGTATTCCGGCCACCTCTCGCACCCCGTCGGCATGGCCGTCCACGATGTGGGCGACTATCGAGACCGGCCCCTCGAGCCGGGGATGTGCTTCGCCGTCGACCCTCAGCTCTGGGTCCGCGGGGAGCGGCTCTACGTCCGCGTCGAGGACACGGTGATCGTGACGGAGGAGGGGGTCGAGATCGTGACGCGCCACGCCCCGCTGGGGCTCGAGGAGGTCGAAGCCCTCGTCGGCACGGGCGGGCTCCTGCAGGCGGTTCCCCCGGAAGAAGGAGGCGATCGATGAAGGTGGACTGGAAGGGCGTCTATCCGGCCGCGACGACCGCGTTCACGCGCGGCCAGGCGGTCGACCTCGAGGCGTCGGCCGCGCACTACGACGCGCTCGTCCGCGCCGGCATGCACGGCCTGGTCGTGCTCGGCACGGTGGGCGAGGTCCATTCGCTCGAATACGCGGAGAAGCTGGACGTCCTCCGCGCCGCCGTCGACGCCGTGGACGGCCGCGTCCCGGTCCTCACGGGCGTGGCCCACAACACGACGGCCCAGGCGTGCCGCTTCGCCCGCGACGCGGAGCAGATCGGAGTCGACGGCCTCATGGTGCTCCCCGCCATGGTCTACAAGACGGACCCGCGGGAGACGGTGGCCCACTTCCGCTCGGTGGCCCGCGCGAGCGGCCTCCCGATCCTCTGCTACAACAACCCGCCCTCCTACGGGGTCGATCTCAGCCCCGGGATGTTCGAGGAACTCGCCGGCGAGAAGACGCTGGTGGGGATCAAGGAATCGAGCGACGACCCGCGCCGCCTCACGGACCTGATCAACGCGCTCGGCGACCGCTACCTGCTGTTCGGCGGTGTGGACGATCTCGTCCTGGAGAGCGTCGTGCTCGGTGCGCAGGGGTGGATCTCGGGGCTCGTCAACGCGTTCCCCGGGGAGAGCCTCCTTCTCTGGGATCTCGCGATGCGCGGGTGCTATGATCAGGCCTTGCCGATCTACCGCTGGTACACGCCGCTGCTCCACCTGGACACGCACCCGAAGCTGGTGCAGTACATCAAGATCGCGATGGCGGAGACCGGCACCGGGAGCGAGGTCACCCGCGCGCCGCGCCTGCCGCTCGAGGGCGCGGAGCGGAAGGAGATCCTCAAGATCATCCGGCGGGCGATCGAGACGCGTCCCGCCCTGCCGAAAGGAAGCCGGAATGGCCGCGCGCAAGCCCGCGCTCGTTGAGATCGTCGACTCCCACACCGGCGGCGAGCCCACCCGGGTCGTCGTCGCGGGCGGGCCCGACCTGGGGTCGGGGCCGGTCGCGGAGCGCCTCGAGCGCTTCCGCCGGGACCACGACGCCTTCCGCTCCGCCGTGGTGAACGAGCCGCGCGGTTCGGACGTCCTGGTGGGCGCCCTCCTCTGCGAGCCCGCGGATCGCTCGTGCAGCGCGGGGGTGATCTTCTTCAACAACGTGGGCACGATCGGGATGTGTGGCCACGGGACGATCGGCCTCATGGTGACCCTGGCCCACCTCGGGAGGATCAAGCCGGGCGAGCACCGGATCGAGACGTCGGTGGGCGTCGTCACGGCCACGCTGCTCGGGCCCTCCGTCGTCACCCTCGCCAACGTCCCGAGCTATCGCCACGCGAAGGGGGTCGAGGTCGAGGTCGACGGCGCGCGGGTGAAGGGCGATGTCGCGTGGGGAGGCAACTGGTTCTTCCTCGTCGACACTCCCGGGCAGGATCTGACCGTGAAGAACGTCGAGCGACTGACCGACCTCACGTGGAAGATCCGCCGGGCGCTCGAGAAGGCGGGCGTGACCGGCGAGGGCGGGAAGGAGATCGACCACATCGAGCTCTTCGCCCCCTCTCCCGTGAAGGGGGTCGACAGCCGCAACTTCGTCCTCTGCCCCGGCGGGGCGTACGATCGGTCGCCCTGCGGCACCGGCACGAGCGCGAAGGCCGCCTGCCTCTTTGAGGACGGCAAGCTCAGGGAGGGGCAGGTCTGGCGGCAGGAGTCGATCGTGGGGAGCGTCTTCGAGGCGTCGGTCGCGGTGAAGGACGGGAAGCTCATCCCCTCGATCCGCGGGTCGGCGTACGTGACGGGGCAGGGGCGGCTGCTCTTCGATCCCGGCGATCCCTTCGTGGAGGGGATCAGGGGATGACGGGGATACGGTGATTCGGAGGTGGAGATGAGGCCGATTCCGTTCCTGCTCCTGGCCGGCTGCTCGGCGATCGTCACGACCGCCGCCGCGCCGGCGCAGGAAACTTCCGGCAACCCGATGCCGCTCCTCATCGAGCGATACGAGACCGACCGCGACGCCCTCCGCCGCGTCCACGGGGTCCCGATGTCGCCCCGCCGCGGGGAACGGATGAGTCGCTTCAACGAGGACTCCCTGAAGGAGCTGGGTCGCGTCGACTTCGACGCGCTCGACGTCGAGGGCCGGATCGATCACGTCCTCCTGCGCACCCATCTGGCGCGCGAGAGGCGCCACCTGGCGCTCGAGGCGAAGAAGGACGGAGAGATCGCCGCGCTCGTCCCCTTCCGAGAGACGGTCGCGCAGCTCGAGGAGGCGCGCCGGCGCATGGAGACGATCGATCCCGCGAAGGCGGCCGATCGCCTGACGGCGCTCGCGAAGGAGGTCGCCGAGGTGCGGAAGGGCGCGGAGAAGGCGGACCGCGTGGCGGCTCGGCGGGCCGCGCAGCGGGTCTTCGCGCTCCGGGAGACGCTCCGCGGCTGGTACCGCTTCTATGCGGGCTACCACCCCGAGTTCACCTGGTGGGCGCAGAAGCCCTACGAAAAGGCGGAGAAGGAGCTCGAGGGCTACGGGGCGCACCTGCGGGACAAGATCGCGAAGGAGAACGAGCCGGGCGCCGCGGGGCTGGTCGGCGACCCGATCGGCCGCGAGGCGCTCCTGGGCGAGCTGGCCGACGAGATGATCGCCTACACGCCGGAGGAGCTGATCGTCCGCGCGGAGAAGGAGTTCGCGTGGTGCGAGGAGCGGCTTCGCGAGGCATCGCGCGAACTGGGGTGCGGCGACGACGTGAAGAAGGCGCTCGAGAAGGTGAAGGGCGAGCACGTCCCGCCGGGGAAGCAGCCCGACCTGGTCCGCGACTACGCGCAGGCGGCGGTGAAGTTCCTGGAAGAGCGCGACCTGGTGACGATCCCCGAGCTCGCGAAGGAAATCTGGCGGATGGAGATGATGCCGCCCGAGCGGCAGAAGGTCACGCCGTACTTCACGGGCGGCGAAGTGGTGAGCGTCTCGTTCCCGACGCACGACATGGACCACGAGCAGAAGCTGATGAGCCTGCGCGGGAACAACGTCCACTTCTGCTGGGCGACGGTCCACCACGAGCTGATCCCGGGCCACCACCTGCAGGGCTTCATGGCGGCGCGCCACCGCACGCACCGTCGTCTCTTCCGGACGCCCTTCCTGGTCGAGGGGTGGGCGCTCTACTGGGAGCTGCTCCTCTGGGACCTCGGCTTCGCGCGCTCGCCTGGCGATAAGGTGGGGATGCTCTTCTGGCGGATGCACCGGGCGGCGCGGATCATCGTGTCGCTCAGGTTCCACCTGGGCAAGATGACGCCCGTCGAGATGACCGACTTCCTCGTCGACCGCGTGGGCCACGAGCGGGACGGCGCGACGGCCGAGGTCCGGCGCTACATCGGGGGCGACTACCCGCCGCTCTACCAGGCCGCCTACCTGCTGGGAGGTTTCCAGATCCGCGCGCTGTACCAGGAGCTTGTGCCGTCGGGGAAGATGACCGCGCGGGCGTTCCACGACGCGGTCCTCAAGGAGAACATGATCCCGATCGAGATGATGCGCGCGAGCCTGACCGGCGAGAAGCTGCCGCGCGACTATGCGACCCGGTGGAGGTTCCTCGGGGAGTAGACGGGGAGCCCTCCGCGCGGGTACCCTGCAGCCTCGGGGAGGGATCATGACCTGGCGCGCCCTGATCGTCCCGGGGATCCCCTTCGCGCTGTCGCTAGCCCTCTCGCTCTCGACGGTCGGCACCTCGGTCGGGTGGCAGGATTCGGGGTTCTTCCTCTGCGCGGTGAAGGAGATGGGCCTCCTCCACCCTCCGGGCTTCGTCCTCTACCTCCTCCTCTGCAAGGCCTGGACCTTCCTCTTCTTCTTCCTCGACTTCACGCTTGCGGTGCATCTCTTCTCGTCGTTTTGCGCGGCAGGCGCGGCGGGCTCCCTCGCCGTGGCGGGCCGCGATCTTCTCCGGAGCCGGGGACCGATCTTCCAGGTCACCGCGGAGGATCCCGGCGCCAGGGCCGACGGGGCGGGGATTGCGGTCGGATGCCTCGCGGCGTCGGGCTACACCTTCTGGGCATCGGGGATCGCGGCGAAGGGCTACGCGCTTTACTATCTGGTCGTCGCCCTGCTTCTCTGGAGGATGATCCGCGCCGACGAGACGCGCGCGAAGCGGGACTTCACGATCGTCGCCGCGCTGATCGGGCTCGCGTGGGCGGCGCATCCGTCCGCGGCCGACGCGGGGCTCGCGCTGGCACTCTTCGTCGGGTTCCACGCGCGGGCTCTCGGTTGGAAGGGCGTGGCGGCCCGCACGGGGCTTGCCGCCGCATGCGCGCTGGGACCGTCGCTCCTCCTCCCGCTCCTCTCCACGCGTTTCAACGACCTCTCAAGGGGCCTCTTCCGGTACCTGCGCGGCGGGCGGTACACCGACGTGCCGGATGTCTTCGGGTTCGCCCCGACGCGATGGGAGAGCCTGGGGCGCCTCACCTGGGAGGAACTGCTGGGGGTCGGAACGCTCGTCGCGCTCGCGGGTCTCGTCCGCCTGGCGATCGTCAACCGCCGGCTCCTCCTCGGGATCGCCGCGTGGATCCTGCCGATCGCGATCGTCGCCGCGCTGTTCAAGATCGAAGGCCAGCTCGACTTCTGGCTGGTGCCGGCGTGGATGGCGCTGCTCCTCGCGGGAGCGGCGGCGCTCGTTCGGCTCCCGCGGGCGGCGAGGGCAGGGGTGGCGGTTGCGGGCGTCGCGTGGGCGGCGGCGGCGAACGTCCGGGACCTGAACGAGCGGGGCAACGAACTCCCGGCGGCGTTCGGGAAGGTCCATCTCGCGAATCTCGACCGCGACGCGACGCTCGTGGTGGCGTCGGACGACGCGCTGGCGATCGCGTCGTATCTCCAGGTCGTGAAGGGGGAACGGCCGGACGTGAAGATCGTGAACGGCTCGCGGCTCCCGGCGGCGGGGACGGTCTGGAGCCACGGGACGTTCTTCGAGAATCCTCCCGCGAGCGTCCCGCTCGTCGCGGCGGGGACGCTCATGAAGGTCGTCCGCGCGGGAGAGACGACGATCGATCCGCGGTACTGGAGCTTCCCGATCGAGCCGGAGACCGTGGCCGCGAGGATGCGCCGTGCGCGCGGGCAGCGGGTCGAGTTCACTTTGGCGGGGATCGCGGTCGAGCCCGAGGCGTACGAGCGCCGGCTGCTCTTCGCCCTCGTCCGGGCGCGGAGGCATCTGGCTGTCTGGTATTTGTCGATGAAGACTCCGGAGGGATACCGTCAGGGCGCGGAGCTGCTGGAGTCGATTCTGAAGGTGGATACCGGCTCGGGCGGGCGGCTCGAGGTGGTCTACCCGCTTGCCACGGCGTGCGTCGCGCTGGGGCGGAACGATCGGGCCGAAGTGATGCTTCGGCAGACGCTGGCGCTCGCGCCGCCGGCGCGCGTCGAAGCCGGCGCCGCGTACCATCTGTCACGGATCCTGGAAGCCAGGGGCCTCAGGGGCGAGGCGGAGAGCTACCGCCTGCGGGCGGTGATGCGGGTCAACGCCGATCCGTCGCTCCGCGCCGAGTTCGAGTCGTTCACGAAGCCGAGATGAAGGCGAAGAGAGTGCGGGGGAGCGGGGATTGCAGGGTACACTAGCGGGGATGAAGACCTTCCACACGGCCCTGGTCGCGATCCCGCCCGAGGAGGCGTGGGAGTCGATCCAGCGGATCCGCCTGCGCTTCGACCGGCACTTCCGCCGCTGGATGCCGCACGTCACGCTGCTCTATCCGTTCCGCCCGCGCGCGGAGTTCGGCGGGGTGGAGGCGTCGGTGCGGGAGGCCTGCGCCGGAATCGCGAGCTTCGAGGTCGGGCTCTCCGAATTCCGCACCTTTTCGCACGGGCCTGAGAGCCACACGCTGTGGCTGCATCCCGAGCCGGCGGAAGGATTCGTCCGGCTCCAGTCGGCGGTCCAGCGCGCGTTCCCCGACTGCGACGACGTGTCGCGCTACGATTCGGCGTTCACGCCGCACCTGAGCGTCGGCCAGGCGCGCCTGCCGGTCGATCTCGAAGCGCGCCTGGGGGAGGCGCGCGCGGGATGGTCGCCGCTCCGCTGGACAATCAGCGAGGTCGCCCTCCTCGCCCGCGAAGGGGAGGCCGCGTTCGAGGTGGATCGCCGCGTCCCGCTCGGGGGGATTTAGAAAGGCCTTCCGGGCTCAGGGAGCGTGGCGGCGGCGGAAGCCGTCCATGAAGGCGCGGACCAACCCCTCGCGCTTGAGGCGTTTCTTCGTGATCACGTAGATCGACACCCGGCCGAACCAGCGGCCCATCGGGCGCTGCCAGAGCCCGGAGAGCCTTTTAGGGGAACGCCACAGGGTGATCAGCCCCAGGCCGTACCCCTGCCGCACGTACTCCTTGATCGTGTCCCCGGCGAACGCCTCCACCCGGCGCGGCTGGCCGCGGAAGACGTCGTAGCGCTCCAGCTGCGCGTTGATCGCCGGGTCTCGGAAGCTCTCGCGCGAGTTCACGAGTGGCCAGCGGCCCACGTCCGAGGGGCCGAGGATCCGCCGCTGGGTGATCGGATGGCCCGGCGGGGCGATCAGGGTCACCTGCACGTGGCAGCAGAGCTTGCACGCGAGCATCGGCCGCGTCTCGGGGGCGAGGGGGCTGGCGGTCAGGCCGAGGTCGGCCTCGCCCGATTCGACCGCGTCGGCCACGCGAGGGTCCTCCATCTGGCGGAGCGCGAGCTGGACGTCGGGGCGGGAGCGCGAGAAGTCGGCCACCACGTCGGGCAGCGCCTCGATGAGGATGCGCGAGGAGGAGGCCACGCCCAGCTTGTTCCCGAGGCGCGTCCGCTCGGTGCCGAACTGCTGGCGGAGGCGGTCGATGTCGGTGACGAGCGGGCTGGCGAGCTCGGCGAGCACGCGGCCCTCGTCGGTGAGGCGGCAGCCCCTCGCGTGGGGCACGACAAGGCGCACCCGGAAGTGCTCCTCGAGCGCGTGCACCTGCTTCCACACCGTGGGGTGGGCCAGGTCCAGCGCGCGCGCCGCCGCCGTCAGGCTTCCCAGCCGCGCGGTCTCGCAGAAGCTCCGAAGCTGCCGCAGCGTGATGTCCTTGTAGGCCGGGGCTTCCGGTTCGCGCGGAGTCATGGGGCGGCGGGATCCTGTAATTGGCTTGGGCGACCGCTGAGCACCGATTCCGTCTCCTTCTGGCAGATCAGGATCGCGTCGCGGGCGAGCTCCCCGGACAGCAGGGGCGAGGGCCGGCCGGAGTCCAGCGAGTGCACGATCTCGGCGATCTCGCCCTCGAAGGCGCGGATGGGGTCACCGTCCCCGAGCGCGGGCTGGAGGACCCGGCCTTCGCCGTCGCAGATCGTGAGCGGCTGGATCAGCCGGGGCTTCCCCTCGAAGACGGCGAACTCGTACTGCAGCGTCGCCTTTTCGAGATGGATCTCGAAGCCGTGCGTGAACGTGCGCCCCTGCTGGCGGATCACGCCGCCGTCCGCGCTCACGATCTGGGACGAGGCGGGATAGTGGAACGCCGTCTGGACGTACTCGACGACCTGGCCCCGCAGGCGGCCCTGGCTGGACACCGCCGCGGGCATCCCGAAGAGCAGGCGGATGAGGTGGGCGTCGTGGACATGAAGGTCGATCAGCGGCCCGCCGACCCGCGCGGGATCGTAGAAGTCCTTCAGCCAGGTGGGATCCGAGATGATCCTCCTGAACGAGCCCCCCAGCAGCTTCCCGTGCCGGCCCTCGGTGATGAGCTGCCGCGCGTGGGCGTACTCGGGGAAGAAGGGCAGGACGTGCCCCACGAAGAGATGCCGGCCCGAGCGGCGGGCGGCCTCGAGCATCCGACCGCACTCCGCGGCCGTCAGGGCCATCGGCTTCTCGCAGAACACGTGCTTTCCGGCGGAGAGGGCCTGGATCGCGACCTCGGCGTGCAGGTGGGGCGGCAGGCATACGTCGATCAGGTCGATCGAGGGGTCCTCCAGCAACGGTTCGATCCGCTCGTACTTTCCAAGCCCCGTCACGTCCACCTGCTCCCCCGGAGGGCCGAAGTTCCCCCGGATCTCGCGCCAGTCGCCCTCCAGACGCTGCCGCTCCCGCGTGCAGAGGGCGGCCACCCGAATCCCCGCGACCGCGCGGTAGGCCTGCCAGTGGGTCCAGCCCATGAACCCGATACCGACGATGCCAACGTTGATCATGCAGTCCTTCCCTGTCCCGCCGATTATACCCGCAGCCTGAACTATACCCTAATACTACAGGTACTTCAGAAAGAACTAGTACTTGAATAACTCGACTCGGCGACCCCCGGAACCGTAGGGTGTAGTGCCGACCGGGAGCGGGTGAAGATGGAGTAAGGAAGGAACCGATGCTGGCCGCCCTCTTCTGCGTCCTTCTGCAGGCCCCCGGAGAGCTCCAGCCGGGCTTTGGCGCCGTCGACATCATCCCGGAGATCGGCGCGTCCATCTTGGGTGTGAACCTCACGTCGAGGCGACATGGGATCGGGACAAGCCCGTTCCTCGCCCGCACGCAGGACCCGGAGCCGTCGCAAGCGGCCCCCGCAGTTCTCCTTGAGACCTACTGCTTCAAGTGCCACGGCGCCGAAAAGCCCAAGGGCAACCTCAACCTCTCGCTCTTCAAGGACGCCGCCGCCTTCCAGCGCTACCCCAAGACCCTCAAGAAGGTCCTCTCCCAGATCAAGGAGAAGGACATGCCCCCCGACAGCAAGCCGCAGCCGAAACCCGAGGAGCGCGAACGGCTGACCGCCTTCCTCGAGCGCGCGCTCGCCACGATCGACTACGACAAGATGCCCCGCGACCCGGGCCGCGTCCTAATCCACCGCCTCAGCCGCACCGAGTACAACCTCACGATCCGCGACCTTCTGGGCGTCGACACGAAGCCCTCCGAGAAGTTCCCCGCCGACGGCGGCGGCGGCGCCGGCTTCGACAACAATGCCGACACTCTCTTCATCCCGCCCATCCTGATGGAGAAGTATCTCGAGGCGGCCGGCGAGATCCTCTCCGCCGCGGCGCCCGAGCGGCTCTTCGTCCGCAAGGTCGATGCCCGGGCGACTCTCGAGTTCCATGCGACGCGCGCGTACCGGCGCCCCGTCGAGGACGTCGAGGTCGACCGCCTCATGACCCTCTTCGACTCAGAGAAAAAGCTCGGCGCGTCGTTCGAGGACGCGATCCGAAGCGCGCTCAAGGCGGTCCTGGTCTCGCCCAAGTTCCTCTTCCGCATCGAGGTCGACCCGCCCTCGAAGGAGCCCTACCCCATCGGCGAGTACGAGATGGCCTCGCGCCTCTCCTACTTCCTCTGGTCCTCGATGCCCGACGACGAGCTCTTCCGCCTCGCTTCCGAGAAGAAGCTCCACGACGCGAAGACCCTGGAAGCCCAGGTGAAGCGGATGATCCGCGATCCGAAGGCGCGCTCCCTGGCGGAGGGTTTCGCCGGGCAGTGGCTGGGCGTCGACGATCTCCGCACCGTGTTGCGCCCCGATCCGCGCCGCTACCCGAACTACACCCTCGAGCTGCGCGACGCGATGATCGCCGAGCCGGTGGAGGTCTTTCTCCACCTCCTTCGCGACGACGCGAGTCTCCTCGACCTGATTGACTGCGGCTACACCTACGTCAACGAGGATCTCGCGAAGCACTACAAGATCCCCGGCGTGAAGGGGAAGGAGCTGCGACGGGTCGAGCTGAAGGACGGCACCCGCGGCGGCGTCGTCACGATGGGGGGCGTGCTGACGCTCACCTCCTACCCGCAGCGCACGAGTCCCGTGCTGCGCGGCAAGTGGGTGCTCGAGGAACTCTTCGGCACCCCCGCCCCGCCGCCTCCGATGAACGTGGGCTCTCTCGACAGCAGCGACCAGCCGGAGAAGGGGCTCACGTTCCGTCAGAGGCTCGAGGCCCACCGCCAGAAGCCCGCCTGCGTCGCGTGCCACAAGAAGATGGATCCCGTGGGCTTCGGCCTCGAGAACTTCGACGCCACCGGCGCGTGGCGCACCGAGATCGGCGGCAAGCCGGTGGACGCCTCCGGCGTCCTCGCGGGCGGAGAGACGTTCACCGGCCCGGTCGAGCTCAAGAAGATCCTGCTCCGACAGAAGGACCAGGTCGTCCACCACCTCTCGGAAAAGATGCTTTCCTATGCGCTCGGCCGCGGGATCGAATCGTACGACGCCCCCGCCGTCAAGAAACTGACCGACGCGCTGGCGGAAAGGAACTATGGAAGCCTCACGCTGATCACGGGAATCGTCATGGGATATCCCTTCCAATACAGGCGCAACGCACTCGTACAGAGGGAACCATGAGCCGGACGATCTCGAGACGGACCTTCCTCCAGGGCGCGGGCGCGGCGCTGGGCCTCCCGCTGCTCGAGGCGATGGGCGCGCCGCTCCAAGCGCAATCGAAGCCCGTGCGGATGGCCCTCCTGTACATGGCCAACGGCGTCCACCCGCATGCCTGGACCCCCAAGGAAACCGGAAAGGACTTCCAGCTCACCCCGCTGCTGGAGCCGCTCGCGACGGTCAAGGACGACCTCCTCGTCCTCACCGAATTGTGGAACGCCGCCTCCAACCACGGCGACGGCCATTACGTCAAGACCGGCGGCTGGCTGACGGGTACCACCATCACGAAGACGACCGGCAGCGAGCTCTGCTCGGGCGGAGTCTCGATGGACCAGCTCGCCGCGCAACAGGTGGGCAACCTGACGCCGCTGCCCTCCCTCGAGCTCAGCATCGAGCCGGTCACGTCGGCCGTGGACGCCAACGTAGGCTACACGCGCCTCTACGGGAGCCACATCTCCTGGAGCACGCCGACCACGCCGGTTGCCCGGGAGATCAATCCCAAACTCGCCTTCGATCGTCTCTTCCGACGCGCGGCGGGGAGGAGGACGTCGCGAGAGGACAGGAGCGTCCTGGACCTGGTGCTGGAGGACTCGAAGGGCCTCTCCAAGCAGGTCGGGATGGCCGACCGCCGCAAGCTCGACGAATACTTCGAGTCGGTCCGCGCCGTGGAGAAGCGGATCGAGTTCGACGCGAAGCGCCGCAAGGAGGGCATGGACGGCGACCCCGAGTCGCGGAAGGCGATCGACGCGCTCGGCGGCCGGCTGGCCGACGCCGAGAAGGATCCGGCGAAACGGCGCGGGCGGGACGTGGACCCCACGGCCCACGTCCGCCTGATGCTCGACCTCCTGGTGCTCGCCTTCCAGACCGACACGACGCGGATCGCGACCTTCATGTTCGCCAACGCGGTCAGCAACAGGAATTTCTCGTTCCTGGAGGGCGTGAGCGGCGGCCACCATCAGATCTCGCACCACGAGAACAACCCCGTGAACATGGAGCAGTACAAGAAGATCGGGGTCTGGCACGTCGCCCAGTACGCGTACCTGCTGGAGCAGCTCAAGGCGATCAAGGAAGGCGAGGGGACGCTGCTGGACAATTCCATGATCGTGTTCGGCGCGGGCATGCGCGACGGCCAAAACCACAATCCGGTCAATCTGCCGATCGTGCTGGCCGGCCGGGCGGGTGGGACGCTGGCTTCGGGCCGCCACCTCGTCTTCGAGAAGAAGACGCCTCTCTGCAACCTCTACCGCTCGATGCTCAGACGGATGGGCTGCCCGGTGGACTCCTTCGGCGACTCGACCGGCGAGCTTCCCGGCCTATATCCTAATACTACAGGTCCTGCTGAAAGAACTAGCACTAGATTAAATCGACGCGGATCCCCCTGAAGCGTAGGGTGTAATGCCGACCGGGAGCGGGTGGATTGGGAGTAAGGAGGACCGATGTTCGCCCCCCTCATCATCTACGCCCTGCTGCAGGCGGCCCCCGGAGAGCTCCAGGCGGGCTTCGGCACCGTCGACATCACCCCCGAGATCGGCGCGTCCATCCCGAGCGGTTGGAAGGCCGTCCCGGGCCGGGGCGTCCTCGACCCGCTCCTCGTCGTGGCGTGCGTCGTCAGCGACGGGACCACGCCGGTGGCGCTCGTCGGGGTCGACAGCATCTTCATCGGAAAGCAGACGGTGAAGCAGGCTCGCGAGCGCATCGCGAAGAACACGAAGATCTCGGCCGCGAACATCCTGGTGGCCGCAAGCCACACCCACACGGGCGGGCCCATCCTCCTCTGCCACGGCGTCGAGGCCGACCCCGCTTACCAGGAGCGGGTCATGAACGCCATCGCGAAGGCCGTGGAGGATGCCTGGGCCGCGCTCAAGCCCTGCGAGGTCGGCGTCGGCCTCGGGAAGGAGGACTCCATCTCCTTCAACCGCCGCTTCCTCATGAAGGACGGGAAGGAGATCACCCACCCGGGGAAGCCGGGGACGCCCCATCATGCGAAGATCGTCCGCCCGGCGGGGCCGATCGACCCGGATGTCGGCGTCCTCGCGGTGCGCGCGCCCGGCGGCGCGGTCACGGGTGTGATCGTCAACTTCGCCTGCCACGGCACGGCCGTGGGCGGCGACCTCTTCTCGGCCGACTATGTCGGCCCCCTCCGCAAGCGCCTGAAGGCGGTCTACGGCGAGGCGGCCCAGGTGGTCTTCCTCCCCGGCGCCTGCGGCGACATCACCCAGGTGGACAACCTGGCGCCCGGGAGCGACTTCGGCGTCGCGCGCTCCGAAATGATGGGCGCCAAGCTGGCCGCCGAGGCGGTCCGCACGATCGGTCGCATGAACTGGATGAAGACGCTCTCGACCGCCGCCGCCACGGAGACGGTCCCCGTGCGGATCCGTCCCGAGCCCGACGTCGCGGCCGAGCGGCCGGCCTTCGGCCTCGGGGCCGGGCCCGAGGACCGCTACGCGGCCGAGCGGAAGAAGGTCGCCGAGCAGCGCGAGAAGACGCCGGTCGTGGACTGCGAAGTCCAGGGCCTTCGCATCGGCCCGCTCGGCATCGCCACCAACGGCGCCGAGTACTTCGTCGAGTACGGCCTCCGCATCAAGGAGGCCTCGCCCCACCAATTCACGTGGTTCGTGGAGCTCGCCAACGAGTACATCGGTTACGTGTGCACGGCCCAGGCGTTCGTGGCCGGCGGCTACGAGCCTCGGACCGCCGAGACGAGCTTCCTCGCGCCCGACGGAGGTCAGAAGCTCCTCGAGGGCGCGCTCCGGGCGCTCAAACGGGTGGCATCGAAATAGGAGGT
>CAZSCC010000607.1:0-1641 GCA_964604905.1 uncultured Planctomycetales bacterium
GTCCACGTCGAATCTCTCGGCACCTCGAACGACATCGTCCTGAGCAGTCTCCTCGTCCACGACGTCCCTGGAAACGGGTTTCACCTGAACGACCCGAGCATAAATCTCCTGGCCTACGACAACGTCGTCTACAACGCCGCGATTGGCATCGAGATCGGAACCTCCGCGACCCCGGTGGCGCGAGCCCGCATTTTCAACAACACCGTCTACAACGCGTCCGATCGCGGCATCGTCGACTTCAGTGCCTCGTCCGACGCGACCCTCATCAACAACATCGCCGCCGGAAGCGGCGTCCAGGACTTCGACCTGCCCGGGCTCAACCTGGCAAGCAGCAACAACCTCGCGACCGATGGCACCGGAGTCCCACACAGCCCCGGCGGAGGCGGTCTCGACGTTGCCGTCGCCGCAATCCAGTTCGTGAGTCCCTCGACGGGGAACCTCCATATCCTTCCCGGGGGCGCCGCCTGGAATGCGGGCGCCGATTTGTCCGCGACCTTCACCCTCGACATCGACGCAGGAGCTCGCTTTGCGCTCTGGGACATCGGGGCCGACGAGGCGGGAGCACCGGGGTCTTTCATGGTCCATTACCGCTCGATCGGCACCGCTCCCAACTACAGCGCAGGCAGCGTTACGGTACTGAACGGCTCTTCGGTGGTCGCGGGCGCGGGAACGTCCTGGCTTGCCGCCAACCGAGGGGCGGGCGACCGGATCGCGATTCAGGGGCAGGACTATTACGTTTTGTCGGTGGACTCCGAAGCGCAGCTCACTCTCGAGTCCCCTTACACCGGCCCTCCGGGCACGTGGACGTACTCGATCGCCCGCGCCTTCCCGACGCTCCAGGCCTGGGAGAATGTGCGTCAGGGGGACCTTGTCGGCGAGAACCGCCGCGAGGTGGGAGTCGCGTACAAAGACAGCGTCTTCACCTCGGGTGTCGTCATCTCCGGCTCGACCACCGATGAGAGCCATTTCCTGACGCTGACGGTAGCGGCCCGCAACCGGCATTCGGGGATCGCCGGAAGCGGCGCCCTCGTCGACGGTTTGAACTCGCCTTCGGGTGAAGTCCTGGTAGACGACGACTTCACCGTCGTCGAGTGGCTCGAAGTGAAGCGCGTTCGAGGGGGGACCGTCGCCGGAGTCCGCGTTCGCGACTCGCAGAACGTGCGGCTTGCCTACCTTCTCGCGCACGACAACCGTCTCGGCGTTCGTCTCTCGGGCTCCGGGGGGAAGTCTTTCACCATCCAGAACTCCATCCTCTACAAGAACGATCTCGATGGGATCGAGGGAGACGAGGTGTCGGACTCCGTCACCGTCGAGAACTGCACCGTCTTCGGAAACGGACAAAGAGGCGTCGACCATGCAGCGGGGACCTTCTTCTCCGTGACGAACACCATCGCGGTCGCAAATTCGACCGGGGACTTCAACATACCGGGAGGGCTCCTGTCGTACAGCCTTTCCTCGGATGGAACCGCGACCGGCGCGGGGCCGCTCCCGTTCCGAATCCCAACCGATAATCCGAACCCGCCTGCGGGGGACTGGGTCGTGTTCCGAAGCCTTCTCGCGGGAGCCGAGGACCTCCACCTTCAGCTCGTGGCCGAGAACGACGCCGTGGATTCCGGAATCACATTGTCCCCGCGATTCTGG
>CAZSCC010000608.1:0-13056 GCA_964604905.1 uncultured Planctomycetales bacterium
GGGGTGGGCTCATGTTGTTTCGGGGGCGGAGAAGACGGAGGAGGCGGGGTCTTGGCGCTCTCCGTCGGCGGGGCCGGCCGCTTCGTCCCGCCTCCCACGCTGACGGCGATCCCTACGACGCCCAGGAGGACGCCCGCGGCGATGAAGAGCGAGGCGTAGAGCTTCGCCCGGCTCTTCGGCCGGGCAGGGCGCGCCGGGACGCGCGAGGCGCCCGACTTCGAATGGCGCTGGGGAGGCGGCTTCATTTTGGAAACGCGATGTCCTTGATCTCGAACTCGACCTTGTCGATGTGGTAGGCGAGGACGCAGGGGATGCGGATCTCCTTCAGGGACTGGGGCTTCGGAGTGCGGTACGTAAGGGTGAACCTGTAGTGGTCGTCGCTCCCGCCGGACGACATGCTCGAGGAGTCCAGCGGCTCCCCGCCTTCCGAAAGCGCCTCGATGTCGTCGTAGGAGAAAGGGAATCGCGCTTCGGGGAGGTCCTCGTCGACTCCCTCCTTCGCGGGGTCCTTCGGGCCGGCGTACTTCCCGCTGACGACGATCTTGATCGAGATCTCCTGCGCCTGCTCCTTGTAGTCCTCGAGCGTGATCTTGAGCCCGTGGAGATCGAGGCTCCTCCCCTTCATGTCCGCGGGCTTCTCAAAGGAGAGGGTCTTCGTCTCCTTCGGATAGCTGAAGACGAAGGAGCCCTTCAGGGTCGCGATCTTCACCGCGTCGGCTTCCGGATACTTGATCTCCACGCTCTCATCCGTGGAGCAGCCCAGGTCCTCCTGGCCGAAGCGCGTGGTACCCGGGAAGGTCTCCTCCCCGTCCTTCTTCTCGGGGAGCAGCGACCGGCCCCGGTCGTCCTTGATTTCGGTGACCTCGAACTTCCGGAGGGACTTGGGCCGGGTATCGGGGAGCCAATGCAGGTTGACCGACACGCTGCCGGACGCCTGGGTCCCGCGGAAGGTGTTGGTGCGGGTGAGTGAAAGCTCGGTGACGCTTACCCGATAGTGGCGGACGAAGGCGGCGGGAAACGCGACGAAGGGGGCGGCCGAGAAGACGATCCGGGCGGGAGGCCGGGGCCCGCCGCGGCGGAAGGAGCCCTCGGGATCCACCCTGAAGCTGAGCTGGCCGTCCTTGCGGCAGACGGCGTCGAAGGCCTCAAGCGGGGTCGCGTCCTTCAGCGTGAGGGTGATCGCGCCCTTGGGAGGATCTCCCTGGAAGTGGACCGGGAGACCCGTCTGTCGGGCGATCTCCTCGACCGCCTCTTGGGCCGGCCGGTTCCGGTGGTCGAGCGTGATGCGCTTGAGCGGGGGGAGCGAGCGGGACAGCGTGTCGCGCCGCTCGATGGCCCGGATCGCCTCCTCGACGCGGCCGCGCCCTTCGCCCTCCATCTTCGCCATGATCTTGCGAAGGATGGGGATCGCGGCGGGCCCGAGCTCGGCCAGGCCCCGCACTGCCAGGTCGCGCGCGTCGATCGCATCGTCGGCGAGGCGGGCGACGAGGTCGTTCACCTGCTTTTCGACTCCCTCCTGGGGTGATCCCAGCAGGAGGGCGAGCGCGAGGGCGGCGGTTTTCATCGCTGGTTCCACGATTATATAGGGGAAAGGGCCCTGAATGTGAGGCGGTCCGGCGGAATTCAGGAGAGGAGGCGCGGGAGGATCTCACCCGCCTTGCCCTGCAGGGCGTGGGTGGCGCGGCCGCTGAGGGGAGTGGGGTCGGCGTTGATCTCGACGACCGGCACGCCGCGGTCGAGGGCCATGAGCGCCATCGACGCGGCCGGCTGGACGGTCCCCGAGGTGCCGATGACGAGCATGAGGTCGCACTCCTCGATCGCCCGGTAGGCCCTTCGGGTGAGGTCGAGGGGGAGCGGCTCGCCGAACCAGACGACGTCGGGGCGGAGGAGCCCCTCGCAGAAGCAGCGCGGCGGGAGCTCGGGGAGGGGCGTCCTGCGGTCCTCGCGCACCTCGCGGCAGGTGCAGCAGCGGGTGCGCCAGAGGCTGCCGTGGATCTCGAGGAGGCGGCGCGACCCGGCGAGGGCATGGAGGCCGTCGACGTTCTGGGTGATGATCGCGAGGTCCGGCGCGCGCTTCTCGAGGGTGACGAGGGCGTAGTGGGCCAGGTTGGGCTTCGCGGGGGCGATCTTCTGCCGCCGCCAGTCGTACCACTCCCAGACGAGCCGGGGATCGCGCGCGAACGCCTCGGGCGTGGCGAGATCCTCCGCCCGGAAGTCGCGCCAGAGGCCGCCGGGTCCGCGGAAGGTGGGCACGCCCGATTCGGCGGAGATGCCGGCGCCGCTGAGGACCACGATCGACCGCGCGCGGTCGAGGAGGGCGCGGACTTCAGGCAGGCTCAAAGGTGGCTCTCCAGGATCTGCTTCGCGCCGAAGCCCGCGAGCTTGAGGAGGCGCTCGCCGTCGGGAGGGAGCGCCGCCCGCGGGAGGAGGCCGATCACCTCGCTGGAGCGGATCTTCGCTCCGAGGCGCCCCGCCTCCGCCTCCACCGCGCGGAAGACGTCGAGGAGCCCCGTGCGCGTGTAGTCGCAGACGTTCATCGAGACCTGGGCGCAGTTCCGATCGGCGATCGGGAGGCCGAGCGCCTTGATGCCCGGCAGTCCGCCGTCCCGTTCGCGGATCTTCCGGGCGATCTTCTTCGCGACCGAGACGTCGTCGGTCTCGAGGTCGATGTTGTAGGCGATGAGGGCGAGGCGCGCGCCGACGGCGACGCAGCCGGCGGTCGGGTGGAGGGCGTTGGGGCCGAAATCGGGGACGCGGTCGGGGTCCTTCCCGACGAGGTCGCGGAGCCCTTCGAACTGGGGTTTCCGGATCTCGGCCAGGTTCTTCCGGTCGGGCCGCGAGGCGGCGAACTCGTAAAGGTAGACCGGGAGGCGGAGCTCGTCCCCGATCCGGCGGCCGACCTCCCGGGCGATCCGGACGGCGTCGTCCATCGAGGCCCCCTGGAGGGGGACGAAGGGGAGGACGTCGATCGCGCCCATCCGGGGGTGCTCGCCCCGGTGGCGGTTGAGGTCGATGAGCTCGACCGCCTTCTTCGCGGCGGCGAACGCGGCGGCAGCGGCGGTCTCGAGCGTCCCGATGAAGGTGAGGACGCTCCGGTGGTGGTCCTTGTCCATCTCGAGGTCGAGGACCTTGGCGCCGGCGGAGCGGGCGGCGTCGGCGATCGCCTCGCAGACCTCGCGGGAGCGGCCTTCGCTGAAGTTGGGGACGCATTCGAGGATCACCTCAGGTGATTTAACCATCCAGGCGCTCCAACACCAAGGAGAGAAGGAGAGAAGGAGAGTAAGAAGGGGAGGAGATAGGGAGATAATTGGAGATCAGGAGATCAAGAAGATCGAGAAGATCGGAGGATCTCCTCATCTCCTCCCATCACGACATCCCCTTCCGGCTTCAAGCTTCCGGCTTCTAGGTACCAGCTTCCTTCGCTATAATCCGATCTCCAATGAACAAGCTGAGGGCTTACCTGGGGATGGTCGTGGTCGTCGCGGCGCTGGCCGCGGGGGACGCGTATCTCCTGCTCTCGAGCGCCACCCTCTCCCGGATCGCGCGCGAGGAGATCGAGAAGCTCGCCGAGGGGAAGCTCGAGGTGCTCGACGTCCAGGCGTCTCTCGACGGCACGGTGACGCTCGAGGGAGTGCGGCTCCCGCTGGGCGGGCCCGGCTTCCGCGCGCAGGAGGCCGACCGGATCACGATCGAGACCGGAGGGCTCCTGTCGCGGCCGCTGCGGATCCGCCGGATCACCGTAGAAGGGGCGCGGATCCGCCTGTCGCCCGCGCTCTTCGAGGAGCTGGGGAAGGGGGAGTCGAAGAAGACGATCCGCGACCTGTTCCCGGATCCTGATGGCATTCCGCAGGTCGTCCTCCGCGGCGGGCGGCTCGAGGCGGGGCTCCCCGATGTCTTTCCCGGCGGGCCTCAGCCGCTGCTGCTTCGGGAGTGGACGCTCACCCCGCTGCGGGGCTACCGCGCTCACGTGCAGGGGATCTTCGAGAGCCACCTCTACGGCCGCTGGAGCGCGGCGGGCGAGATCGATCCCGACGCCGGGCGGTTCCGGCTCCGGTTCGAGACGGCTTTCCTCAGGATCGAGCCGCGGATGAGGGAGCCGATGGCGCTGCAGTTCCAGGAAATCTACCAGTTGTACCTGCCGGGAGGGATCTGCGACCTGACGGTCGAGCTCGGGAAGGAGCCCGGGAGCGACGTCGACGTCAAGACCACCCTGGTGGCGCGCGACATGCAGCTCAACTACAAGTACTTCCCCTACCAGGCGGATCGCATGACAGGGGAGATCGTCTTCTACAAGCGAGGCTTCCACGTGAAGCACATGACGGCGATCCACGGGGACGCGCGAATGCGGTTCGAGGGCCGGGCGGACGGGTATCCCGAGGAGTCGCGCAACGATTTCCGGTTCGAGCTGGAGAACGTGCCGTTGGACGGCGAACTGCGCGCCGCGCTCACGCCGGACAGCCAAAAGGCGTGGGACCGCTTCTCGCCGCGCGGCGTCGTCCGCGCGCGGGGCACGGTGCGGCGGGAGGCCGGGGCCGGGCATCGGCCGCGGATCCCCGTCGAGATCCACCCCGAGGGTGCGACGCTGACGTTCCGGGAGTTCCCCTGGGAGATGCGGAACGTGACCGGCGAGATCCGGGTCGACGGCGACCGGATCAGCATCACGAGGGTCCTGTCGAAGGACGGCGACGCGACGGTCGAGATCTCCGGCGAGATCCGCGACCTGACGGGGGATGCGACGGTGGACGTCTCGATCGACGCGCGGGCGGTCCCGCTGGACGACCGGCTCAAGCGGGCGGTGAGCGACGACGCGCGGAAGACCTGGGATCTGCTTTCGCCGGGGGGCTCGATCGACGCGCGCTCCCGGCTGACGAAGGAGGCGGGGAAGGAGCTCGTCCACGAGACGACGCTGCGCGCGCGGGGGAACACGGTCCGGCACAAGGACTTCCCGATCGAGGTCTCCGGGCTCGAGGGGGAGATCGAGGTCGCGACGGGGCGGGTCCGCCTCCACCGGGTGACCGGGAAGGCGCACGGCGCGCGGGTGGGGATGCAGGGGACGATCGCGGGGGACGCGGTGGAGGTCGACGTGGACGCCGCGGGCCTCGTGGTCGACGACCGGCTGAAGGAGGCGCTCCCCGCGGAGGCGGGAGAGCTGCTCCGGGAGATCAAGCTGGGCGGCGTGGTCGGGTTCATGGCGGGCTACAAGTCCCGGAAGGGCGGGCAGAAGCAGTTCACGGTGGACCTGAAGATCTCGAAAGGCGTCCTGGACCTCGAGCCGAAGATCGAGGACGCCGAGGGGCACGTGGCGCTCGAGGGGTTCCACGACAAGGAGCTCCTCCTCCGCGGACCCATCTCGTTCTCGACGGCGACCGTGGGGGGGAAACGGGTGACCGACGTGGGGGCGAGCCTGAACGTGAAAGGCCACAAGGTCAACCTGGTCAACATCAAGGCGACCTCCTACGGCGGGCTGGTCGCGGGGAAGTCGTTCTCGATCGACACGAAGACCGGAGATTTTTTCAGCGAAGGGCTGACGGTGGACCGCCTCGACCTCCGCGAGTTCTCGCTCGACACGGCCGGGTACGCGAAGCGGTCGCTCGGCGGGAAGGCCTCGCTCACGATCCAGGACCTCGCCGGCCGCGCGGCGGACGCGAAGACGATCACGGGGAAGGGGCGGCTCTCGATCCGGGACGGGCTGCTCTGGGAGGTGCCGGTCTTTGTGAGCCTCTTCACGCTCAATCCCCAGGAGCTTTTCAAGTCGAAGCAACTGTTCGACACCGGCGCGGTCGATTTCGAGTTCAAGGAGCGGCGGATCTCGATCGAGAAGCTCTCGTTCTCGAGCGAGGGGGTGAGCGTCCTGGGGCGCGGGACGGTGGACTTCGACGGGAACCTCGACCTGGTGCTCAAGACCAAGACGGGATTCTTCGGGATCGATTTCCTGCCCCTCAACCTCGTGACCGGGCTCTTCGACGAGCTGAAGGGGGCCTTCCACGGCATCGCGGTCAGCGGGACGTTCGAGAAGCCGGAGACGAGCCAGAAGTTCTTTCCCGGCCTCAGCAAATGAGCCGCGTCCTGGGGCTCCTCGGGGTCTCGATCCTGCTCGCCGCGGTCGGGAACGCCCTCTCCCCCCGCGGGCTCTCGTGGAGCGAGCCGCTGGGGAAGGATCTGCGGGCGCAGGCCGCGCTCGCGGGGCTCGTCCCCGTCGACCTCGCGGCCGCGCGGGAACGCCTGCGGGACCCCGCCTTCCTTTTCCTCGATGCGCGTCCGCGCGACGAGTTTGATGTGGGCCATCTCCCCGGGGCGTTCTCGCTGCCGTGGAAGGAGGTCGAGGAGGGGGGAGCTCCGGCAGCGCCTCCTCCGCGAGACCGGGCGATCGTCGTCTACTGCGCGAACGAGTTCTGCGAGACGTCGCTTCAGCTGGGCCGCTGGCTCCGGGCGAAGGGCTACAGGGACGTCGCGCTCTTCGTCGACGGCTACGAGGCGTGGTGGAACGCCGGGGGGAGCCGTGGGCAGGATTGAGCCGGCCTTCCGGATCGCGCTCGGCGCCCTCTTCCTGGCGGCGGGCCTCCTCAAGATCGCCGATCCGGCGGCCTTCGCCTTCTCGATCGCACGGCTCCAGGGGGTCCCGCGGGGGGCGCTCGGGGCGACGGCGATCGTGCTCCCGTGGATGGAGGCGGTGGCGGGGGCGGCGCTGCTCTTCGTCCCCGCCTACCGCGCGGCGGCGCTCCGGGTGGTCCTGGGGCTGCTGGTCGTGCTGACGGCCGTGCTGGCGGTCGCGATCGCGCGGGGGACGGCCGGCCCCTGCGGCTGCTTCGGGGGCGGGGACGGATTCCTCTCCCGCCCGTGGGTGGCGCTGGCGCGGAACGTCCTCCTGCTCGGGATGGCGGCGGTCCTTACTTGCCGCCCTCGATCAGCACCTGCTTCGCCGGCTTGAGGTGGGCGTCGTCGAGCTTGTCGACCGACCACAAGAGGCCGCGCGCGACGAGCATCAGGTACTTCGGATCGGCGACGGTCGGGTTGTTGTGGCCGAGGGTGGTGGCGAAGACGCGGGTCTTCTCCTTGTACGTGTTGGTCCAGGTGACGACGACGTCGGTGACGCTCTCGGTCCCGTCCTTCTTCTTGGTCGTCTGCTTCCCGCGCGCGAGGGCCTTCGCGGTCTCGAGCAGCTTCCCGTCGCTGTTGTTGTAGAGCTCCTCGTTGACGGTGGTCCAGTTCTCGAGGGGCTTGCTGACGGGGTGCTCCTTGTCGACGTAGGCGATCTCGATGGGGAGCTGGGCGCCGTGGCCGGTGGTCGCGAGGCCGGTGAACTCGAACCAGGGGGTGGTCTTCTTCGGCCAGCCCTCGCTCCGGTAGGAGTGCATGCCGCAGTGGAGGACGACGCCGGGGAGGCCCTGCTTGTGGGGCTTCAGGACGGTCTCGATGACCTCGAGGTCCTTGACGTCGGAGCAGCACTCGTCGTGGACGATCACGTCGAAGCCCTTCGCCCAGTCGGGGTTGTCGTAGACGGGGTTCTTGTGCTTGGTGCCCTTGTCGGGGTCGTAGGCGATCGACCACTGGACGTTGGCGATCGCGGAGACGCCCTTGGTGAGGATGTCCTTCTGCTTCTCGTAGTCGTGGCAGCAGCCGCCGAGGACGAGGAGGGCGCGGACGGGCTTGTCGTCCTGGGCGGGGGCGGCCTGGGAGGAGCCGAAGGCCGCGACGGCGAGGAGGAGCGCGGAGATCGTTCGTTTCATCGTGTCCTCAGGATCGGAAATCGTCACCCAAATCGGTATTCATGATACCCGGACGAGGCCGTGTCGTTTCATGAGAATGAGGGCGGTCGCGACGGCGTTATCCGGATAGACGGAAGGGGGCGATCGTGACGAAGGTCCGCGACATCAACGACTGGTTGTTGCCCGAGGAGTTGGCCCTGCCGGGGACTTCCGTCCTGCTGCTCTTCGCCTCGACGGAGGGGTGGCGCAAGGACGCCACCGACCTGGCCTTCCTCTCGGCCGCCTCCCAGCACGGCGGCCCGGTCCGCTTCTTCCGGATCAACGTGGACGAGAACCCGTCGGTCGTGAAGGACTACCGGGTCCGGACGCTCCCCACCCTGATCCTCTATGTCGAGGGTCAGGAAACGGCCCGGCGGACGGGGGCGATGGGGGACCGGGCGATCGGGGAGATGATCGCGCGGAAGGAGAAGCGCTCGTAAGCGAGCCGTCAGCTATCAGCTACCAGCTTTCAGCCGGTCACTCAACGGCGGGACGGCCGATGCCGCGGGGGTCGCAGACGCCGATCGCCGACCGGGCGCCGCCGATCTCGATCGCGTGCACGTCCCCGATCCGGCCGCGCGGGGCGGGCGTATAACCGAGTTTCCCCAGCGCCTCCGCCACGGAGGCTTCAAACGGCTTCTCCACCGAGATCGGGTCGACCTCCTTCCGGAGCGGCGGCCACTGGTGGTGGAAGCGCGGCGCCGCCACGGCCTCCTCGAGCGACATCCCGAAATCCACGCGGTTCACGATCACCTGGAAGACCGTGGTGAAGATCGTGGGGCCGCCGGGGCTGCCCAGGACGAGCCAGAGCCTTCCCTCCTTGAAGACGAACGTGGGGCACATCGACGAGAGCATCCGCTTGCGGGGGACGATCGCGTTGGCCTCCCGGCCGATGACGCCGAAGAGGTTCGGCACCCCGGGTTTCGCGGAGAAGTCGTCCATCTCGTTGTTGAGGAGGAACCCCGCGCCGCGGACCACGAGGCCCGAGCCATAGCTGTCGTTCAGCGTCGTCGTGTTGGAGACGGCGTTTCCCCACTTGTCGACGATCGAGAAGTGGGTCGTCTCCTCGCGCTCCCGGAGCGCGCCGTGGGTGACCGCCCCGGGATCGCTCTTCTTCGCGAGGTCGATCTCCCCGGAGCGCGCCTGGAGGTACTCCCGGGCGAGGAGTTTCGCGGCCGGCACCTCGTGGAAGTCCGGGTCGCCCAAGTGCTCGGAGCGGTCGGCGAAGACGCGCTTCTCGATCTCGCAGACCGCGTGGACGTGGGCCGCGGAGTGGAGGCCGAGTTTCCGGGGCTCGAATCGCTCCAGCATCCCCAGGAGCTGGAGGAGCGCGATCCCGCCCGAGGAGGGGGGCGGCATCGAGACGAGGCGCAGTCCCCGGTAGGTGCCGCGGATCGGGGTGCGGACCGCCGGCTCGTAGGCGGCCAGGTCGTCGAGGGTGATGAGGCCTCCGCCCCGCTTCATCTCCTCGGCGACGAGGCGGGCGGTCTCGCCCTTGTAGAAGCCGTCGCGGCCGCCCTCGGCGATCCGGCGCAGCGTCGCGGCCAACTCCTTCTGCACGAACCGCTCGCCCGCCTGGCCCTTGAAGGTGTCCCGCGCGTTGTTGCGGTTGAGGGAGGAGAAGCTCCGGGCGGTCCAGGGGTCGAGGATCCAGCCTTCCTCCGCGAGCTTGACGGCCGGCTCGACCAGGTCCTTCCACGGGAGGCTCCCGAACTTCCGGTGCGCGAGCCACATGCCGGCGACCGAGCCGGGGACCCCCGAGGCCTTATGCGAGGCCAGGGCCAGGCCCGGGACGACGTTCCCCTGCGCGTCCAGGAACATGTCGCGGTGGGCCGCGGCGGGGGCGGTCTCGCGGTAGTCGAGGGCGGTCTCGCCCGCCGCGGTGTGGACCAGCATGAATCCGCCGCCCCCGAGGTTGCCGGCGTTCGGGAAGGTGACGGCCAGGGCGAACTGGACGGCGATCGCCGCGTCGACGGCGTTCCCTCCGCGGCGGAGGATCGCGGCCCCCAGCTCCGAGGCGTGGGGTTCGGGGGAGGCGACGATCCCCCGGTCGAGGATGGGGACCGCCGGAGAGGTTGTACACGAAGTGAACAGAAGGACGGCCAGAAGGCGTCTCATCGGGGCCATCCTAGCACGCCCGCGGAATCGAGTGGAGTTTTTCGCGGGGTGTGCCGATATCCCCATAGGAGAGAGTGGAGGAGACAATGGGCGAAGCGAAGCACGTCTGCACGCACTGCGGCGGGAACTCCGTGTGGCGGAACCTCGTCGACGGATTCAAGCGGGTCTTCCGGCTCAAGAAGCAGGGGGACCGCCTCATGTACATCCCGGTCGACCGCGTCGACCATAACCCCTACCAGCCCCGCGAGTACGTCCAGCAGGAGCCGCTCGAGGAGCTGAAGAAGTCGATCGAGCAGTACGGGGTGATCGTCCCGATCATCGTGAACCGGCAGGGGAAGCGGTTCACGCTGGTGGCCGGGCAGCGGCGCCTGGCGGCGGCGCGCGAGCTCGGGTTCAAGTACGTCCCGGCGATCGTCCGCACCCTCAACTCCCGGCAGATGATGGAAGTCAGCTACCTCGAGAACCTTCACCGCGAGGGGCTCTCCACGATCGACGTGGTCCAGATGTTCGACCGCATCCACCGGAAGTACCCCAAGATCGAGGAGGGCGACCTGGCCGACGCGATGGGCCTCAAGGTCGACGAGCTCCGCCACGCGCGGAACCTGCTCGACCTCCCGATTCCGGCGCTGGAGGCGCTCCGCGCGGGAATGATCACGGAAGGCCATGCCCAGTGGGTGAAGGAGATCTCCGACCCCGACGCGCAGCTGGAAGTCATCGAGATGGTCTTCAACGAGAAGCTGGGGGTCGAGGAGACGAAGGAGCTCTGCGACCGGGTGACGCACAAGGAGGCCTCGTACGTCACGGCCGACCAGGCGGCCCACTTCCACTCGCCGAGCTGCCCCTATGCGCAGCTCATCCCCGAGGACCGGAAGATGAAGTTCTACTCGAAGAAGGAAGTGGCCAAGCGCGGGAAAATCCCGTGCATGCAGTGCCTGTAGAAGAAGCTGTCAGCAGTCAGCTCTCAGCCATCCACTGAAAGCTGAAGGCTGAGAGCTGTGAGCTGTGCCGCCGAAACCCATACGTATTTCTGAAAGGCGGCACTTAAGGGGTGTAGCGCCAGACGTCGTTCAGCTTGCCCAGCGTGGTCGTGGCGTCGTAGCCCTCTCCGCCCAGGAGCCAGAGCTGCCCGCCGGCATCCTGGAAGGGCATCGCTCCCCGGCGCGCCCCCGGGACATTGGAGGTCGCGGTGACCCCGAGGGTGCCGTAGACCCCTCCGCCGTTCATCAGGCTGCCCCCCGCCATCCAGGTCCACGCCACCCCGTTGAACCGCCAGAGGTCGTTCAGGTACCCGGAGGTTCCGGCGGAGTCGCGTCCTTGTCCGCCGAAGAGCCAGACGAACCCTAGGGCATCCAGCCAGATCGTGCCGGTGAACCGGCCGCCCGGATGATTGGCGAGGGCGGCGACCCCTTGAGTGCCGTAGACGCCGGGAGGGTCGATGGCCTTGGAGCCGCCGACCCAGGTCCACGTGCCGTCATAGGTCCACACGTCGTTCAGGCTCCCGGCCCCGGCGATCTCACCCGCGCCGGTTCCCCCGAAGAGCCACAGCGTGGTGCCCACGGTCCATCCCATCGCCCCCGATCGGTATCCCGGGGCGTTGGAGATGTTTGGGATTCCCAGGGTCCCGTAGACTCCGAGGGTGCCGGCGGTCTTGCTTCCCTTCATCCATGTCCAGTTCGTCCCGTTGAAGAGCCAGAGGTCGTTCAATTCTCCGGCCCCTCCGGTCTCTCCAAGGCCGGACCCCCCGAAGAGCCAGAGCCCCGCCGAGGTGGCCCAGGCGACGGATCCGCTCCGTCCTCCCGGGATGTTGCTCGCCGTCCCGATCCCCTGCGTGCCGTAGACCCCGTTCTGATCCCGCGAGGAACTCCCCCCCATCCAGGTCCAGTTCGTTCCGTCGTAGACCCAGAGGTCGTTGAGATACCCGAGGAGGGGGGTGCCGTCGTAGCCGAAGCCGCCGAAGAGCCAGACGTTGCCGGCGCCGTCCAGCCAGGTGGTCGCACGCGACCGTGCGCCTGGAACGTTGGATGCGGCGGGCATTCCCAGCGTGCCGTAGACGCCCCCCTGGTTCGCGGAATTGCTGCCGCCCTTCCAGGTCCAGGTCGAGCCGTCGAACCTCCACAGGTCGTTGAGCTGTCCGAGGGTCCCGCCCCCGTCGCGCCCCTCGCCTCCGAAGACCCACACGTAGCCCAGGAAATCGACCCAGGTGGCCCCCTGGAAGCGGGCTCCGGGAGCATTGGCGGCGGCCGCCACGTTCAGCGTCCCGTAGAGGCCCGAGGCCTCCACGCCGGGGGATCCCTTCATCCACGCCCATCCGCCCGCGGGGGGTGTCCCGGTGCCCCCTTGCGATCCGCCGGCCCCGCACGCCGGGATGACGAGCGCGGCGAGGACGGCGAGGAGGCGCGGAAGGGTTCGCATCAGGGGGATCTCCAACGGGTCGACCACTCTATATAGGGACGTGGGAATCCGCAATCGTCCTGAGCTTTCCGGAGACGGGACTTGGGACTCGGGAGCCAGGACGGTATAATCCACGCCGCATGGAGTTCCTGTCCGACCTTAGCCACTCGCAGTTCGAGGAGAAGCTGGTCGCGCTCGGCGTCGAACGCTGGCGCGCGCGGCCGATCCTCCTCTGGCTCCATCGCCGGAACGCGGCGTCCTTCGACGAGATGACCGACCTGTCGCTGGAGCTGCGCGCCGAGCTGGCGAAGCACTTCACGCCGTACCGGACCAAAGTGGCCGGTCGCCATCCGAGCCCCGACGGGACGACGAAGTTCCTGGTCCAGCTGGAGGACGGGGACGTCATCGAGACGGTCCTCATCCCGGAGGAGGACCGGCGGACGGTCTGCATCTCGACCCAGGTGGGCTGCCCCGTCGCCTGCGTCTTCTGCGCGAGCGGCCTCAACGGCCTGAAGCGCAACCTGACCGCGGGCGAGATCGTCGAGCAGCTCCTCCACGTCAAGCGGACGCTTCCGGAAGAGGAGCGGATCTCGAACGTCGTTGTGATGGGGATCGGCGAGCCGCTGCTCAACGCGAAGAACCTGATCCAGGCGCTCAAGATCATGAAGGCGCCGTGGGGGATGGGGATCGGCTACAACCGGATCACGCTCTCGACCGTCGGCGTCATCGGCCAGCTTGAGGAGCTCATCCGGCAGAATGTGACGCCGAACCTGGCGGTCTCGCTGCACGCGCCCAACGACGC
>CAZSCC010000609.1:0-5803 GCA_964604905.1 uncultured Planctomycetales bacterium
GCCCCAGGCTCGTTGCCTTTCAGACTGTCTGCGTTGGGCTCCCCCAGATAACGGTCGCCGCGCTTTGCTGCCTGATCAGTTGCAGCGCGGGCAGCGAGGATCACGGCGTCGAGAGCCTCTTCTTCTTCGACGGCGAGCGGAAGCTGACGGGGGTGGCGGTCAACGTCGCCTGCCCCTCGCAGGTGGTGGAGAACGCGAACACGATCTCGTCCGATTACTGGGACGACGTCCGCGCGATCCTGCGGGAGCGCCACTCCCCGGACCTGCAGATCCTGGGGTGGTGCGGCGCGGCGGGCGATCAGTCCCCCCACCCGCAGCTGCGCAAGGCGGCGGACGCCCGGATGAGGAAGCTTCACGGGAACGTCTCGGAGACCCGCGCCATCGCCCTGCGGCTGGCGGATGCGGTGGACTACGCCTACCAGGCGGTGAAGAACGAGGCCCTGACCGAGGTTCCGTTCGCGCACCACGTGGAAGAGCTCCGTCTCCCCGGGCGGAAGATCAGCGAGGCGGACCTCCGCTCGGCCAAGGCGGTCCTGGAACCCCTCCAGCGGATCCCGCCGGAGAAGCGGAGTTCCACCGACATCTCCCGCCTCCGCTGGCACGGGGCCGTGGTGGACCGATACGAGCGGCCCGCCGACTTCGCCGTCTATCCGATGGAGCTCCACGTCCTCCGGCTGGGCGACGTGGCCATCGCCTCCAACGCCTTCGAGCTCTTCCTCGACTACGGCATCCAGATGAAGGCGCGGAGCCGGGCGCTGCAGACGTTCACGATCCAGCTCGCCTGCGGATGCGGCGGCTACCTGCCCACGGAGCGGGCCGTGGCGGGCGGCGGGTACAGCGCGATCGCCGAGAGCGGCCTGGTCGGCCCGGAGGGCGGCCGGCTTCTCGTCGACCGGACGGTCGAGGTCATGAACGGGCTCTGGCCGGCGAAGCCGAAGTAGGCCGCCGCTCCGGCGGACGGAAGGAGGGTTCCAGGGGCTCTTCGGGGACCCTGTCCCGTATCCTCCAGGGTAGGAGGGCGCGGCGTCCTGAAAACGATGGGGGCAGGAGCGGGCGCGGCGCGGCGAGGGGCCTCGCGAGTCAGTTCCCGGAGATCAGGGCCTTCGCCGGCTCGGCGTAGTCGCCGTCGGGATGCTTCATCACGAAGGCCTCGACGAGCTTGGGAGATCCCTCAGGGAATATATTCCGTTCAGGCAGCCCGAGCGCCTACGGATCAAGCTAGGCACGGTGACTTCCAGCCACGTCCCGAAACATCCTCAAGAAGTCCCTCATCTTTCGGATCTGGCCGAAGGGCCGCAGAGGGGCCGGGATCTTCCGGTCCGGTTTCGCGAGCAGCTCCCGGATCGAGGCGCGATCTCCCATCGATAACTCGTGGCCGAAGATGCCCTCGATATCCATCAAGGCCGAGACGACGGCTTCGACATCGTGTCTTGAAAGCGGGCCGAGCAGGGTTCGCACGGTCCGCACATCGTGACCGCCGTTGATGAAGTGGGCGACCAGCCGGCCGATGGGTGTATCGCATCGTTCAAAATGCAGTTCGCCCCCATGCAAGGGATCGATCGCCTCATACCGCTTGAACCATTCGGACGTTCCGTGGAGCCTTCGGAGTCGCGCCGCGAAGTGCAGGGCGGCGTCCTCCGACACGTCGTACGCGCCGTTGGCGATCGCCCCATAAAGATTCATGCACGTCGAGCGGTCGAGGGTGCGCAGGACCTGGTCCAGGTACGACGAGGCGCGCTTCGCATCCTGGTCCATCAAGTACTGGAAGTAATAGATCTTCTTGATGAGGTTGGGCTGGAGACGCCGCATCTGGATGGCGAGCCCGTTGGGAAAATACTTCCACTGCGCGATCCGCGGCTCATTGATCGTCTTCACGCAGAGCGTGACCGTGGGGTTTTCGAGGTGGATTACCCGGTGCGTGAGGTCCCGGCCGGGCCGGATGGGCCGGACATCGCCCGGCTTCAACAGGCTCGCCTGCGGAGTCCCGAGAGCGACGAGAGCCACGTCGGGCGCGATCCCCCGGGTCGTCTTCACCGTGAAGACTTCGTGCAGCGACTGTCCGTGCAGCACCCGGAAGGCGCCTCGAAATCCGTGGCTGTGGATGGACGTGTCGAACGTCAGCCAGAAGTAGAGGTCGACGACGAACCGGCCATTGTTGAAGAGAGTCACGGGAGGCTGGCCGAACGTGTTGTGGAGGTTGACCTGATCGGGAAGAGCGGAGGTCTTCAGGAACCAGCGGGCCAGCGCTTCGTCCAGCTGGCGTTTCGTGAGATCGTAGGGGAACGCTTCCAACGCGCGGGCGGCGATGGCGGGGAACGGGGCGAGATCGCCTTTCGCGCGCCGCCACTCGAGAGCCACCCTCCGTGCGAGATCGTCCATGGGCTTCATCGGGGTGAGGCCCAGTATAGGGGCCATTCGCGGGAGACGGGCGTTTTTCTCCGGAACGGGGAACGGGTTTCTCTCAGGGACGGGATTCCGCCGACCTATGATGGAGGCCCATGAGCGAGCCCCTGGACGTCGTCGTGGTCGGCGCCGGCGCGGCCGGCCTGGCGGCGGCGATCTTCAGCGCCCGGTTGAAGCCCGGCCTCCGCGTCACCGTCCTGGACGGCGCCGCGAAAGTCGGCGCCAAGATCCTCGTCAGCGGCGGCGGTCGCTGCAACGTCACGCACGAGACCGTCGGGCCGGCGGACTTCTGGGGCGGCAGCCCCAACGTGGTGCGCCGGATCCTGTCGGCGTTCTCCGTCGAGCGGACGGTCGCCTTCTTCAGCGAGATCGGCGTGTCCCTCCACGTGGAGGAGCGGGGAAAGCTGTTCCCCGATTCCAACAGCGCCCGGACCGTGCTTGACGCCCTCCTGGCCGAGGCCCGGCGGCTCGGGGTCGAGCTCCGGAGCGCCCACCGGGTCACCGCCATCGTCCGGCGCGACGGCCTGTTCCACCTCTCGACCTCCGGCGGGGAACTGGCGGCCCGGAGGACGGTGCTGGCGACCGGAGGGCTTTCGCTGCCGAAGACGGGAAGCGACGGCCTGGGCTACCGGCTGGCGGCCTCGCTGGGGCACACCCTCGTCTCCACGACTCCCGGCCTTGAGCCTCTCCTGCTCGAGGGCGACTTCCATGCGGCGCTGTCCGGCATCGCCCATCCGGTCCAGATCTCCGTCCGGGTGGACGGCCTGAAGCCCGCGCTCCTGGAAGGGCCGATGCTCTGGACCCACTTCGGGATCAGCGGGCCGGCGGCGCTCGACGCCTCGCGCCATTGGCAGCGCGGCCGGCTCGAGGGCTCCGTCGTGACGGTCACGGCGAACCTGCTCCCGGGAAACGACTTCCCCGCGATGGAAGCGAAACTGCTCCAACTCGCCCAGTCCCAGCCCCGGACGAATCTTCGCAACACCCTCTCGACCCTGCTCCCCGGAAAGGTGGTCGACGCCATCCTCGCCCGGATGAAGCTGCGGGGCGACACGACCCTGGCCAACCTGTCGCGGGAGGATCGCCGCAGCCTCATCAAAGCGCTGCTCGAATGGCCGCTCCCGGTCGTCGGAGGGCGCGGCTACAATTTCGCCGAGGTCACCGCCGGCGGCGTGCCGCTGACGGAAGTCGATCCGTCCACCCTGGAGTCGCGCCCCTGCCCGGGGCTCTACTTCACCGGTGAGATCCTGGACGTCGACGGTCGCCTCGGCGGCTACAACTTTCAATGGGCCTGGTCGAGCGCGTGGGTCGTCGCCTCGGCCCTGGCGCGCGCGTGACCGGCTTCCGAGGGTTCGAGGCCGGCCTGGCGCGCGGCGTGCGGTGCCGCTCGGGGAGGGAGAGGAAAATCAAAGGCAAAGAGGGAGGGGAAGGGGACTCAGGATTCGGCGGATTTTTCAAAGCCCCGCGACTGGAGGGAGCGGTTCAAGCCGTGGAAGGGGGAGCTGAGTTGAAACAGGGCGTTCCGGAAGGGGCCCGCAGCGCCCCCTCACGCGGGACCTCAGGCGTCCGAGGGTCAACGGGCCGGTATCCTCCTGAGGGTGCCCCTCAGAACAGCTCGCGGAGCGGCGCGCCGCCGTTCAGGATCCGGATCGGGCGGCCGCTCTCGTTCACGGTCTGCTTCCGCACGTCGATCCCCAGGCACTGGTAGACCGAGGCGGCGTAGTCTTCGACCGTCACGGCGCGGTCCTTCACGTCGAACCCCTCGGCATCCGTCTCGCCGATCACGCGCCCTCCCTGGACGCCCCCGCCGGCCAGCACGACCGAGAACGCCCGGGGCCAGTGGTCGCGGCCGTTCTGGGCGTTGATTTTCGGCGTACGGCCGAATTCGCCCATCCAGACCACGAGCGTCTCCCCGAGCAGCCGTCGCTCGCGGAGGTCGCGGACCAGCGTCGCGTAGCCCGGGTCCAGCGTCTCCATCAGGCGCTGGGTCTGGTTGAAATTGTCCTGGTGCGTGTCCCAGCCGTAGAGGCCCACCTCGACGAACTTCACCCCGCTCTCGACGAGGCGGCGCGCCAGGAGACAGCCCTGGCCGAACGACGTGCGGCCGTAGGCGTCCCGGAGCGCCGCGTCCTCCTGGTCCAGGTCGAACGCCTTGAGCTGCGGCGTGTTCATCAGCTGGTCGGCCCGGCGGTAGGCGTCCCGGCGGCCCTCGACGAATCCGCTTCCGGGAGCGAAGTCGTCCTCGAGCATCCCGAGGATCTCCTTGCGGGAGGCGAAGCGGGAGGCGTCGACGCCCGCCGCGGTCCGGATGTTCTGGATCGGCCGGCCGGGCTCCTCGACGAGATAGGGGGCGTGCTCGGCCTTGAGGAACGCGGCGCCGGGGACGCGCGCCTGCACCGCGATGCAGTTGGGAAGCGCCGCCCCCGGGGCGCCGACCTCGCGCGAGACGTACGACCCGATGCCCGGATGGGTCATCGCGGCCTCGGGCCGCTGCCCCGTGTGGAGGAGATACTGTCCGCGCTGGTGGTCGCCCTCCTTCGACGTCATCGTGCGGACGATCGCCAGCTCCTTCGCCTCCCGCGCGAGCCGCGGAAGGTGCTCGCAGATGCGGATCCCCCGGGCCGCGGTCTCGATCTCCTTGAACGGGCCGCCCGTATCGCGGCCCGGCTTGAGGTCGAACGTGTCGAGCTGGCTCGGGCCGCCTTCCATGTAGAGGACGATGACCGCCTTCGCGGTCGCGCGACGGGTCGCGGCGCGCGCGATCGCCGGCGGGAGGAACCCCGCCGCGGCCGTCGCGCCCAGGCCGATCCGGAGGAACGATCGACGATCCATCATCAATGCCTCGTCATGATTTCGGAAGAGTTCAAGAGCGCCCAGAAGACGTCCTCGTACGCCTCAGCGGCGCACGCGCGTCTCCACGATAGTCCGGTCTACTTCCCGCCCGTCTTGTCGCCGCCTTCTTTCGGAGGGGGCTTCTTGTCTCCCTCGCCGTCCTTCGGCGGGGCCTTCTTCAGGCCGTCTTTCTCGACTCCATCCTTGGGCGGGACCTTCTTGTCGCCCCCGTCGGGCTTGATCCCTTTCTTGTCCCCGGAGTAGCCCCCGAGTTTGCCCAGGGCCGCCTTGATCTCGCTGGCCGAGATCATGCCGTCCCCGTTCGTGTCGACGTCCTTCACGGGGATCGCCGGCTCGCCGTCCGGGGCGGGCTTCTTCACGCCGCCGTCGTCCTTGGCGGGCGCCTTCTTCTCGCCCTCCCCGTCCTTCAAGGGAGCCTTCTTGTCTCCATCGCCGTCCTTCGGCGGGGCTTTCTTCAGGCCGTCTTTCTCGGCTCCCTCCTTGGGCGGGACCTTCTTGTCGCCCCCGTCGGGCTTGATCCCTTTCTTGTCCCCGGAGTAGCCCCCGAGCT
>CAZSCC010000610.1:0-3410 GCA_964604905.1 uncultured Planctomycetales bacterium
CCTCGAGGCCCTGGGCGATCGCCGCTAGGCGCGCCCCAACGAAACAGACGGTGCGTTTCGTTGCCTTGCAACGAAACGCACCGTCTGTTTCGTTGGACGCCTCTTACCCCCGCGGCAAATCCCGATCCGGCACCTGGGAGAGGGTCGGGTAGGCCGCATCCCGCGCCGCCACGACGGGAGCAGCGCTCCGAAGCGGCCAGGCGATCCCAACCTCGGGCGAGTCCCAACGGATCCCGCGCTCCTCGGCCGGGGTGTAGACGTTCGAGGCCTTGTAGAGGACCTCCGCCGAGTCGCTCAGCACGAGGAACCCGTGGGCGAATCCTTCGGGGACGAACATGATGCGGCGGTTGGCGGCCGAAAGCACCTCGCCGGCCCACTTCCCGAACGTGGCGCCCCCTTTCCGGAGATCGACCGCCACGTCGAAAATCTCGCCCGACACGACCCGGATGAGCTTGGCCTGCGGCTGGCCCAGTTGGTAATGCAGGCCGCGGAGGACGCCGCGGAGGGAGTACGAGTGGTTGTCCTGGACGAACTCCCGGACGATGCCGAGCGCGGCCAGGACGTCCTTGCGGTACGACTCGAAGAAGTGACCGCGCGGGTCGGCGAAGACCTTGGGATCGAGGAGGCAGACCCCGGGGAGCGCCGTGTCGGTACGCGTCATGGACGGGGCCATTATAGCATGGGGCCGTACAATCCTGAGAGGCGGGTCGCTACGCCCCCCACCTCCTACTTCCGCAGCGCCTCGGCCCCCCAGCGGTCCCAGAACTCCGAGGCCTCCTTGTACGGCACGAAGCGGAGACGACCCGGCTCCACGATCGCCTCGTAATCCGTATCCAGGAGACGGACGAGGTCGAAGAGCGCTTCGGCCGCGCTGAGGCGGCCGCCGGGGTTCGGGATCTGGAAACGGCGCAGGAGGAGCGGAACGTCAGGGTCCCAGTCGTCCCGCTCCAGTTCGACCGCCAGACCCGCCGCGCTCCCGATCCGCTCCGCCACCTCGAACAGCGTCCCCTCGAGGTCTCCCTCCAGCCGCTTCCCGCAGAGAGCTTTCCACTCCGCGGGGCGCCGCAGGCCGTTGAGCGGCACATAGATCTCGCTTTCGTCCAGGAGCGGCTGGACCGCCGCCTTGCGCCCCTCGCGGCAGAGCCACATCGCCGCGGCGAAGATTCCCTCGTCCCGATAGTTCGACAGGCCGGAGATCACGAAGTCGCGCGACTCGTCGTCGCCGAACCGCTCGAGGGCGCGGACGAGGTCGCCCTCCAGGTCGCGGTCGGGATCCTGCACCGCGCGCCGGAGCGCCGGGAGCGCCTCCTTGGCGCCCAGGAGCGAGAGCGCGTACGCCGCCGCGCCCCGCGCGTCCGAGTCCTCGTCCTCCAGGATCTCGAGAAGACGCGGGATCGCCTCCCGCGCCCCCATCTCGCCCAGCGCGCGGGCGGCGGGAGACGATCCCTCGGCGAGCAGTTGGAGGAGGAGCGGTTTCGTCTCGGGCGCGCCGACCGCCCGGAGCGCCTCGGCCGCGATCGCGCGGCGCGAGGCGTCCTTGCCTTTCAGGAGGAGGGTGGCTTCCCGGAGGACGTCGGCCGGCGGATAGGCGCGTAGCGCAAGGAACGTCCCCGCCCGGGGCTCCTTCGCCCGCCGTTTGGGACTTGCAGCGGTGTTGTCGAGGAGGGCCCCCAGCGCCTCCGGCGCGCGGATCTGCCCGAGCGCCCAGGCGGCCGTCTGGACCTCATCGTCGCGGGGGTTGGACTCGAGCATCTTCAGGAGCCGGGGGACCGCATCCTTCAGGCGAAGCCGGCCGACGGCCCAGGCCGCGCTCGTGCGGGCCTGGATCGAGCGTGACTCCAGGGCCGTGAGTAGCGCGGGGCCGGCGTCTCGCAGTTCAAGCGCGCCGACGGCCCACGCGGCCAGGGCCTGGACGTCGGGATCGGGATCGGCAACGGCCCGGACAAGACCTTGGGAGGTCTCGCGCGCCCGGGCGCGGCCGAGCCCCCAGACCGCGGCGGCGCGCACCTCGGGGGCCCCGTCCTGGAGGAGGCGGGCGAGGAGCGGGGTTTCTCCCGGGCCGAGGGCCCAGGCGGCGGCGGCGCGCACGGCGGGATCGGGATCGGCACAGCGGCGGGCGATCTCCGGGTCGCGGACGCGGAGGAACTCGAGGGTGCGGAGGGCGGCGACGCGGACGTCGGGCCGCTCGTCGGACAGAAGGGCCGCCACGGCGGGGGCGGCCTCCTGGGCGTCGAGGCGGCGGAGGGTCATCGCGGCTTCCTCGCGCGCGGCGGGGAGGCCGTCCTTCAGGAGCTCGACGACCGCGGGGGCCTGCTCTTTCGCGTCGAAGCGGACGAGGGCCTGGAGGGCGGCTTTCTTGACGGCGAGAGCGGGATCGGGAAGGAGCTTGACCAGGGCGGGGAGGGTCTCGGCGGCGCGGAGATCGGCGAGAAGGCCGCAGGCCTGCGCGCGGGAGGTCGCGGACTTCGAGGCGAGGAGCTCGACGAGCCCCCGTCGCAGCTCGGGCCCGTCGAAGGCGGGGAGGCCTGAGGCGACCGTGCGGTTCACGTTGGGATCAGGATCGCCGAGGAGGACGAGGGCCTCGGGAATCGCCTCCCGTATCCGGCGGTTCTGGAGCAGGTGGAAGACCGCCTTCTTCTCGTCGGGGGTGGAGGCGCCGCGGAGCGCTTGGGGGCCCAGGAGTACGTAGTCCTCGCGGGGGACGGGATGGGCGGAGGCGGTCAGGAGGATCGTCGTCCAGTCGCGGGGCGCGCCGTCGGCCAAGCGGTCCTCGACCCCCGGAACGGCGGCGCGGAGCTGGGGGGAGAGGCGTCCGCGAAGGGCAAGGCGGCGGAGGAGCGCGCCGGCGCGACGGGCGACTTCGGAGTCGGGGTCTTTCGAGGCGCGTTCGAGGGCGGAGCGTGCAGCCTCGCCGAGATCCCGGAGCTTCTGGGACGCGGTGTCCCGCTCCTCGATCGAGTCCGAGCCGAGGCGGCGGAGGAGGTCGTCGGTGGGGTCCTGCCCGGCGAGCGCGAGGAGAAGCGCGAGAAGTCTCATGGGTGTGCCTCCATGCTGAGTATAGACGGACGATGCCGAAATGCGGACGGTCTGTTTTTTGACACGGGGTGCAGGTTCGAAAGATTGTTGACGCGGGGGGGCGGCTTGGGGTACAAATGACGGGACCCATAGGGAGACCGGACATGAAGGTTTTTGCCCTCCTTGCGATCGCGGCGGCCCTCGTCTCTCCGCAGGCCGCTCCCCCGACGGCGAAAGCTCCCTCCCCCGAGATCCTGGTCTCGGGCGCGTCGGTCGAGGCGCTCGTCGCCGAGATCCAGGTCGCCGTCGCGGCCGATGGCATCCTGGCGCTAGCCCCCGGCGTCCGACTGACCCACGTCGACAGCGGCGTCTCGCTCGCCACGCATGACGGCGCG
>CAZSCC010000611.1:0-9976 GCA_964604905.1 uncultured Planctomycetales bacterium
CTACGTCAGGTCGTTGTCGATCCAGCCCATCAGCTTCAGATTGACGAGGATCTGGTCGAGAGGCGCGTTGCCGACCCGCTCGCCGATGCCGAGCGCCGTGCCGTGGACCCGGTCGGCGCCCGCCTCGAGCGCCGCGACCGCGTTCCAGACGCCGAGCCCGCGGTCCATGTGGCCGTGGAAGTCGATCCGGACCTGCCCCAGCTTCCGCGCGTCGAGGAGCCCGCGCGTGAAGCGGACGAGCTCGGTCACGCCGTGGGGGGTCGCGTGGCCGCAGGTGTCGCAGAGGCAGAGCCGGTTCGCGCCGCACTCGACGGCCGCAAGGAAGAGGCGCTCCAGATCCTTCGGGTTCGCGCGCGTGGTGTCCTCGGTGACGTACATGACCTCGAGGCCCTGCTTGACCGCGAACGCGACCGCGCTCTTCGTGTGCTCGAGGATCTTCTCGATCGTCCAGTCCTCGGCATACTGGCGGATGGGGGAGGAGCCGATGAAGAGCGCCGCCTGGATCGGGCGGCCGGTCTTCTGGACGATCTCGGCGATCGGGCGGATGTCGGCCTCGAGGGTCCGCGCGGCGCAGTTGGGGGCGATCCGGAGCTTCTCCGCCGCCATCGCGCGCGCGAGGGCCAGGGTATCCTCCTTCACGGCGCCGCCCGCGCCCGGCAGGCCGATGTTTGCGGCGTCGAGGCCCAGCGCGTCCATGAGGCGGAGGAGCTCCATCTTCTGGTCCACGGTGGGGGAGGTGGCGCTGGGGGACTGGAGGCCGTCGCGCAGGGTCTCGTCGTCGAACTCGATCCGGCGGGCGGGCCGGCGGGGCGCATCCCCCGCCAGGTTCCAGTCGTGGATCAGATCGTGGTTCACTTCGCGTTCTGGAGGGCCTTGAGGAGCTCCCCGAGGCGAGCGTCGATCTTGTCGAGGAGAGGCTTCGGCTCCTTCTTCGCGTCGAGGAGGTCGAAGAGCTCGGTGGCGGAGGCGCTGAGCTCGAGGATGACGGAGCGAGTCTCCTCGGGCAAGGCTTTGTCTTTGTGAAGGTCGAAGAGGGTCTGACGGAAGCGGTTGCGGCCCAGCGGCGCGCGGTCGCCCGAGGCGTAGACGGCGTCCTGGAGGAAATCGCGTGCGTTCTTCACGAGCTCGGCCCGCACCTTCTTCGGATCGGGCGGGGCGCCGCGGAGCTGGTCCGCGAAGCCCGAGACCATGACGTCCAGCCGCTCGCGGCCCTCCCGCATGTCCTTCTCCTCCCCGCGCGAGGCGCAGCGGCAGAGGTCCATGACGATGCCCGTGAGGTGCTCGAAGCCGGTGTCCATGACGCCGCCGAAGCCCAGCACGCGGTACTCGGCCGTATCCATGACCTTCTTGTTGATCTGGCCGGCGCGCCGGGTCCAGTCCTTCAAGAGGGTGTTCCAGGCCGCGGCGTCGAGCTTGCCCTTTCCCTCGAGGTGCTTCTGCTTGGATTCCTCGGCGAGTGCGACCAGGGTCTTCATGTCGCCGATCAGGCCCTCGCCGAAGGTCCTCCGGTCGGCGCCGGCGTCCTCCTCGGTCCCCACGTTCATCACGACGTCGATCTCCTGCCCGGGGATGTTCTGGAAGCGGGCCGGCTGGAGGTTCGGGTCGAGCGTGACGCGGAGGATGTACTTCCCGGCGAGGTTCTTCTTCGTGAAGACCGAAAACGTGGCGGAGAACTTCCCGCCCTTGACGAGGAGCGCCGCCTGCTTGATGTGGGCCGCCTTCTCGGGCTTCCCGAAGTAGGTGTAGATGTCGATGCGATAGCCGTCGGGGACGTCGGCGGTCCCTTCGCAGAGGAACCCGGGAGGCTTCTTCTCCTTCTCGTCGGCCGCGATCTCCGAGGCGGTCGCCTGAACCGCGCTCTTCTTGTCCTGGGGCGCGGCCGCGCAGGCGCCGAGGAAGAGGAGGGGAAGGAACTGCATCATGCCTCGATAATACCCCTCCTCCCCTGCAAACGCAACGCCCGCAGGATGGGTGTAACGCGCGGGAGGGGAGCGGGTCTAACCAGCGCGATGAAACCCGCGGGCCCGGCAATTGCTTTGATCCGGTCCCGCGCGGTGCTATTATCAGGCCGTTTTCCGCGGGAGACGTGATCCATGGGCATGGACGTCATCGAACTCATCTACTATGTCTGCTTCTTCCTGGGCTTCGGCTTTGCCGTAGTGAGCGGCCTGCTTTCGGGGCTGTTCACCGGCGGCCTCGAACCGCACGTGGACGCGGGCGGGGTCCACGGTGGCCATGCGGGCCCCGGAGGGCACGACGGCACGGTCCACTTCTCGCCGCTCTCACCGGTCGTCCTGGCCATGTTCATCGCGAGCTTCGGCGGGACGGGCCTCATCCTCATGAAGTACGTCCACTGGCCCATCGCCTACCACCTCCCGGTCTCCGCCGTCTCGGGCCTCGCGGTTGGCGCCCTCGTCTTCGCCTTCTTCGCCAAGATCTTCTCCCTCACCCAGGGGTCGAGCGAGTCGCACGCCGAGGAGATGATCGGCCAGGAGGCCGAGGTGACCGTTCCCATCCCCCACGAGGGACTCGGTGAGATCGCCTACACGTCGCGCGGGTCGCGCTACACGAACCCCGCGAAGACCGCCGACGGCAAGGAACTCCCCGCGCACACCCCGGTGAAAATCGTGAAACTTGTGGGCACGACTTACGTCGTAGAGAAGGTCCGATAGGGAAGGAAGAGAGATCATGAGCATCCTGAGCCTGGCACAGGCGGCGTCCGACGGCTTCAGCGGCATGACCGTGACCCTGATCGTGGGGGCGCTCCTCGTCGGCCTCGTGATCTTCGGCCTCATCTTCGCTGCGCGGTACGTCAAGGTCGGCCCCAACGAAGTCCTGATCGTCTCGGGCCTGAATCAGAAGGTGGCCGACGCCCAGGGCCGCGAGAAGACGGTCGGCTTCCGCATCAAGAAGGGCGGCGGTACCTTCGTCATCCCCATCCTTGAAAAGGGGGAGATCCTCTCCCTCGAGCTCATGACGATCGAGGTCAAAACCCCCTCGGTCTACGCGATCAGCGGCGTCCCCGTGCGCGTGGACGGCGTCGCCCAGATCAAGGTGAAGGGCGAGGACATCGCCATCCGGACGGCAGCCGAGCAGTTCCTTTCGAAGACCCCCGCCGAGATCATGCAGGTCGCTCACCAGACGCTGGAAGGCCACCTCCGCGCGATCATCGGCAAGCTGACCGTCGAGGAGCTCTTTAAGGACCGCGACAAGTTCGCGCAGAACGTCCAGTCCGAGTCGGCCGCCGACTTCGCCAACATGGGCCTCCAGATCATCTCGTTCACCATCAAGGAGGTCCAGGACGACCAGGGGTACCTCGACGCCCTGGGCAAGCCGCAGATCGCCGAGGTGAAGAAGAACGCGATCGTCGGGCAGGCGAACGCCGACCGCGAGGCGACCATCCTGAGCTCCAAGGCCCACCAGGAAGGGCAGCAGGCGCGGTACATCGCCGAGGCCTCCGTCGCCAAGTCCCAGCGCGACTACGAGATGCAACGCGCCGACTACCAGGCCTCGATCAACCAGAAGAAGGCCGAGAGCGACCTCGCCTACGACCTCCAGAAATTCAAGTCGCAGCAGGCCGTCAAGGTCGAGGAGATGAAGGTCCTCGACATCGAAAAGGAACGGCAGATCGAGATCAGGCAGAAGGAGCTCCAGGCGACCGTCCAGCGGCCCGCCGAGGCGGAGCGCTTCCGCATCCAGCAGATCGCCGACGCGAACAAGTACCAGCAGATCGCGGAGGCCGAGGCGAAGGCCCTCTCGGCGCAGAACATCGGCCGGGGCGAGGCCGAGGCCGTGAAGGCGAAGGGGCTGGCCGAAGCCGAGGCGATCAAGGCGAAGGGCCTCGCCGAAGCCGAGGTCATCCTGGCGAAGGGCCAGGCCGAGGCCGAGTCGATGAGGAAGAAGGCCGAGGCATGGCGCACCTACAACGAGGCGGCCATCGCCCAGATGTTCATCGAGAAGCTGCCCGAGCTGGCGCGTGCGATCGCGGAGCCCCTGGGCCGCACCGAGAAGATCACGATCATCTCGAACGGCGGCGACGGGATCGGCGCCTCGAAGGTGACGAAGGACATCATCGACATCATCGCGCAGCTGCCCCCGGTGCTTGAAGGAGTGAGCGGCGTGAACCTGAGGGACCTCATCTCGAAGGTCCCGGGGATGAGTCCGAAGAAGTAGGAGATGAAGCTCGAAGCCTGAAGCTGGAAGCTTGAAGGGGAAGCCCCCGGTCGCGAGGCCGGGGGTTTTTCTTTATCCGCGGAGGTGCCAGGCCTTGGGCTGGAGGAAGGCCTGGATGCCGTAGGCGGAGAGCGTGGTGCCGATCCCGGAGTGGCCGCGGCCCGACCAAGGCAGGCGGGGGCTCACGCGGTCGCAGCAGTTCCAGTAGACGGTCCCGCTGCGCATCTTCGCGAGGATGCGCTCCGCCCGCTCCCGATCCTTCGCGTAGACTCCCGCCGTCAGGCCGTAGTCGGTGTCGTTCATCAGGAACTCGGCTTCGCGGTCGTCCCGCACCGTCTGGATCCCGATGATCGGGCCGAACGACTCCTCCCGCATGACCTCCATCGAGGGGGTGACGTCCACCAGGACCGTGGGCTGGAAGTACCAGCCCTTGCGCTCCAGCCGCTTCCCCCCACAGAGCAGCCGGGCGCCCTTGCCGAGGGCGTCCTCCACTTGGCGCTCCAGCACGGCCCGCTGCTCGTTCCGGGCCAGGGGACCCAGGTAGGTGGCCGGATCCATCGGGTCCCCGATCGTGAAGCGGCCGACCGCCGCCATGAACGCCTCGAGGAACGGCTTGGCCACCCGCTCGTGCACGTAGAGGCGCTCGACGGCGCAGCAGCTCTGGCCGCCGTTGTAGAAGGCGCCGTCCGCGGTCGCCTCGGCGGCAGCCTTCACGTCGACGTCGTCGCAGACATAGATCGGACTCTTCCCCCCGAGTTCCATCTGCACGCGGATCATCCGCCCGGCCGCGGCTTCCGCGATCTTCCGGCCCGTCGCGTACGAGCCGGTGAAGAAGACCCCGTCGACCGGCTGCCGGAGCAGCTCGGCGCCGATGCGGCCGTCTCCCACGACCGGAAGGAACGCTCCCTTCGGGACGCCCGCCTCCCGGAGAAGGTCGGCGATCGCGAGTCCGGTGAGCGAGGCGAACTCCGAGGGCTTGTAGAGCACGGCGTTGCCGGTCAGGAGCGCCGGGAGGAAGACGTTCGAGCCCACGAACCACGGGTAGTTCCAGGCCGAGATGTTGAGGATCGTCCCCAGCGGCTCCAGCGTGATCCGCTCTTCGAGCTTCTGGGCCTCGTCCCGGTGGACCGGCTCCGCGCGCGACACCTGCGGGACCTTCTCGAGGAAGTAGTCGATTCGGCCGAGCGTGCCCTCGATCTCGTTGCGCGACTGGGTGATGGGTTTCCCGACCTCGGACGTCAGGGTCCGCGCGAGCGGCTCCTTTCGCCCGACCAGGAGCTGCCGGAAGCGGCGGACGATCTCCAGCTTGCTTTCGAGCGGGACCGCCGCCCATGCGGGCTGGGCCTCGCGCGCCTCCTCGGCCTTCTGGGCCGCGGTGACGGGCGTGTCTGCCGGCAGGTCGGCGATGACCTCCTCCGTGGCGGGATTTAAGACCTTCATCTCTAAAAGTAGTTGGACGTGATGCCGCCGTCGACGACGAGAGCGGCGCCGTTGGTCCACGCCGACTCGTCGCTTGCCAGATAGAGCGCCAGGTTCACGATGTCCGCCGGCTTCCCGAACCGGCCCATGGGGATCCGGTTGATCCGCTTGGCCTTCTCGGCCGGTTCCTTTAGCAGCCATTCGGTGAGGAGCGGCGTCTCGATCGGACCCGGGCAGATCGCGTTCGCGCGCACCCCCTTGGGGCCGAACTGGACCGCCAGCGACTTCGTGAGCGCGATGATCGCGCCCTTCGAGGCGGTGTAGGCGTCCTGCGGCACCGAGCATCCCAGGATCGCCACGAAGCTCGCGATGTTGATCACCGACCCGCCGCCGCGATGGATCATTTCAGGGATCGCGTACTTGCAGGGAAACGCCGTCCCCTTCACGTTCACGGCGAAGACGCGGTCCCAGACCTTCTCCTCGGTGTCGATCACCGAATGGTCGTCGGCGGGGAAGATGCCCGCGTTGTTGTAGAGGACGTCCAGGCCGCCGAACTTCCTGACCGCCGCCTCGACGAGCGCCTTGCAGTCGGCCTCCTTCGAGACGTCGGCCTTCACGAAGAAGGTGCCCGGCACGTCGGGGCCTTCCTTGATGTCGCTCCGGACGACCTTCGCGCCCTCCTGGGCGAAGCGCTTCGCCGCCTCGAGGCCCATGCCGCTCGAGGCGCCGGTGATGATGCAGACCTTGTCTTTCAGTCTCATGTCGGTCCTCGCTGGAGAAGACTCACCACAAAGACACAAAGACTTTCTGGGAACTCCTTCTTCCTTGTGATCTTGGTGTCTTGGTGGTGCATGTCTTCAGATGATTTCGAAATAGCGCTGCAGTTCCCAGTTCGTGACCGCGTCCTGGTACTGCCGCCATTCCCACTCGCGGGTCCGGACGAAGTGGTCGACGAAGCCGTCGCCCAGGATCTCGCGCGCGATCTTCGATTCCGCGAGCCGCGCCGTCGCCTCGGAAAGGTTGCGCGGCAGGCGCGGGACCGACGACTCCTGGTAGGCGCTGCCCTGGATCGGCTTGTCTGTGAGTTTCAGGCCCTTCTCGATTCCATAAAGGCCGCTCGCCACCGCGGCCGCCATCGCGAGGTAGGGGTTGATGTCGGCCCCGCCGATCCGCACCTCGACGCGCGTCGACTTCTCGCCCCCCGGGATGACGCGGAAGGCGACGGTCCGGTTGTCGATCCCCCAGGTCGGCTTGGTGGGCGACCAGAAGCCGTCGACCAGGCGCTTGTAGCTGTTCACGTTGGGCGCGAAGAAGGGGAGGATCTCGGGAAGGCACTTGAGCTGGCCGGCCAGGTAGCTCCTGAAGGTCGCGCTCATCTTCGCCGGATCGCGCGCGTCGAAGAAGACGTTCTTCGCGCCGTCCCAGAGCGACTGGTGGATGTGCCCGCCGCTCCCGGGGAGCTTGGCGTTCCACTTGGCCATGAAGGAGGCGACGATCCCGTGGCGATTGGCGATCTCCTTGACCGCGGTCTTGAAGAGGACCGCGCGGTCGGCGGACTCGAGGGCGTCGGAGAACCGGATCGCCGCCTCATACACGCCCGGGCCGGTCTCCGTATGGAGTCCCTCGAGCGGCACTCCGAAGGCGCGGAGCTGGTCCATGAGCGCCGCGAAGTAGGGCTGGTTCAGGCTGGAGCGGAGGATCGAGTAGCCGAACATGCCGGGCGTGAGCGGCTGCGGGTCGGCGTGGTGCTTCGCGGCGAGCGACTGGGGCGACTCGCTGAAGTTGAACCACTCGAACTCGACGCCGCACTTCACGGTGAAGCCGGCCTTCCCGACCTTCGCGAGGACCCTCTTGAGGAGGTTCCGCGGGCAGACGTCGAGGTCGAAGTCGCCGAGGAAGAAGGGGATGCCGTCGTCCCAGGGGACCGTGCGGTAGGTGGAGAGGTCGATCCGCGCGAGCGCATCCGGATAGCCCGTGTGCCAGCCGGTGTATTCCGCGTTGTCGTAGCAGACGTCGGACGAGTCCCAGCCGAAGACGACGTTGCAGAAGCCGAAGCCGCCTTTCGCGGCGGAGAGGAACTTCTCCTTCTGGAGGTATTTGCCGCGGAGGATACCGTCGATGTCGGCGACCGCGACCTTGACCTTCTCGTGCTTCGAGCGCGCGATTTCGCCGAGGACCGGGTGGGTCTTCGCCATGGCGTTACTCTCCGAATCCGCGCGGCTTCGCGCAAACTATTTCACGTTCACTTCCGGGACGGCGGGCCCTGGAAGCGGGTGCGGACGAAGCCGAACCAGGCCACGCCGAGCACCGCGACGGCGCCGCCCACGATCCAGACCGCCTGCTGGTTGGGGGGCTGCATTCCGATGACGATCAGGAAGAGGCAGCCGACCACGCTGAGCGCCGCGAGCGGCTTGTACCAGCGGCCGATCTGCCAGGGCCCCATCGTCGTCCACGTCCGCCCGTGGGCGAAGAAGCCGATCGCGGTGGGGAGCACGTACGAAATGTACAGGAAGACCGCGCAGACCGCGGCGATGGTCGTGTACGGGATGAAGGCCATGAAGAGGATCGCGACGACGGAGACGGTCCAGATCGCGACCGACGGGGTGCGGGCCGTCGGGCTGACGCGGCGCATGGACTGCGAAAAGGGGAGGCCTCCGTCGCGGGCGAACGCGTAGGCCATCCGAGACGCCGAAGTGAGCGTGGCCAGGCCGCAGAGGTACTGGGCGACGGCGATCGCGGCGAAGAAGGCGAGGGCCACCGGGGAGGAGAGGGCGCTCCTCATGATCCAGTAGAAGATGCCGCCCCCCTGGGCCGCGGCCGCGTCCATGTCGGGGATCGCAAGCACGATCGCGATCAGCATGACCCAGCCGAAGACGCTGGAGACGAGCACCGAGCGGACGATCCCGCGGGGGACGTTCTTCGCGGCGCCGACGGTCTCCTCGCTCGTGTGGGCCGAGGCGTCGAAGCCGGTGATCGTGTAGGCGGGGAGGAGCGCCCCCAGCGCGAAGAGCCAGGTCATGTTCCCGGTGCGGGGGAAGACGGGCCCGTCGGCGGGGAGGCCGCTGTAGTTGGTGAAGGTGATCAGCCTTTCCAGGTGCAGGCCGGGGCTCTTCAGGAGGAGCGCGCCGGTCAGGAGGACCGCGACGGCCAGGATGAGCCAGCCGCTGAAGTCGGTGAGGATGGTGGTGAGGCGGATGCCGCGATGGTTGAGGATCGCCTGGGAGAGGGTGAGGAGCGTGACGCTGGCGATCTTGACGGCGACGGGGTGCTTGCCGGTGTCGATCTGGAACGCGCCCAGCACGAAGTCGTAGGTGCCGGCGTTGATGGCGGCCAGGACGGTGATGAGGCCGGCGAGGTTGAACCAGGCGGTGACCCATCCCCAGCCCTTGCCGCCCAGGATGGAGGCCCAGTGGTAGAGTCCGCCGGCGGTGGGGAAGGCGGAGGCGACCTGTCCCATGGTGAGGGCGACCATGAGGGAGAAGAGGCAGGCGATGGGCCAGCAGAGGCCGATGGACGCGCCGCCCACGGTACAGAAGCCGACCTGGAAGGAGGTGATGCAGCCCGCCAGGATGCAGATGATGGAGAGGGAGATGGCGAAGTTGGAGAAGCCGCTCATGCGGCGGGAGAGCTCCTGGGCGTAGCCCATGCTCTTGAGGGTGGCCTCGTCGTCGGTCTGGGTGGGGTCCTTGGGGGCGGAGGCCTCGTCGGTCATCGGGGGTGCATTGTTCCACAAGAGGAGAAGGCGGGGAAGGAATTCAGGGGAAGGTCAGACATAGATCCCGCCATCCCACCACATCCAGACGATCACGCCCATGCCCATGAGGAACCATGTCCCCATGAACACGGCGGCCATGATGGCAAGCACCACCAGGTGTTCCTCGACGCACGTCCACATGGGTGAGGGTTCATTCCGTTTCATCCGCGCCGGCGTGCGGGCCCTGATCATTCTCCCTGGCCCATGAGCTACCACGAGGGCGCGAATAGGAAGAAGATCCCTGAGCCCACGACCATGAACAGGATCGCCAGGAGTTTGACTGCATCCTTGAGGGTCATTCGCTCAGCAACCTGCCACGCTGCCCACCCAATGGGTCATGGGAACGGCGATGGCGAGGAAGCAGATCACCGCGGCGTTGACCGGCGCCGTATACCGGATCCTCGGGCGACCCGTCTTCCGGAATCGGCCGGCGGAGATAAGGGCGATGATCATGGCGGGAATGACCGCGAAACAGGCTCCCAGGCTGAGCCCGGCCTGGACGTTGGCCGGTGAGAGTTCTGCGAGACCGGAGCCGAGCCCCAGCGCCATGCTGGCCCAACCGGCCAGGCTTCCGCCGACGACTCCGCCGATCCAGGTGGTGTAGAATACGGTCCCCATCCTCAGGCGCCG
>CAZSCC010000612.1:0-2065 GCA_964604905.1 uncultured Planctomycetales bacterium
GCGCTTCATCGACGCGGTGATCCGGGAGCGCGCCCAGGAGCACCAGGACACCGTGGCGAGCGTCAGCCTCCTGGAACCCAACGTGAAGAAGAGCCCCGGCGGCCTGCGCGACCTCCACCTCCTCCGCTGGATCGCTCTCCCGCGCTACGGGACGCGCGATCCGGAGATGCTCCGCGCGAGCGGCTTCCTCAACTCCGGCGACGTGGAGGCCATCGCCTCCGCTTCCGAATTCCTCTTCCGCATCCGCCACGAGCTCCACTTCCACGCGGGTGGGGCGCAGGACGTGCTCACGCGCGACGAGCAGGTCCGGATCGCGACGTGGCTGGGCTACGAGAACCAGGGGCCGCTCCTCGGCGTCGAGCGGTTCATGCAGCACTACTACCGGCAGACGACGGCGCTCAACGACCTCGTGATGCGCTTCGCCCAGGGGGCGCGGCGGAGGAACGTGGTCCTCCGCGCGCTCGACCGCCTCCTCATGTCGCGCGAGGAGGGCCACTTCCTGCTGACGCGCGACACGATCGCGATCGATCCCCAGGCGGGGCCGGAGGTGATGGGGCGGGGGGACGTGCTCCTGCGCCTGTTCGACCTGGCGCGGCTGCGCGGCCTGGCGGTCTCGCACGAGACCCTCGAGCGGGTCCGCGCGGCGACGCCGGCCTGCAGCATCACGCCGGAGGCGCGCGCGCGGTTCCTCGAGATCGTGGCCAACCCCGACGGCCTGGGCGGCGTGGTCCGCAACCTCCACCGGATCGGACTCCTGGGCCGGTTCATCCCCGCGTTCGAGCACGCGCGCTGCCTCATGCAGTTCAACCAGTACCACAAGTACACCGTCGACGAGCACTCGATCCGCGCGCTCGAGGCGGCCACCTGGCGCTCCCGGGATCCGGGCGCGCTCGGCCAGGCGTACCGGGAGGTTCGGCGGAAGGACGTGCTCCACCTCGCCGTGCTGCTTCACGACATCGGAAAGGGCCATGTCGAGGACCACAGCGAGGTGGGGAAGCGGATCGCGGAGGAGTTGGGCGCGCTCGTCGGGCTGGGCGAGCGCGAGCGGGCCCAGCTCGTCTTCCTCGTCCACAAGCACCTGGTCATGGCCCACACGGCGTTCCGTCGCGACGTGGAAGACGTGAAGACGATCGTCCAGTTCGTCCGGAGCGTGGGCACGCTCGAGACGCTCCGGATGCTCTACGTCCTGACCGCGGCTGACACGGAGGCGGTCGCGCCCGGCGAGTTCACGGGATGGAAGGAGTCGCTCCTCACCCAGCTCTACCAGCGTTCCTCGGAGGAGCTGGAGGGGACGGCGCCGCAGGCCGTCGAGAAGGCGCGGGCGGAAGAGATCCGGGGGAAGCTGAAGGGGGAACTTCGGGGCCGATTCGACCCGGCGTGGCTCGAGGGCCAGCTGGCGGCGATGCCCCTCCCGTACCTGCGCCGCTGCGATCCCGGCACGATCGCGGCGCACCTCGAGATCCAGAAGGCGCTCGGTCCCGACGGCGTGCGGGTGGAGTCGGAATACTCGGCCGAGACGGGGCTCGCGCAGTACACGGTCTTCACGCGGGACGACGCGGTCCCCGGGCTCTTCTCGAAGATCACCGGCGTCCTCGCGGCCGAGCGGTTCCAGATCGTCGACGCGCAGATCATGACGCGGACGGACGGCCTGGTCGTGGACTCGTTCCGTGGCGTCGACACCGACTTCAAGGGGGAGCCGCCGCTCCATCGCCGGCAGGAGGTGGCGGGGCAGATCGAGAACGTCCTTCGCGGGCGGCAGACGGTGGAAGCGCTCTACGCGGCGCGCCGTCCGACGGCGGTCCGCCCGGCGCCGCAGCTTCCGCCGGCCGGCGGGCCCACGCAGGTCGAGGTCGACAACGACAGCTCCGACCAGTACACCGTGGTGGAGGTCTTCGCGGAGGACCGGATGGGGCTCCTCTATGCGATCGCCCGGACGCTGTTCGAACAGGGGCTCTCGATCGCCTCGGCCAAGATCTCGACCCGCCTCGACCAGGTGGTGGACGTGTTCTTCGTGACCGACCCCTCCGGCGTCAAGCTCACCGACCCGGCCCGGCTGGAGGCGGTC
>CAZSCC010000613.1:0-2669 GCA_964604905.1 uncultured Planctomycetales bacterium
CTGGGCAAGCTGCTCGAGCTCCCGCTGGAGCGCCTCGTTCTGCGCCGCCTCGCTCTGGAGCGCGGCCTTGAGCGCGTCGTCGGGCTGCTTGGCGAGCTCGGCCAGCTTGGCCATCTCGGCGTACTGCTTGTCGAGCTTCTCCTTGAGGCCCAGCGCCTCCTCCGCCTTCCGGAGTTCGGGGCGCGTCTCCTCGGGCTTCCCTTCCTGCGCCTTCTTGTAGTGCTCGGCGAGCGTCTTCAGCGCGTCGGCGAGCTTCCCCTGCTGCTCGGCCGCCTTCGTGAGCGTCTGCTCCTGCGCCTGCGGCTGGGGGCTCGAGGCCGCCTGGGCGAGCAGATCCTCCGCCTTGGGCGGCGACTGCTGGAGCATCGCGATCGCGTCGTCCGCATCGCGCGACTTCTCGCGCCCCTGCTCGGTGAAGAGGTTCTGCGTGTTCGCGTCCCGCCGCAGGTCCGCCACCACCTGGTCGATCTGCTTGTCGATGTTCTGCTGCGTCTCGAGCAGCGACCGCGCCTCGGGCCGCGTCTGCGCGGCCTCCGACTTCGGCGCCTTCTCGGCGAGCGTCCCGGTCTTCTGCTGGATCTTCTCCGCCGCCTGCGCGAGCTGCGCCAGCCGCTCCGCGAGCGAGGGGACGAGCTTCTGGAGCTCCTTCCGCGCCGCGTCCATCGCGGGCTGGATCGCCGAAAGCCCGCGGCCCGTGTCGCCGCCCAGGCGCTCGAGGTGGGCCGCCCCCCCGCCCGGCCGGCGACCGAGCTGCTGGCGCTCGTTCATCTCGCGCCGCACGGCGTCCCCCGCGGGCCCGCGCCACGACTTCTGGAGCTCGGCCAGCGACTCCGCCGGAAGCCCGGCCACCTTGAACGCTTCGGGGAGGTCCCGCGCGCGCGTCTCCAGCCACTGCCAGTCCTTCGGATGCCGCGAGACGAGATTGGGCGACGTCCCCGCCCACCGCTCGCCCTCGGCGAGCTCGCGCAGGCCCGTCGAGAGCCCCGCCAGCGCGTGGCCCGTCTCGAGCGTCCGGTAGGCGCGCTCGACGATCTGGAGCGTCTCCTTCGACCTCGCGGCGTCCGGCTGCGCCAGATGGACCTCGAGGACCGCCTCCAGCGCCCGGCCCGCGAGCGCCGAATCGGCCACGAAGAAGGGATCCTGGTCCTTGCGCGACTCCTCCACCGAGGCCCGCGCCTCGAGCTGGGCGCGGACGCCCTTCCACCGCTCGACCGCGCGCGGCGCCGCCTGGCCGACCTCGCGCGCGAGCGCCGCAACGTCCTCGAACGACGGCTCCGAGCGCTTCGCCAGCGCTTCGCGCTGCTGCTGCGCTCGCCGCGCGAGATCGTGCTCGAGGCCGTGCATCTGGGCGAGCGCGGCGTCCACGTCGCGCTGCATCGCCTGCGACGGACCGTTCAGGTTCGCGTCGGCCCCCGCCGAGAGCGCCTTCTCGAGCGCCTCGCGCGTCGTCTTGAGCTGATTGCGGACCGCCGCCGCCCGCTTGCCGTGCCCCTCGGGCGCGCGCTGGGCGAGGACTTGGAGGACCTCGTCCAGCGACTTCGCCTGGCTCACCGCCACGCCCTGCCGACGGGCGAGACGTTCCCATATCTTCGGGTCCTTCGCCGCGGACGCCGCCGCCGTCTGCCTCTGGATCGCCGCCTCGTCGCGCGAGAGGTCCTTCAGGTCGTTGAGGATCGCGATCGCCTCCTCATCCGCGAGGATCTCGCGGAACGACTCCTCCGCGCCCGCCGCCTGGCCGGCCGCCTGCCGGAGCGCCTCCGCGGCGCGCTTGAGGTCGGCGCGCTCGATCTCCGCGCGCGCCGCCGCCACGGCGTCCTCCTTGAGGCGCCGGACGAGCCGGGCCACGAGCACGAGGTCGACCGCCTCGCGCCCGCCGCGGGAGAGCCGGAGGGCATCCTTCGCGCGGGCTTCGACCGTCTCCGCCTGCTGGGCCGCCTTCTCGGCGTCGGCCGCGGCGTTCAGCACCGCCTGCCGCCGTGCGAGCTCGTCGCCCGCGGGGCGCGCCGCCGCCTCGACGACCTTCTTCTCCACGTCGCGCGTCAGGTCGCGCAGCTCGACGAGCGCCTGGTAGACCTGCTCCTTGGCCGCCAGCGGGACGAGCCGGTGCGGGTCGAATCCCGGCGCGGTGACCGTGATGTGGACGGGCTGCGACTCGGCGCGGTGGCCCTTCAGGTCGATCGCGAGCAGCTTCGTCGTCAGCCGGTCGCCCGGCTGGACGCGCATCTCGAAGAGATCCCAGCGGTGGAAGATCGCGAACGTCGGCCCGGGGTTCTCCGCCAGGAGGATCTCCTTCCAGTCCCCCTGGTTCACGCGGACCATCTGGAACACCTTGCGGAGCCCCAGGTCGTCCTTCGCGCTCCCCCGGATCACGACCACCTCGTCGGGTGGGAGGATCAGGTCCTGCACGGGATCCTCGAGCGTCACGCGCGGGATGAGGTCGGGCATCGGCCGGATCTCGTACTGGGGGCTGAACTTGTTCTCGAAGCGCGTCTCGCGCGCCTTGAGGAACACCTTGTAGGTCCCCGGCGCGGTGACCGGCACGCGGGCCGCCAGCAACCTGGGCCCCGCGGGCTCCAGCTTCACGGACGACGACTTCCCCGCCTGCTCGATCTGGAGGCTCCCCGCCTCGACCTCCTGGTTCACCTCGATCTTGAGGTCGACGAGGGTGC
>CAZSCC010000614.1:0-2053 GCA_964604905.1 uncultured Planctomycetales bacterium
CGCGTCGAACGCCGCCGTCCGCAGCTCGGGAGCCTTGCCCCGCGCCGCCAGCCGCTCGAGGTCGTCGTAGGCCTCCTTGAGGCGCAGTTCCCTGCAGAGCTTGATCGCCTCGCCCGCCACCCCCTTGTCCTCCGCCCCGAGCGCCGCGCCCACCGCCACCCGCGCCCACGCCGTGAACGCGTCGGGCAGCTTGGCCCCGCGTTCCTGCGCGGCCTGCTGCACCGCCCGGATGAGCAGCATCTGCTCTCGCGCCGGCCTGGATTCGAGCGTCTTCGCGTACTCGAACACCCCGGTAAGCCCGTCCGACTTGACGTAACGCGTGACGTAGCGGAGCAGCCCCGCATCGGGCGGCCCGTCTTTCATCCACCCCAGCACGAACGCCGCCGACTCCTCGCTCTTCACCCCGGGACTTACGTTCACGATCCGGCGGACCGCCTCCTTGTCCAGCCCGCCCACCCCACCGTAGCCGGTGACGCGCAGCTGGTCCCGCAGCGCCATCCGAGCCATGTGGATCAGGTGGGTGTCGTCCGCCGGAGTCGCCGCCCACAGGTCGATCAGCGGTCGCAGGTTTTCGCGGCCCGGATGCAGCCCCAGCGCCTCCGCCGCCGCGCGCCTCACGAACGCGTCCTCGTCCTTCAGGTGCGCCCGCACCAGATCCGCCTCGAACGTCCACGCCTTCCGCTCGCCGAGCACTTTCATCAGATGCACCCGGACGGCCAGATCGGCCGCCTCCGCCGACTTCCGGATGATCGCCTCGTCCAGCGCGCCCAGCCGCTCCAGCACCCACAGGGCATGCGCTCCGCCGGCCTTCTTCGCCGGTTCGATCGATGCCTTCCCGATCCGCTCGACCAGCTGGTTCGTCGCCCGCACGCGCACCTGCAGGTTCTCGTCCCTGAGCAGCGCCACGAGGTCGTCGCCCGACGCTTTGAAGAGGTCGGGCATCGGCTTCGCCTTCTCCCCCGTATAGACGATCCGCCAGATGCGGCCCCGCTCGCGGTCGCGGCCCGGATGGTCGAGCGGCACCTCGTAGTGACCGATGATCCGGTTGTAGAAGTCGGCGATGTAGATCGACCCGTCCGGCGCCAGCTCGAGGTCCACCGGCCGGAACCAGCGATCGTCGCATTTCAGGAAGTCGGGCTGCTCGATCGCCTTGAGCGTGGACCCATGCTTCTCCAGCCGGTCGTGGTTGATCCGGCCCGTGACGGGGTTGCCCACGAGGAGCGTATCGCGATACGCGGCCGGGAACTGGGTCGCGGCGTAGTAGACGACCCCGCCGATCGCCGTCGATCCGTGCAGGTGGGTCATCATGAGCGGCGCCGGGCCCAGCCCGTCGTGCTGGCCACCGAACGTCTCGTACCATCCCCCGCGCAGAAGCTGGTACAGCGGCTTCGAGTGGCAGTCCGCCGAGAACAGGTTGCCCAGCGGATCGAACGAGAGGCCGAAAGGATTCACCTGCCCGTGCGAATAGTGCTCGATCTGCGATCCGTCCGCCTTCATCCGGAACGTGTTCCCGGAGTCCATCACGATCGCGCTGCCCGTCGTGGCCGACTTCAGTTCCGAATGGTTCGCAAACCCGTGGCAGGCGTAGATCCACCCGTCCACCCACGGGGTGAACGCATTCACCATCCCGTGCGTGTCCCGGGAACCGACGTCCCCGTAGAGCGGCTCGCGCTTCTCCGCCTTGCCGTCGCCATCGGCGTCGGTGCAGCGCCAGATCTTGGGGATGCCGTGGCAGAGGACGCCGTCGGCGGTGGGCACGACGCCGATCGGGATGTTCAGGCCCGGAACGAACGTCGTGATCTTCCGCGCCCGGCCGTCGGGGCCGAAATCCTCCAGCATCTTGACCGAGTCGCGCGGCGTGATCCCCTCCTTCGCGGGGAAGGGGTACTCGAGGGACGAGGTGACGAAGAGCCGGCCGCGGTCGTCGAACGCCAGGTTCATCGGCTTGTTGATGTTCGGCTCCGCCGCGACGAGCTGCACTTCGAAGCCGGGCGGGACGCGGAACGACGCCCGCTCCTCCTCGGGCGTGCGCGGCGGCGTCTTGGCGACGTGC
>CAZSCC010000615.1:0-8266 GCA_964604905.1 uncultured Planctomycetales bacterium
GACCAAGCCGCTGATCAGGGTGATCATGGCCCCCCAGCGGAACCACCAGAACGCGCGGCCGCGGGAGGAGCGGCCGGGAGGAACTCCTTGCCCACTTTCCCCGCGACCTGGTTCACCACGTGGAACGCGATCCCGAAGCCCACCGCGAAGACGATCACCATCGCGACCAGCGTGCCGGTCGTCGAGAAGGCGGCGAAGTGCGAGCGCGCGCCCATGCCGAAGAGCATCGGGACGCTGAGGTAGGTGTTCAGTCGGGAGAACTTCCCCGCGGCGGCCACCAGGGCGTCGAAATCGGCCGGCTTTTCGCGGAGCCCGCCGACCGCGGCGATGATGATCTGCTGCCGGGGCCAGATCTTGAACCACACGTTGAACCACATGACGATGCCGAGGCCGGCGCCGAAGGTGATCCAAAGGCCCTTGCTCGACGTGAACCAGTCCTTGAACATCGGGGCCGCCTCGGGAACGAACTGCTCGTAGAGGATGTAGACCAAGCCGCTGATCAGGGTGATCATGGCCCCCCAGCGGAACCACCAGAACGCGCGGCCGCGGTAGTTGGGGACGACGATCTTCTTCTGGGGGCCGTCCAACGCCTTCTCGGCGTGGCCCTGCACGAAGTTGAAGAAGTACAGGTGGCCGATCCATGCGATCCCGAAAAAGAGGTGGGTCCATCGCAGGAGCTGCAGGACGATGGCGTGGAAGGTATTCGCATCCATGACGCTTTCTCTCCAAAACAGGACTGATTTCGTCCCATTAAACTCGTTTCGGAAGGAAAGTCAAGGAATTGGAATGCGCTTTCCCCAAGGCGCAGCCGCGGGTATGATGCGGGACGTCGGGGAGAAGGAACGATGAAGATCGCGGTAGCGGCATGCCTGACGGCGTTCCTCGCGGCTTGCGGGAGCCGGGAGTTCCGAGTCAGCCAGGTGCCGCCCGGGCCGTTCAAGGCCTACGGGCGCCTCGAGGTCCGGCCGTTCGCGATCGAGCAACCGCCCGGCATGGACGTCGTGCAGAAGGACAAGGCGCTCAAGATGGCGGAGTATCTGACGGTCGAGGTAAGGGAACGCCTGCAAAGCTACTTCACCGGCGACGGCCGCACGGTCGTGGTGCAGGGCAAGCTGGTGGGCTTCGATCCGGGGAGCGCGGCGGCGCGCTACTGGGCGGGATTCGGCGCCGGCAAGGGCACGATCGTGGCCGAGATCACCTTCCTCAACGAGGCCGGCGCGGAGGTCGGCAAGGGGGCCGCCTGGGGGACCGTCACCGGCGGTTTCTTCGGAGGCAGCCTCAACAGCGCGGCCAATCGGGTCGCCAAGGCGGTGGTCGACTTCGTGTACGAGAACTACGAGGCGGTCACGTCGGTGGCGTCCCCTCCCCGGTGAGGGGGCCGCTGCCGCTGGCGCCCGACCGACACGGCCAGTAGAATGCGGGGCGCCCATCGGGCCCCGGTAGCTCAGTTGGATAGAGCGGCGGTTTCCTAAACCGCAGGTCGCCAGTTCGAACCTGGCCCGGGGTACCACCGACGCCTGCGGCGGCGGAAATCCAAAATCCCAACCTCCAAGTCCCAACGCGGGCTCGCTTCGCTCGACCGCGACCGAAACAAAACAGACGGTCTTTTTTGTTGCCCCCGCGGTATACTGGGGGCGATGAGCGGACGGTGGAAGGAACGGCTCAGGAAGATCGGCGAGGCCAACGACCAGGCCCGCACGTCCGAGACCAAGCGCCTCACCCTCAACCGCGCCTCCCGCATCCTGGAAGGCCTCCTCTCCCACCCCCCCGCCCCGCCCCAGCCCCGGAAAGACCACCCCGTCTCCTCCGGCCACCACCGCACCCGCCGGAAGCATGTCTAGCCCCCGCGCCGTACTCCTCGCTTCCCTCGATACGATCCAGGCCGGCGGCTTCGATTACCTCCTCTACGGAGGCCTCGCCGCGGGCCTCTGGGGCGAACCCCGCTACACCGAGGACGTCGACCTCGTCCTCTTCTTTCCCGAACGCCACGCCTACAAGTTCCTCCGCGAGGCCGGGAAGCACGGGTTCGCCGTCGACGAGGACCTCGCCATCCAGCAGATCCAGGTGAGCGGCTGGGCCCGGCTCTCTTTCGGACAGAAGAAGAGCCCCTGGCACCTCGACCTCACCCTGGGCGACAGCCCCTTCGACAAGAGCGCCCTCGCCCGCAAGGTCCAGGTCGAACTCTTCACCCGCAAGGTCTGGGTCGCCTCGCCGGAAGACCTCCTCGTCTACAAGCTCGTCTCCTGGCGCGAACGCGACGTCATGGACGTCCACGCCATCGTCCAGCGCCAGAAATCGCTCGACCTCACCTACCTCAAGAAATGGATCGCGTGGTGGGAAAAGGAGGGCCTCGAGGGGATCGCGAAGCGGTTCGCCGAACTGGGCATCAACGCTTCTTGAAGCGGTCCACGCTCGGCACGTCCTCGAGCGGACGCGTGGCGCGACGCAGGAAGAGGATCGCAAAGCAGGTGTCCCAGGTCGCCTGCTCGTCCCCCTTCCACGAGCCGTCCGGCTGCTGGGTGTCCAGTAACTGCTTCGCGCCGGCCGCGTACCACGCATGGGGGCCGATCTTCTCCGTCCCGCAGAGGATCCCCACCCGCTCGACGGCGTAGAGCCAGTAGTACAGCCACTCGTCCTTCCCGGGATTCTTCTTCGCCGTAAACTTCTTAGCGAGCCAGGCCAGCCCTTCCGCGACGTCCGGATCGGCCTTCCAGTCCTTGCCCAGGAGGTGGTCGTAGATCACGAGCGCCCCCACCGCCCCCGCGGTCATGGACCCCCACGGCGGGTCGCCCGAACCGCTCTCGCCGTAATCCCAACCGAGCGGCTTGGGCGCCGTCGGACCCGTGGCGACCGCGGGCCGCTTCTTCTTCCCGTCGTCGTCGTCCTTCTCCCCGCCCTCCCGCTCCTGGCAGCGGCGCCACTCGGCCGCCCCCTTCTCCAGCGTCTCCTGCGGAAGCAGGATCCCCGCCTCGTGACACGCGCGCAGGCCGAGCGCGGCGTATTGGCTGCACGAATTGTCCCCCGAGTCGGGCCCGTCCCGCTGCTTCTTGACCGGCACCCGCTGCTGCACCTTCGGCTTCACCCGCTCCCCGGGCGCGCCGAACTCGCGGACTCCCGAAGCGGGCTCCCGACTCCCTTCCGTCGGCGTCCCCGCCGGAAACGTCCCTATCGTCGTCGCCTTTCCGTAACCCCAGCGGCCGTTCCGCCCCTGGTTGTCCACCAGGAACTGGGCGCACTGCCAGATCCGCTCCTGGTACTTCACCCGGTCGAGCTCCTCGAGCGCCATCGCCTGCAGCGCCACCTTGTAGGTGCGCGAGAGCGGCCGCTCCAAAATCGACTTCAGCAGCTCCAGCACTTTCTCGTCGTTCGACGCCACCCCCGCGTGCAGCAGCGTCAGCAGGATCAGCTCGTCCGACTCCTTCATCTCCGCGTGCGACTCGGGCGAATCGGCCGTCCGGAGATACGCGACCCCCTTCTGGATCGCCTGCTCGACCCGGATCGGATCGACCTGCGACGCCAACGCCAGGACGAGGGCCGCCACGGACATCAGCGGTCCCCCGAGATCCGCCGCGAGATGAACTGCCTCAGCAGCGGGATCCGCGACGCCGCCAGCAGGCGCGACGCCCCCGCCGGATCGCCGCCCACCACCGGCTCGATCGCGTACCAGATCATGAGGGGGATGTTGGGATCCGCCGCGTCCTCCGCGCGCCCCGCGAGCGCCGCCGCCACCTCGCGACGTTTCTCGACCGGCGTCCTCTGAAGCGCCGACGCCAGGAAGAGCCTCACCAGCGACGACTTGTCCTTCGCCGCCATCCCGGCCCACTTCTTGAGCGCCGCCTCCGAGGGATTCCGCTCCTCGGCCAGCAGCCGCACTGCCCAGCTCCGCACGTGCTCGTCCGCGTGATCGAGCTTCTCCAGCAGCGACTTTTCGTCCAGCCCCCCGGTGACGTGGAGCGCCCAGAGCGAGCGCAGCTTCCGCCGGACGTCCGCGTTCGACGCGAACATCTCGCGCAACGCCTTGTGCGCGCCCGCCAGGTCCATCCCCGCCGCCGCCCGCTCCTGAAGCAGCCGCCGCGACTGCCGCACCTGCCATTCGTTCGCGTGGAGCTGCAGCGCCACGAGCTCCGCGTCCGTCCGCTTCGCGAGGTCCAGGTTCACCGGCGCCTTCGGCGTGCCGTGGACGATCTTGTAGATCCGCCCGCTCGTGCGGTGGACGCCCGTCTTGTCGTGGCACTCGCCGACGTCCGACCAGTCGCTCACGAAGACCCCGCCGTCGGGCCCGGTCTTGAGCGAGATCCCGCGGAACCACGGGTCGCCGGACCGCAGCAGGTCCGGAGCGTGACGCCCCCGGTATCCAGACCCGTTCCGCTCCAGGACATCGTTGTTGATGCGGTGGCCGTGGATGTTGCTCGTGAAGTACGTGTTCCGGTACGCCGCCGGCCAGTTGTCCCCGAGGTAGATCATCGCTCCCGCGTGGGCGTGGCCGCCGCCCATCACGTCGTGCTCCTTCCCGCCGTTTCCCGAGTTCTGCCACTCGCCGCCCGCGTAGTGGGCGTGGTCGGCGGTGGCCTTGATGAGCCCGTACGTGTTCGGGGTGTAGTCCTGGCCGTACATCCGCTCGTAGTGTGCGCCCGGGATCAGGTGCCACAGATGGCCGGTCACGCTGTTGGGGAAGAATCCCTGCCCGTAATCGTCGAAGTCGAGCCCCCACGGATTGACCGTCCCCTCGGCGACGACCTCGAAGAGCTTCTTCACCGGGTGGTAGCGCCAGACGCCCCCGTTGAACTTGACCCGCCGGCCCCCCGGCGTTCCGACGTTCGACTCCCCCTGGATCCCCTGCGTCCCGTAGATCCAGCCGTCGGGTCCCCACGTCAACCCGTTGAAGACGCAGTGGCCGATCCCGCCGTCGTTCCACCCGTCGAGCAGCACCTCGGGCTCGCCGTCGGGCACGTCGTCGCCGTTCTTGTCCGGGATGAAGATAAGCCGCGGAGTCGAGCAGGCGAAGACGCCCCCGAATCCCGGAAGGATGCTGGTCAGGTTGCGCGCGCCCTCCAGGAAGAGCTTGCGCTGGTCGAAGCGCCCGTCCCCGTCGGCGTCCTCCAGGATCAGGATGCGGTCGCGGGCCGGCTGGTTCCAGGGCCCGCCCGCACTCTCGAACGAGTAGCACTCCGCGACCCAGAGGCGGCCCCGGTCGTCGAACGCGAGCGAGATCGGCTGCGCCACGTCCGGCTCCCCGGCGAAGAGCGTCGCCTTGAACCCCTTGGGGAGCGAGATCCTCTTGAGCGCCTCCCCCGGCGCGAGCGGGACGTTCTTCGGGTCCTCGGTGTTCCGGATCCCCTGGGGATACTCCTGGATCAGGACGAGCAGCAGGGCAAGCACCTATTTCTCCAGGGCAAAGCGGACCGTCTCGACGTCCTCTTTCGATCCGGGCCGCAGCCAGACGCAGGCGACCTGGCCGACGGCGAGCAGCGGCGGATCGATCCCCACGAAGCGGAGCATCGCCCCCGTCCGGACGTAGACCGTCACGTCGTGGGCGGCATCCCCGGGAATGCGAAGGGTGACGAGCGTCACCCCGTTGTCCCGGATGGCGACGGTCACGCGTCCCACCAGGTCGGGCTGCTTCTCGGCCTTGGAGACCACCGTCTCGTCGAGGACGATCGCCTTCGCGTCGAGCGGATGGGCCGTTTCAGCTTGAGGGCCGACCGACCCGCCCTCCTCTTCCGCGATCTCCTTCTCGATCTCCTTCGCCCGGCGGAGGATCTCGTCCACCTTGGCCGCCCGATCGGGTCTCCACTGGCACTTCTCGCCCGTGGCGGCCAGGAAGTATCGGCGAGCGAAGGAGTCCCAGGAGGTCTTCCGCGCTTCGGCGGTCCAGGTCTCCCTCGCGCGCTCCTTCAGGTGTTCCAGCGCGGCCACCGCGAAGGGCGAGGCGAAGAGCTCCGCCAGGGCGGCGTCGGTGCAGCGCTCGGAGACATCCACCCACCGAGCGCGCTCCTCGGCGAATTCACCGCCCTTGAGATTGTGCTCGAGGTCCTCGAGGTCGATCATCCCCTCTTCGTTGGTGAAGGCCCCGGATTTTGCCGCCAGGGCGTCCCCCTTGGCTTCGAACTTCTCCTCGATGAGCTCCTGGAAGAAGGTCTCCAGCCGCCCCGCGGCATCCTTGTCCTCATCTCCATCCTGCACGAAGTGATGGAACTCGGCCATCCGGTACTCGGGGCTCTTCCAGGCCGCCTTGAGCCGGCGATCGAGATCGGTCGCCTCCCCGATCCTCGCGGCCAGCTCCTCCGCCCGCTTCGTGAAGGCCTCGAAGAGCGCCTTCGCCTCGGCGACGGCAGGCGTCACCTTATCCATATCCTGCTTCCGTTCGGGCCGGAGCGTCAACTGACCCTCGGCATCGCGCGTGAAGAAGTAGTCCTCGAAGCCGAACAAGCGGATCTTCCACTCGACCGCGCCGTCCAGGGCCTCGCCGAGCGCCCGTCGCCCGGCCTCGCTCCGGCTGATCGCCAGGATCTTTCCGGAAAGCCCCTCCGGATCGAGCTTCTCGGCGAACTTCCGCACCTCGGGGTGCTCGTCCTCGTCCGCCCACGCCGTTCCGCACAACGCCAGGATCGCCACCAGGTATCTCATAAGCTCAGCCCTCCGAGGGTGCGTGCCAGCCGCAGGGCGGAACGTTACGAGCAACCGCCGAATCACGAATCGGGAATCACGAATCGACCCAGGCCCAGTAGGATGATCCGATGCCACGTCGGCGGACTCTGGTGATCCTGGCCGTGACAGCCCTCCTGCTTCTTGCGGGGAGAGTGGGGTTGCACCTCTTGATCGGCCTGAGGGTGAGGATTGAGAACACGGGGGCCACGACGCTCCGCTCCGTCGTCGTCCACGTGACCGGGAACTCCTATCCGATGGGCGACCTCAGACCCGGCTCCTTCATGTCCCTGAAGGTCGAGCCGACCGGGGACTCCTCCTTGGAAATCGCGTTTCAGGATGAGTCGGGACGGCTGAAACGGCTTTCCGCGGGTCGTTACTTCGGACCCGGATATCTGGGTACTGTCCGGGTGGAGATGGATTCGGACCGGATCCTCCGGGCGACGGGTCCTTGATTCGTGATTCGTGTCTTCAGGGCAACTTCTGAAGGAACAGCCAAGGGAACAATTCCCTCTCCTGATAGGCCGGGTCCCATGAGAAGTGGTCCACGCCGGGGAACTCGGTGTATTTCGGAGTGCCGCCGGCCTTCTTGAGCGCCTCGACGATGTTCCGCGAGCGCGCGGTCTTGACGATGTCGTCGTTTCCGCCGTGGAAGACCCAGACGGGGACCTTGGCGATCCGGGGGGCCGTCGCCTCGTCCGCGCCGCCGCAGACCGGAACGGCCGCGGCGAACATCTTCGGATGGCGCGCGATCGCGTCCCAGGCCCCGAAACCGCCCATCGAGAGGCCCGTCACGTAGAGGCGCTTGGGATCGATCGCGAGTTCCCGTTGCAGCGCGGCCACGAGCTCGATCGACAGGCGCAGGGGTTCGGTCGGCTGAGCCGGGATGGCGTGCTTCGGCGCGCCCCACGGCGTGTTGACCCACTGGAACTTCGAGGGGCACTGCGGCGCGACGACATAGCAAGGATACTGGGCCTGGTTCTCCACGAAATACTTCACGCCGATCTTGAGCTGGGCCTCGTTGTCTCCGCCCCGCTCCCCCGCCCCGTGGAGAAAGAGGACGAGCGGCCGATTCTCCTTCGAGGCGGCGGGCTTGTAGAGCCGGTAGGGCAGTTTCGCTCCGTGCCCGTCCTTGAATTCCCGTTTCTCGAACTCCCCGGCCTGGCTCGCCGCCAGCAGCCCAAGGACCAGCGTCATCATTCCCATCGTCGGTCCGTGCACTCTCCTCACGGCTTCGTTACCGTCATTCCATCGTTGCCTCTCCTGATTCTTGATTCGTGATTCGTGATTCTTCATTCTTCCTGTCGCTGTTCGTCAACAAACATCGTTCCTCGTGCTATTGTGGGTCTGTCATGCCTCTGCCCTCCCACATAGGCAAGTACTCGATCCAGGAGGTCCTCGGACGCGGGGCCGTCGGGGTCGTCTACAAGGGCCGCCAGGAGGATCTCGGCCGCCACGTGGCCGTCAAGGTGCTCATCGCCGGACAGCATGGCTCGCCGGAGATGATCAAGCGGTTCCTCCGCGAAGCGCGCGCGGCAGCCTCCCTCTCCCACGCGGGCATCGTCCAGATCTTCGATGTCGGCCAGGAGAACGACCTCCATTACATCGTCATGGAGTACGT
>CAZSCC010000616.1:0-1752 GCA_964604905.1 uncultured Planctomycetales bacterium
GGCCGCGCGCAGCCGGGCGACCGATCGCTCCAGTTCGACGGGCGTGGCGGAGGAGAATTCGGCGCCGAGCTCTTCGCGGACCGCGCGCTCGAAGACGCTTGTCCTCATGATCGTACCGCCTTCTCCCTCCGTCACCCGCGCGACGGCGGTGTAGGTGAAGGGGGCTCCGGGCCAGACGGCCAGGCCGATCGCCAGGGTGCCGAGGAAGAGGATGAGGGCGAGTTTCCAGCGGCGTGCCACAGCCCGTATGATGCTCCTGAGACCCATCAGGAGTATTATCGGACCCCGGTGCGGCTTGCCTGAAGGGGCGCCGCCGATCGTGTGGACCCTTCGGTAAAATTGCACGCCCGTCCAAGAATGGGCCTGCAGGGGCGTTCCCCGGCGATCCCTTCCGCTGGCACAGGGCTTGCTCTGCACGGAACCCTAAGGTTCGCGGGAGAAATGTTCCTGGGGCTCTTCCTGTCGGGCTGCGACCTGGACGAAGTCAGGATCTCCTCCTCGGCGGCAGCCCCTCCGACGCTGACCCGGGTCGAGCTCCAGCTCGAGATCCAGGCCGGCGCCATCCTCACGCTCATGGCCAGCGGCAACTCCGCCCGGCGATCGACGGCACGGGCAGCGGCGCCATCTCGGGAACCGGGCAATTCCTCATTCTGGAGATATACTGCAACACGGGTCGTTGGCCCTGACGGAGGACGGACATCGGACAAAGCCATGAGAGGAGAAGAGAACAAGAAACCCTGATCTCCGCCGCGCGGGGACCCTGTACTTGTCCCTGACCGGCGGGGAAGCGATGGTCCATCCCCGATTCTGGGACATCATGGATGAGGCGGCCTCGCGCTGTTTCGTTCTCTCCGTACTTTCGAATGGAACCCTCCTGACCGAGCAAGCGTGCGATCGGCTGGCCGGATACGTCGGATTGGGAGGCGTCAGTCTGGGCGTCTACGGTGCCGATCCCGAGACTCACGACGGGGTGACCCGCGTGGAAGGCTCCTTCGCAAAGACCTGGTCGAGGGCGCGGCGGCTCACGGAGCGCAACGTCGGGGTGGCGGTCAAGTTCGTCATCATGAAAACCAACGCCTCCGAGGTCGGCGAAATGATCCAAAGGGCCGATGCCGAAGGGGTCGCCTACTCGGCCGACACGTCCATCACGGGCCGCTACGATGGCACGCAAGGAAGCCTCGGCACCCGCATCGACCCTGACACCCTGCGCTCTCTCTACCAAGGGCCACTCCGCCACCTGGTTGCCACCCCCGAGCCCGATCTTTCCGATGGCGAGGGGAAGTGCAACTGCGCGCGAAGAAACGGCGCGATCTCTTCGGTCGGCGACGTATATCCCTGCATCGCGACCCCCCTCCGAGCCGGGAATATCCGAGAGAAGCCGTTCGAGGAGATCTGGAAGTACTCGGAGGTTTTTCAGCGGATCCGGGGCCTCACGTTTGCGGATTTCAAGACCTGTGTCCCTGTCCGGTCAAGGCTTGGTGTCGCCACAGTCCGGGACCTGCGGTGATTCTTCATGGGGACTACACCGGCGTGGATTCCTGGGTCTGCAAAGAAGCCGAGATTCTTCGGGACATTCAGCAACATTCCGCATCATCGGGATTGCGGCAGGGGCTAAGTACCTGTTCCTAAGTATTTCGGAATGGTAAGTGCGGCCTGGCGACGCCCGATCGCAATAGCAAAGGTCGAGCCCGGCTTAGCGTTGATCGAGTTGAGGACCTTCCTCACATGATCGATAAGAGTTTCCCGGTTGCT
>CAZSCC010000617.1:0-3948 GCA_964604905.1 uncultured Planctomycetales bacterium
CTCCTCGAGGAGATCGGCCGGGGCGGGATGGGCATGGTCTACAAGGCGCACGACCCGGAACTCAAAAGGCTCGTCGCCGTGAAGATGATCCTGGCGGGAAGGTTCGCGTCGGCCTCGGAGAGGGAGCGGTTCCGGTTTGAAGCCGAGGCCGCGGCGGGCCTCAGTCACCCGAACATCGTCCCGATCCACGCGGTGGGGGAGGAGGAGGGCCAGCTCTACTTCACGATGGAGATCATGGAGGGCGGGAGCCTGGAGGCGCGTCTCGATTCGCTCCGCGACGATCCCCGGAAGGCCGCGCGGCTCCTCCTGGCGCTCGCGAATGCGGTCCGGTACGCGCTCCAGCGCGGGATCCTCCATCGCGACCTCAAGCCGGGCAACGTCCTCCTGGATTCGCAGGGGGAGCCCCACGTCACGGACTTCGGCCTGGCCAAGCGGATGGACGGGAGGGATGGGGTCACGATCACGGGCGAACTCGTCGGAACCTTGGCCTACATGGCGCCCGAGCAGACCGAGGGGCAGGGGCGTCGCCTGACCACCGCGGTCGACATCTATGGCCTCGGAGCGATCCTTTATGCCCTCCTCACAGGGCGGGCGCCCTTCCAGGGAGGGAGCGAGGGGGACACGCTCCTGAAGGTCCGGCAGCAGGAGCCGGCCGATCCTCGCGCCGGGAATCCGCGGGTCGGCGCCGAACTCGCGGCCATCTGCCTCAAGTGCCTGGAGAAGGACCCGGCGCGGCGGTACGACTCGGTCAAGGCGCTGGCGGACGACCTGGAGAACTGGATCGAGGGAAGGCCGGTCCAGGCGAGGCCCGTCGGAGCGCTCGTCCGGTCCGTCCGCTGGTGCCGGCGGCATGCGGCCCGGGTCGTCCTCGCGGTGCTGGCCGGAGCGGCGGGAGTGCTGGTATTTTTCTGGGCCGAGGCGGTCCGGCTGAGGGAGGCGAAGCAGGCGGCGCGGCGGGCGGAGATCCTGGACGGAAGCGTCTACACGGCGCGGTTGCTGGCCAGCGTGATCCTGAACCGGATGCAGGAGTGGGGGAGCCGGGTGGAGGCCCACGCGCGCGATCCCCGGCTGCCCGCCCTCCTTTCGGCCTGGAACCAGTCGGTCGCCGGACGTCCGTCCTCCGATCCGGACGACCTTAAGGGGAGGCCCGAAGCGCGAAAGCTCCAGGAGTTCCTCGATTCGCTGCCGAGCGATCCCATGGTGGTGAACTGGCAGGTCCTCGATGTCCACGGGGTCATGATCGCCCGGAAGCCGGTCGCGCTCCTCGGGGAGAATTTCAAGGAGCGCGACTACTTCAGGGGAACGCTGCGGCATGTCGGGCGGAAGGGCCTTGATGCGGTCCACGTCTCGGACGTCTACCATTCCCGAGCGGACGGGCTCGACAAGTTCGACATCGGCGTTCCGGTGGAGGAGGGCGGCGCGGGACTCGGCGTGCTGGCTGTTTCCATCACGACCGGTCCGACGCTCGGGGTGCCCAATCTGGAGAGTGAACGACGCAAGGCGGCGCTGATTGCGCCCTTCGACGTCCATCCCCGGCCCGGCGATGCGCCGCCCCCCGGGGACTTCATCGTACTTCTTCATCCGAAGTATGCGCGAGGGCAGGGGGCGGTCCCCTTTGAGAAGGGGATGTTTCCCGTCCCGTTCCCGAGGGATTGCCATCGGGAGCTCTCGTCGGCCGACGACAGGCCGCCCTTGGCCCTCGAAAAGAGGGACTACGTGGATCCGTTCGGGGTGCCTGACCCCGGCCCCAGAGGGAAGTGGCTCGCCGGATTCGCGCCCGTGGGGAACACCGGCTTTGTCGTGATCATCCAGCAACCCGAGGAGTAGATTTCGCGCACCCTCCCCGGGATCCCGTCGCCCTGTCCTTATGGAAACGCAAGAGAGAGTCCTGCTCGACGAGATTCGGCGGGCCGCCGGGCGCCCGACAGGACGGGAAGGGTCACGGCAGCCGTCGGCCGCGATCCTGACGTGCGTCGACGAACGGGTCGTCCCGGAGGCGATCCTCGGCTGCAAGCCGGGCCGGCTCTACTGCGTGCGGCTTGCGGGACACGTCGTCACTCCGGAAGTCGTCTCGTCCCTCGAGATCGCGCTGGGCCTGGGGTGCCGGCTCGTCTTCGTCCTGGGACACACCGATTGCGGGGCCGTCCGGCTCGAACGGGAACGGGCGAGCGACCACTTCCCGATCGTCCAGCCCATCCGATGGGCGACCCGGTCGATCCCCTTCGGCGCGGGCCTCGACGAGGCGATAGAAGCGAACGTGCGAGAGGTGGTCACGGTCCTTCGCCCCCGGTTGAGGGCACGCGTGGAGGGGGGCGTCTACGACCTGGCCGGGGGACGGCTGAGAGTCCTTGAGTAGGGGTGTCCGCCGGCGCGCCTACCGGTACTTTCCACGCGTCCCCAGGTAGCACTGCAGCGCCTCCTGCGACGTGAGGGCGCGGGTGTAGAGCATCACCGTCCCGATCAGCCCGGAGAACTCCTGGCCGCCCGAGAAATCGTTCCCGATCCGCAGCCGCGTGGGACGGCGGTCGTCGCCCGTCGCGAGCGACAGCGTCGTGTCCTCCTTGCCGTCGATGTAGAACGCCACGGTCGCGCCGTCCCACGTCACCCCGCAGAGGACCCAGCGGTCGTTGGGCACCGATCCCTTTGAGGAGATCCGCCTCTTCGTCTCCACGCCGGGAAGGTCCGCGCTCAGGCGGCCGCGGTCGGCCCAGAGGCCCGCGTCGTCGCTCTTCACCCCGCCCAGCGCGAGGATGCAGCCGAGCTTGTCCCCCTTGTCGTGGCGGATCCAGGCGAAGATCGACCCCTGCGCGTCCACGCCCTTCACCGCCTCGGAGGCGGGATACTCCGCGCACGACTGCTTCCGCGCGAACGTGAGCCCCCGGCCCCCGTTGTCCTGCACCGTCCCGCCGTTGACCGTCGCCCGCACGCCGGCGACGTGGTCCCGGAAGGGGTCCTGCGAATCCTTCCCGGGCTCGACCCAGAAGACCAGCCCCTTCTTGAACGACTCCGCCCACGCGGCCTTGGAGAGGCTCTCGAGCTGCGCCTCCGCCTTGAGCTTCGGGAAGCCGGTCAGCCCCGGCAGCGCCCGCTCGTACCACGCCGCCGCGCGCGACAGGCAGCGCGTCTTGAGCGCGCCCATCCGCTTCTCCCCCGCCTCGCGCCACGCGTCGGCCGTCGCCGCGAGCTGCATGGGGTCCGACGGCGCCTCGAGCTCGGCCTTCGCCGCCGCCGCGACCGCGGGGTCGGAGCCCTTCGCCAGGAGCGGGAGCCCCTGCGCCCAGTCGCCGCGCGAGAAGCAGCGGTGGAGGCCGACCGCAAGGTTGGCCGCGGGATCGTCGGGCTTCTCCTGGAGCGCCTTCGCCGACGGCTCCAGGGCCTTCACCTCGTCGCGCACGACCGCGACCTGCTTCGCCCGCGCCTGGATCCGCGCGGCGGACGCGGCGTTCGAAGTCCCCTTGAGCGCCGCGTCGGCCTTGGACGCGATCGAGAGCGCGAGCTCGAAGTCGTCCGCCTCGGCGGCCTGGTCGATGAGCGCGAGATAGCCTTCCGGCAGCCCCTTGGCGAGCTCGGGCGTCCGGGCCGCACGGGCGGCCAGCCCCAGCGCCGCGGCCTTCATCGCCGGGGCGTCCACCTCGAACGCGCGCTCGAGCGCCGCGATCGCCGCCATCGATCCGGCGAGATCGCCGGCCTGCGCGGCCAGGTCGCGGGACTCCGAGAGGAAGACAAAGCGGTTCGACGGATCGTCCTGCAGCTTCTCCGCCTCGGCCAGCATCTTCTTCGCCAGCGCCTGGAGCGCCGCGGGGGAGCGGTTGGCGTAGTCCGTCTTGAAGAGCTCCCGGATCGACGTCTCAGCCTCCTTGAGCCGCGCGGCCTCCGGGAGCGGGAGGAGGGAGGGCGGCTTGAGCTCGAACGAATCGAGACCCAGGAGGGACGTGTCGAAGACGAACC
>CAZSCC010000618.1:0-1586 GCA_964604905.1 uncultured Planctomycetales bacterium
GGATCCCTCCCGCCGCCGCCGTTCCCCGATTACGGCCTCGATCCAGCCGGCGATGCCCTGGGCTGTTTGTAGGGGGAGAGAGGGAACTACCGCGCCTTCCTCGCCCGCTGAATTTTTTGCACCAGCTCCGCGGTTTGGCGCTTGATCGTGCTGACCGAGGTCCCCAGCTGCTCGGCGATTTCCTGGTTGGTGCATTCCTCGACGAACTTGAGGACGAAGAGCCGCTTTGACTCCTCATCGAGGCGGTCCAAGATGCGCTGGAGGCTCTGGTATTCGTCCTGGGCTTCGATTCTTTGCGAGAACGACCCGGAGGAGCCTTCCAGTTGCGAAAGGGCAAATCCGTGGCTTCCGGACCGGGTAGACTCCCTGACCTCCAGGTACGAGTTGCGCTTCTTGGTCTGAAAGTGCCGCTCGTAGAGATCCTTGATGTGGTTTTCGATCAGCCGGTAAACGGTGCGGTGCACCCCACGCTGGTCCACTTTCTCCAGGAAACCTGCACGGTTCTCGAGGACCGAGGTGAAGAAATCCTGAAGCACGTCATCGGCCTCCACTTTTTCCCGCAGTTTCCACCCGAGCTTGTAGTTGATGAAAACAAGGATCCTGGGCCCATAGTGACGCACAAAATCGTCCAGTGCGCTGGGCGCGCCCTTGCGTATGCGGTCCAGGATCTCAAGGGTGATTCGGCCTGTCGAATCCATGCGATGGAGCTTACCCGAAACTATAGTCAGCGCCTACTTTTCTAGCTGGAACTATGCGCTGACCTTAGTTCTTGAGAAGCTTACTCCAGCCCGAGCTTCAAGCGGAAGCCAAAACGGTCCGAGACGTAGGTTTTTGAAGTGGAGCGCCGGTAGGAGATGCGGCAGGGCTCGCCGCTAAGAGCCCAGTTGCCTCCACGCACAGCCGCCACCTCGGGGCGCGCGGGGTCATCAAAGTAGCACCAGTCTCCAACGTTTCCTACCATGCCACGGACTCCGTAGGGAGAGCAGTCCTCGGGGAACAAGTCCACCTCGACAACGCCAGGGCGCCGGCCCCGGGAATAAAAGAAGTTATTGCAGTACTCGTTGTCGAAATAGTTGCCCCAACTGTAGTACCTCCCGTCCACCCCCTTGGCTGCCTTTTCCCACTCTGCCTCGGTGGGCAAGTCGTACCGGCAGCCATCGCGCTGGCTTCGGAACCGGCAGTAGGCTTGAGCGTCCTCGAATGAAACGCCAAAGACCGGGAGGCGCGGGCTCCAAGCGTACCGTTCCTTGTCCTGAGGCAGCTTGAACTCACCGCCATTGACCACCCAAAGATAGCCAGCGCACTCCGATTCCCTGGGTGCACGGCGGCTCGCCTCTTGCGGGTCGGTTTGGAAAAGCTGATTCAGGAACTCGAGGTACTCCCCGCAGGTCACCGGGTGGATCCCGCTCGCGAAGTCGGCGACATCGACGATACGGCGTACATGGAAGGTGGAAATGACGTGCGGATCCCCGTACATGAGGAACGGGCCTCGAGGCACGTAGGCAAAGCCGTGGGGGATCGCTTTACCGGGGTAGAGGCGAACCTTGGCGCGGATTTCCTCGTTCCGGTGGACGCAAACCGGGTAG
>CAZSCC010000619.1:0-19646 GCA_964604905.1 uncultured Planctomycetales bacterium
ACCTCGACGCGCTCGTCCCCCTCTTCCGGGACGACGACCCCGAAGTGCGCGCGGAGGCGGTCTGGGTCCTGAGCCGCGTCGGCCCGAAAGAGACGCTCCGCCGGCTGGTGGACCTGCTTGAGGACCGCGACCCCGAGGTGCGCCACGGGGCCGTCCGGGCACTCGGGCGTCCAGGCGCGCGCGAGTTCCGGGAGCCGGTGGCGCGCCTCTGTTCGGACCCTTCCACCTGGGTCCGTGCCGAGGCGCTGCAGTCGCTGGGCCGACTGGGCGGGAAGGAGGACGCGGAGACGCTCGCCGCCCGACTGCGCGACCCCGACCGCAAGGTGCGCATCCACGCGGCGCTCGCGCTGGGTGAGGTGGGAGCAGAGGGCCTTCAGGGTCTCGAGCGGGACGCCGATCGCGTCCTCGGCCTCTCGGCGACCCTTTCGCTGATCCGCGCGGGGAGCCGTGGCGTCGCGGCGCAGAAGGAGGCGCTCCGGGAGATCTCGGCCAACGACGTGGCGTTCGCGGTCCTTGGGACGGTGGCGACGGAGACGTTCTCCCGGACTCACGCCAAGGAGTCCTGGGACCGGCTGGCGCAGCCGCTCGCGCTCCGGAAGCCGATCGAGAGCTGGAAGGACTTCTCGGAGGCGTTCTCGGAGGCGGGCCTGGCGCTCGACGTGCAGGCGCCCTTCGCGATCGGCCGGCTGGACGACCGGGTCCAGGTCACTGGGCGCGAGGCGCTGGAGTGGCTGCTCGGGCGGCTGGACGCGCCGGCGATCGTGCTCGAAGGCCGCACGCTCCGCCTGATGGACCGTCGCGCCGCGCTCGTCGCCTGGCAGAAGAGGCTCGACGGGAGATAGCGCCGGCTCCTATAATCGCCGCGACATGGCGCTCGACACCGACGTCCGCATCGCGCGTCAGGCGCGGATGAAGCCGGTCCTCGAGATCGCCCGCGGCCTCGGCCTCCCCGACGACGTCGTCGAGCTCCACGGCCCGTTCAAGGCGAAGATCCGCCTGGAGGCGCTGGACGCGCTTCCTCCTCCGCGCGCGAAGGTCGTGGTCGTGACCGCGATGACCCCGACTCCGCTCGGCGAGGGGAAGACGGTCAACACGATCGGGCTCGCGCTGGGGCTCAACCGGCTCGGGACGAAGGCGGTCTGCGCGCTCCGCCAGCCTTCGCTGGGACCGTTCTTCGGAGTGAAGGGGGGCGCGGCGGGGGGCGGCCACTCGCAGGTCCTGCCGATGGACGACATCAACCTCCGGCTGACGGGGGACATCGACGCCGTGGCCGCAGCGCACAATCTGCTGGCGGCGCTGATCGACAACCACCTGCACCACGGGAACCGGCTGGGCCTCGACCCCGCGTCGATCCGCTGGACGCGCTGCGTGGACATGAACGACCGCGCGCTCCGAAGCGTGCGGGTCGCGGTGGGCGAGAAGACCGAGCGGGCCACGCAGTTCGAGATCGCGGTGGCGAGCGAGGTGATGGCGATCCTGGCGCTCGCGACGTCGTACCGCGACCTCCGCGCACGGCTGGGCCGCATCCTGCTGGGCCGCACGAAGGAGGGGAAGCCGGTCACGGCGGAAGACCTCAAGGCCGCCGGCGCGATGGCGGTGCTCGTGAGGGACGCGTTCAAGCCGAACCTGCTGCAGACGATCGAGAACACGCCGGCCTTCATCCATGCGGGGCCGTTCGGCAATATCGCGCACGGCAACAGCTCGGTGATCGCCGACTGGATCGCGGTCCGCTGCTCGGACGTCGTCGTGACCGAGAGCGGCTTCGGGGCGGACCTCGGGTTCGAGAAGTTCGTGGACATCAAGTGCCCGGCGAGCGGTCTGGTGCCGAGCGCGGCGGTCGTGGTGGCGACGATCCGCGCGTGCAAGCTGCACGGGGGCAGCCTCGTCGCGAAGCCCGGCCGTCCGCTCCCCAAGGAACTGCTGAAGGAGGACGTCGGGGCGGTGGAGAAGGGGAGCTGCAACCTGGCGCGGATGGTCGGGATCGTGAAGCAGGCGGGCATCCCCGCGGTGGTCGCGATCAACCGGTTCCCCGACGACACGGAGCGCGAGGTGGAAACCGTGCGCCGGGCGGCGCGGGCCGCGGGGGCCGCGGGCGTCGAGGTGATCGAGGCGTACTCCAAAGGAGGAGAGGGGGCGACGGACCTGGCGCGGGCGGTCCTGAAGGCGTGCGGGGAGCGGTCGGCGCTCAGGCCCTTCTACGACGTGACGCGGCCGATCAAGGAGAAGATCGAGGCGATCGCGACGGGCGTGTACGGCGCGGCGGGGGTGGACTACTCGCCGCGGGCGGAGGAGGAGATCGCGCGGTACACGGAATGGGGACTGGCGGGGCTGCCGATCTGCATGGCGAAGACGCAGCTCTCGCTCTCGCACGATCCGAAGCTCCGCGGCGCTCCCACCGGGTTCCGCGTGCCGGTGCACGAGGTGCGCGCCTCGGCGGGCGCGGGCTTTCTCTATCCGCTGCTGGGGGACATCATGACGATGCCGGGGCTGCCCTCGGTCCCGGCCGCGGAGCACATGGACATCGACGAGCGCGGCAACCTGGTCGGGGTCTCCACATGAGCGCCCGGATCCTGAAGGCGGACGCCGTCGCGCCCCTCCGCGAGGCGGTGCTGGCGGAGCTGCGGACGCTCGCGGCGCCTCCGCGCATCGTGGCGATCCACAACCCCGAGAGCCCGGCGGCGCGGTATTACCTGCGCGCGCAGAAGAAGACGTGCGCCGAGGCGGGTGTGGCGTACGAGGTCCGGACGCTGGAGGCGGGGATGGACGAGGGGAAGGTGGTGACGCTCATCCGGGAGCTGAACCGCGACCCGGGGGTGACAGGGATCACGGTGCACACGCCGCTCCCCAAGGGGATGGATCAGGACCGGGTGATGTCGGCGATCTCGCCCGCGAAGGATATCGAGGGGATCCACCCGGAGAACCTGGGGCGGCTGGCGTTCGGCGAGCACCATCCGGCGCCCTGCGCGGCGAGCGCGGCGGTCGAGCTGGCGCGGGCGGCGCGGCCCTCGTTCAAGGGTCTCGACGCGGTGGTGGTGGGCCGGAGCGCGCTGGTGGGGAAGGCGATCGCGCTGCTCCTGCTGCAGTCGCGGGCCGACGCGCCGACCCCCACGCTCTGCCACACGGCGACGGCAGACCTGGGCGCTCACACTCGGCGGGCCGATCTCCTCTTCGCGGCCGCCGGCCGGGCGGGCCTGATCCGGGGGGACATGGTGAAGCCCGGCGCGGTGGTGATCGACGTGGGGATCAACGAGACGCCGGACGGCAAGCTGGTGGGAGACGTGGTTTTCGACGAGGCGAAGGAAGTGGCGGGCGTGATCACGCCCGTCCCGGGCGGCGTGGGCCCCGTCTGCCACACCATCCTCCTCCGCAACATCGTCGCCTGCGCCCGCCGGTCGTAACAAAAAAGACCGTCTCTTTTGTTACGCGAACTTTTCCGCACCCCTTGGCGTCTCAAGAGGCGGTATGAGCCTGCTCCTGCTGCTGTTCCTCCTCCCGGGCCAGGACGTGGGGGCCGTCTGGAGGGCCCTGGATGAAGGCCCGGCCGAGAAGCTTGGCGGGGCGGTGGGGGGCGACACCGCAAAGCTGCTGGAAGTCATCAGGAGGGGTCGGCCGGTCAAGGACGCCCCCGTCGGTGAGCTGAAGGAGCGGATGAAGGACGCCTTCGGCCGCGAGACCGACCTGTGGATCATCGTCCCCCCCAAGTATGACCCGGCGAAACCGGCGGGGGTCTTCCTGGCCCTCCATGGGCTGGGCGGCACGGGGGCGCAGCTCAAGGACCTCTGGGCGGCGTATGCGGCCTCGAACAACTTCATCATCGCTGCCCCGTCGGCCCAGAAGGAGCCGGCCGACCGCAAGAACGAGGACAGCTTCGGCGGGATCGGCGGCCGCGAACTCCCTCACTGGTGGAGCTACCGTGAGGGGAACTTCCCCCTCTCGGCCCTGTCGTTGCTCAAGAAGCGCTACGCGATCGACGAGAACCGCGTGATCCTGACGGGATACTCGATGGGCGGCTTCGGAACGTGGAACATCGGGCTCCGCAGCCCCGACCGCTTTGCCGCCCTGATCCCCTATGCCGGGGGCCTTTCGCGGTCCGAGTACGCGGGCCTGAGGGTCGATGAGCGGATGCGGAAGCTGCACCTGAACTCCTTCAACCTCCCGGTCTATTTCGTCCACGGCGACGCGGACAAGACCGTGCCGGTCGAATTCGACCGCGAGTCGCGCAACCAGCTCAAGAAGCTGGGCTACGAGTTCGAGTACAAGGAGGTCTCCAAAGGCGGCCACGTCATGAACGTCCGCGAAGGCGGCGAGATCATGACGGGGATCCAGAAGTGGCTGAAGGATCGAGTCCGGAAGCCCCATCCCCGGGAGCTGAAGCACCATGCGATCGGGGACTACTGCCCGCAGTCCTACTGGGTCCGGATCGCCGCCTTCAAGAGCCCGTCGGCCGAGATCCGGGCCTCGATCAAGGAGCAGACGATCGAGTTCACGTCGACGGGCGCGAAGCAGGTCGCGTTCTACCTGGACGAGGCGCTGCTGGACCTCTCGAAGCCCGTCAAAGTCACGTCCGGCGGAGTGACGCTCTTCGAGGGGGAGCTGAAGCCCTCGGTGGACGTGATTCTCGAGACCTGGCGCGCCCGCGAGGACCGCGACCTCCTCTTCCGGGCCAAGGTCACGGTCGACGTTCCGTAACAGAAAAGACGGTCTTTCTTGTTACGACCCGCGGAACCAGCGGACGAACTCGCGGAGGCCGTCCTCCAAGGGAACGGCCGGGGCGTAGCCGAGTTGCGCCCGCGCCCGGTCGATCGAGGCGAACGTGCGCTTCACGTCGCCCGGCTGCTCGGGCATCGGCTTGAGGACCGCCTTCCGGCCGACGTACTCCTCCAGGAGCTCGATCAGCCGACGGAGCGGCACGGTGCGCGACTCGCCCAGGTTGTAGACCGCATAGGGCTCCGGCCGATCGAGCGCCGCCAGGATTCCCTGCAGGATGTCGGTGACATAGGTGTAGTCGCGCTCCGTCGTCCCGTCGCCGAAGACCGGGATCTCCCGGCCCGCCGCGATCGCGGCCGTGAAGGCGTGGATCGCCATGTCGGGCCGCTGGCGCGGGCCGTACACCGTGAAGAACCGGAGGCACGTCGCGCGGATTCCGTGGAGCTGCGCGTAGAGGCGCACGTAGTGCTCGCCGACCAGCTTCGAGATCCCGTACGGCGAGATGGGGGTGAGCGGCTCGTCGGCCTCCGAGAAGGGCAGCTTCCCGTTGCCGTAGACCGAGGAGCTCGAGGCGAAGAGGAAGCGGCCCACGCCGTTCCGGCGGCAGGCCTCGAGCAGCGCGAGCGTGCCCCCCACGTTCACCGACTCGTAAAGCGCCGGATCGGCCAGCGACGGGCGGACGCCGGCGCGGGCCGCGAGGTGGATCAGCGTGTCGGGCTTCTCCAGGGCCACGATCTCCGCCGAGTCGCGGAGGTCCCGCTCGTGGAGGCGGAATCCGCCGCCGGCCGGAAGGTTGCGTCGCTTGATCGCGGGATCGTAGTAGGCGTTGAAGTCGTCGATCACGGCCACGTCGTCGCCGCGCGCGAGGAGGCGTTCGAGCAGGTGGGAGCCGATGAAGCCCGCGCCGCCGGTGAGAAGGACCTTCATCTACCGGGCAGTGAGACGGCCCTGGAAGAGTGAGAGGAACGCGACGTAGGTGAAGCCGATGAGGAAGAGCATCTGGAACGGGATCGCCCCGTACATCTGGTGCCGGAACGAGTAGTACACCACCCAGCCGAAACCCAGCCCGATCGCCAGCTCCACGAAGGGCAGCAGCTTCTTGAACGAGACCTTGTACTTCTTCCCGACGAACGTGTCCTTCCCGGCGTTGATCGCGTACTTCGGCGTCCGCACGAACTCGCCGCCCTTCGTCAGCAGCCCCTCGATCACCGCCTTCGTGTTCGAGAGGCACATCCCGATCCCCATCGACAGGAGCATCGGCGTGTAGAAGAGCGTCCGCAGCACGCCGCGCCAGCCGTACAGCTCCGCTTGCGAGGTCAGGTAGAAGACGCAGACCGAGAAGGTCGCCATCCCGAACACGATGAGGTCCAGGATCACGCTCGACTTCATCTCGAGCTTCGGCCGCAGGTAGGTCACCGGGAACATCATGAGCGTGAGCAGCAGCGTCAGGATGTACGCGGTGTTTCCGGTCAGGTGGACGATCCCCTCCGTCTTCACGTGCAGCGGGATCTTCGCGGTCGCCACGTCCCGGAGCAGCTTCTTCGAGGTCTGCATCGACCCCTTCACCCAGCGGTGCTGCTGGCTCTTGAAGCCGTTCATCTCGACGGGCAGCTCGGCGGGCGTCACCACCTGGGGGACGAAGACGAACCTCCAGCCCTTGAGCTGGGCGCGGAAGCTGAGGTCCAGGTCCTCCGTCAGCGTGTCGTGCTGCCAGCCGCCCGCGTCGGCGATCGTCGTTTTCCGCCACATCCCGGCCGTGCCGGAGAAGTTGAAGAAGCGGCCCGAGCGGTTGCGCGCGGCGTGCTCCATGATCATGTGGCCGTCGAGGAAGATCGACTGGAGCCGCGTCAGGATCGAGTACTCCTTGTTGATGTGGCCCCAGCGGGCCTGGACGCAGCCGACCTTCTCCTCGGTGAAGTAGTGGATCGTCTTCTCGAGGAAGTCGGCGTTCGGAACGAAGTCGGCGTCGAAGAGCGCGACGTACTCGCCCTTGGCCGTCTTCAGGCCGTGGTCGAGCGCGCCCGCCTTGTAGCCCGTGCGGTCGGCACGGTGGACGTACTCGATGTCCACGCCCTTGGCGCGCCACTCCTCGACTTTTTTCCGCGCGATCTCCTGCGTCTCGTCGGTCGAGTCGTCGAGCACCTGGATCTGAAGCTTCTCGCGGGGGTACTGGATGGCGCAGGAGGCGTCGATCAGCCGCTCTGCCACGTACATCTCGTTGAAGATCGGGAGCTGGACGGTGACGGGAGGCAGGTTCTCAAAAGTCTTGTCGATCTTCGGGGCCTTCCGCGCGTGGCGGTAATAGAGGAAGACCATGAGGTACCGGTGCAGGCCATACGTACAGAGGATCGCCAGGATGGCGAAGTAGACGTACATCACCACGAGGCCGACGAGGTTGCCGGTGCCGGTGACCGGGAGCGCCAAGAGCGACTTCACCCTCTATTCCCGTCCTTCAACTGCAAAAAACGAGCTCGTATTATATGGCTCGTCCCGAGGGGGTCAAGGGTAAAATCCGGGGGATGAGGTGTTTGCGCGTCACCCACGTGAATCTGCGCGTGGACCGGCTTGACGAGGCGGTCCGCTTCTACCGCGACGTGATGGGCCTCGAACCCGTCGAGCGACGCGACACGAAGGGCGTCGGGGCGTGGTTCCGGCTGGGCGCCCTCGAGGTCCACCTGGCGGAGGACGCCACCCCGCAGCCGCGCTCGAAGCGCCACTTCGCGGTCGAAGTGGCCGATGCCGCCGCGGCTCGGAAGACGGCCGCCGCGGCCGGGGCCGAGATCGACCAGGAGGAGGCCGGACGCTTCTGGATGCGCGATCCGGCCGGGAACCGCATCGAAGTGGTGCAGGCCCCATGAACGTTCGCGTGCAGCTCTTCGGGCCGCTCGCCGAGCAGGCGGGGAAGCCGCAGCTCGTCGTCACCGTTTCGGGGAACACCGTCCAGGACGTGATCGCCGCGGTCGCCGTGGCCGCCCCCGCGCTCAAAATCGACCGCTCGGTGCGCTTCGCGATCAACACCGACTACGCGGAGCCGTCGGCCGTCGTCCGCGAGTCCGACGTGGTTTCCCTCATCCCGCCGGTGGGAGGGGGCTAGATGCTCAAAGTCACGACCGACGCCCTCTCGATCGACGAGGCCTACGCCGCCGTCCGCCGCGACGGCTGCGGGGCGGTGGCGCTCTTCATCGGCACCGTCCGCGACCACCACGAGGGGAAGAAGGTCGTCTCGATCTCCTACAGCGCCTTCCGGGAGATGGCCGAGAAGGAGTTCGAAAGAATCGCGCTCGAGATCCGCTCGAAGTGGAAGGTCGGGGAGATCTTCATCGCCCACCGCACGGGCAGGCTCGAGATCGGGGACGCGAGCGTCGTGATCGCCGTCTCGTCCGCGCATCGCGCCGAATCGTTCGACGCCTGCCGCCACGCGATCGAGGCGCTCAAGAAGATGGCCCCCATCTGGAAGGAGGAGTTCTACGACTCGGGCAAAGCGTGGATCTCCGGATGAAGATCGACACAAAGCCGCAAAGAACACCAAGAAGATATTCTGTGTGGGCTTTGTGTCTTTGTGGTGAATCTTGAAGTCCCACCGCGAGGAGCTCTGGTTCGACACGAAGGAGCGGACGGAGTTCGTCAACATCACCCCCGAGGTCGAGCGGGTCGTGAAGGCGAGCGGGGTCCGGGAGGGGATGGTGCTCGTCAACGCGATGCACATCACGGCCAGCGTCTTCGTCAACGACGACGAGAGAGGCCTCCATCGCGACTTCAAGGAGTTCCTCGAGAAGCAGTGCCCCTACCAGCCGACCTCGCAGTACCGCCACAACGACACGGGCGAGGACAACGCCGACGCCCACCTGAAGCGCCAGCTCTTCGGCCGGGAGGTGGTGGTTGCGATTACCGAGGGCAAGCTCGACTTCGGCCCCTGGGAGCAGATCTTCTACGGCGAATTCGACGGGCGCCGCCGCAAGCGGGTGCTGGTGAAGGTGATGGGCGAATGATCAGGGTCTTCCTGGCAGCGGTGGCGGGAGGGCTGTCGGGGGCGGGGGCTGTCCTGATTGGGGATGCGCCTCACGCCAAAGGATCCTGACGCGAGAGTGGCTTCTGGGACACCGAGTTTCTCGGTTCGGTGTTGTACGCCATGGGCAACGATACAGCCGCGATGATCGCCGTCTGCTTCCTCTGGTTTGTTTACGGAGCTCTGATTTCCCGGGGGCTCGTGGCGGTGATCCTTTCTGCGTCCGGGTCCAGGCGTCCTCCCCCATCCCAGGCGTGACCTCCGGTTTCAAAGCATGACGTGGAGCCGTCCATGTTCCACAGCGACCCGGGGGTCGCTCTGGACCCGCGCCCGATAGGCCTCGGCGAAATGTTCTCCTTCGGCCCCGACGAGTCGGCGTATTTCCCCCTGCGCCCGGAGGAAGTCCTCCTGCACGACGGGCGGCGACTTCCGGCTCAGCACGTCTTCGATCTCCACGATGAGGTGTGTCATAGGCTGCAGCCACGCGAAGGCCGGATCCTGCGCGACCAGCGTGAAAAGCGCATAGGGGTTGGTGATCCTCCCGTGGAGCTTCTCATAATCGCGCTGGGTCGAATCGATGAGGGATTTGTGGGCGGAACGCAAGGCGGTGGCCATGCGTTCAAGCTTCGTCGACCAGGACCCGGAGAACAGCTCCTGCGCCATCGCGCATCACTGCCCCGTGTGGCCGAAGCCGCCCGCGCCGCGCGCCGTGGGGGGCAGCTCGGCGACCTCCTCCCAGACAACGCGCGGGACCGGGAGGACGAGCAGCTGCGCGATCCGCATCCCGCGCGTCACGGCGAACGGTTCCTTCCCGTGGTTGATGAGGAGCACCTTCACCTCGCCTCGGTAGTCGGGGTCGATCGTGCCCGGACTGTTCGCGATCGAGATCGCGTGCTTCGCCGCGAGCCCCGACCGCGGCCGCACCTGGGCCTCGTAGCCGGGAGGCACCGCGAGCGCGAAGCCGCAGGGGATCGCGACGACCGCGCCCGGCGCGACCGTCACGTCGGCAGCCACCGCGGCGTGCAGGTCCATTCCGACCGCGCCCTCCGACTGGTACGAGGGGAGCGGAAGGTCGGCGTTGCCGGGCAGCCGCTGGATCGCGATCTTGAGGTCGGCCATCAATCAATGCTCCAGGGGTTTCACGAGGCGTTTGTGGAAGCGGCGGTCGATCTCCATCACGGGCGCGCCCATCTCGGCCGCGATCTTCGCAAGCGTCCCCCGCACGTCGAGCGGGTAGGCGCTGACGATCTCGTACTCGCCGCTGTACCATGCGAACTCGTCGTCCCAGAGCCGGCGCACGTAGAAATAGCACTTCCGGAAGACCGAGAGGGCCGCGTCGTGGAAGAGACGCTTGGGCATCCCCTCGATCTCGAACCCGGGCGGCTGATCCTTGGCCACGAGGAGGCCCCCAAAGAATCCGCCGTCCGTCAATAGGTCCGCGGCGACCGGCATGCCGGGGTTCTTGAGCTCGATGATCGCGCCCCAGCAGGCGATGTCCCGCCGCTCGAACGACTGCTCGAGGTACGAAAGGTCGTCGGTGTCGCTGATGTAGTACATCGGGGAGCCGTCGGCCAGCTCGGTGAAGAGGCGCACGAGCACGGGATTGAGCAGCGGGCTTCCCGTCCAGTAGCTCACGCAGGTCCGCTGCACGTCCTTCGGCAGCTTCGGCCGCTGGTCGTGCCTCCAGTGCCACTGGGGGACGTCCTTCTCGAATCCCTCGCGGATCGTGAACGTCCCGCCGCGCCAATCCTTCTCGAGAGGGAGCGTCGCCAGGTCGGCCAGCGCCTGGACGTCCCCCAGCAGGGGCGGCTTATCGATCATCCCCGCGACGTAGCACTCGATGAACATCTTCCCGACCGACGGCCAGCGCTCGAGGAGCGGCGCGAAGGCCTGGAACTCGGCCGGAACCGGTCTCCCGCGCTTGAGTTCGAACTCGTGGATCGTGGTGGAGTAGGCGGCCATCCGGAGCGTGAACCCGCGCGCGAAGAGCGGGTTGGTCGAGAGCTCCATCTTGAAGCCCTTGCCCTCGCGGCTGTAATGGCCCCAGCCCAGCGGCTGGAAGCCGGCCGCGACGATCACCTTCTGGACTTCCCAGAAGAACGCGCTCTGGGCCTTCTCCTTCCAGCGGATGCGGCGCCAGACGATCAGGATCACCGCGATCGGGAGGAGGATCAGGACGGCGACTCCGGCTACTCGCATGAACAGGGGATCGCCGTGCAGCGGGGACAGCCCTTGCCGTACTTGGCGAGCGCCGCCTTCTCGAGGTCGATGCCCGAGATCGAGCAGATCGTGCAGAGCCAGGCGAGCACGTCGGCGGCCTCCGCGAAGATCTCTTTCTTGTCGCGCTTGCGAACCGCCTCGGCCAGCTCGCCCACCTCCTCGGTGAACCAGAGGAAATCCTTATCGAGGCCCCTCTTCGTGTCCCGCGCGTGGTACGTCCGGCGGATCAGCTTCTGGAACCCGGCGATCTTCATGGCGTCTCCGAAGGAGCATCCGCGCCTCGTCCATCCGCAGGAGCCTCGCGAGCGCGAGATACACGGCGACGCCCGCGGCCATCGGGACGAAGACGAGGAGGAGCTTGCGGCCGATTGTAACCCCGAGGCCCCCGCCCAGCAAATGGTAGACGCCCCAGCAGGCCAAGCCCATGAGGAGGCCCGCGAGCACGCTCTTGGCCAGGCCGGCCGTGACGGGCTTGAGGTCGATCTCGCCGTGCTTCCGGCGGAGGAGCCCGTTGAGCGCGAGGAACGACGCGAATCCCGTGGCCGAGCTGGCGATCGAGATGCCCCGCTCGCCGAGGCTTCCGACCAGGGCGAGGGTGAGGCCGAGGTTGAGCGTCACCATGACCGCGCTTACCTTGACCGGCGTGAGCGTGTCCTTTTTCGCGTAGAAGGCGCGGACCTGGATCTGGTTGGCGCAGTAGCACCAGAGGCCGGCCGAGTAGAGGAGCGTCACCGCCGCGGTCCGGTCGGTCTCGGCCGGGCCGAAGAGCGCCCCGTGCTGGAAGAGGAGCGAGACGATGGGTCGCGCGAGCACCATGAGCCCGATCGTCGCCGGGACCGACAGGAAGAGCACGAAGCGGAGCGACTTCTGGAAGACCTCCTTGAAGTCCTCCTTGGGCGAGGCGAAGAGGGGGAAGACGACCGTCGCGACCGCGGTCCCGATGAGCGCGAGCGGGAGCTGCGTCAGCTGGTTCCCGTAGTAGAGCGCCGAGACGGCCCCGTGGCCCGGAACGGCGTACTGGGCGATCAGGCTCCCGACGAGCTCGTTGATCTGGACGGGGGCGAGGCCGAAGACGATCGGCAGGAACTTCCGCCCCACCTCGCGGAGGGCGGGATCGTTCAAGCCGAGGCGCGGCCGGAGGGGGACGCGTCGCGCGGCGAGCGGCAGGATCATGAGGAGGACGGTCAGCACTCCGGCCGCGACCACCGCCCACGCCTGCGCCTCGATGTTCCGGACGAACAGGAGGAGGGCCGCGATCCAGACGAGGTTGAGCAGGACGGGCGCGATCGCGGGGATGAAGTAGTGGCGCATGCCGTTGAGCGCCGCGCCCAGGATGGCCGCCACGCAGATGAGCGGAAGGTAGGGCAGCATGATCCGCAGGAGGGGCGCCATGAGCTCGGTCTTCGGGTCGCGGGGGAGGAGGAACGAGACCCCGATCCCCGCCGCCGCGATGAGGCCCAGAAGGAGTGCGAGGGCCGTCACGAGGCGGCCCAGCAGGGCGTGGGCCTCCTCCGGCTTGCCTCCGTCGAAGCGCTCGACGAACGCGGGGAGGAAGGCCGCGGTCAGCGCGCCTTCCCCGAAGAGTCGGCGGAAGAGGTTGGGGATGCGGAATGCCACCGAGAAGGCGTCCATGACCATCGTGGCGCCGAAGAAGTGGGCGCAGAGGGTGTCGCGGGCGAACCCAAGGATCCGGGACAGGAAGGTGCAGGCGCTGACGATGCCCGCGGAGCGGACGAACGACGATTTCCCCATCTCTCTCTGATGGAGTGTCCCCCCCAGGGCTCCCCTTGTCAAGGCGGAAGGCGGCGGGCTTCCTTCGCCCCTCGGGGAGTGGTACAATCGCCTTCCGTGAACCCCGAGATCCTGGAGCAGTTCGCCCGGTTCCGCCGCCGCCACGTCTGGGTGCGGGCGCGGGACCTCTTCCTGGAAGCCGCCTTCGTGATGACCGTCACGGCAGGCGCGATGCTCCTGGTGGACCGGCTCGCGTTCGAGCTCGGGCTCGCGGCACCCCACCTGTCGCGCCCCGAGATGCTGGTCGCGACGCTCGGGGGGACGCTCGTCCTCGCCCTCATCCTCGCGCTCGCGGCGGTCGTCCTGCGCCCCACGCCGCCCGCCGAAATCGCCTGGCGCGTCGACCGCGCGGCGGCCGGCGAGGAGCGCTTCCTCTCGGCCCTCGAGCTCGCCGTGGCGGGCGACGGGAAGGGGCCCTTCGCCTCCGCCCTCTGCAGGGACGCCGCGCACGTGGTCGGGCAAGCCTCGCCCCGCCGGGCCCTCCCGCACATCCCCGTCGGGTACCGCTGGGGGATCGTCCTCTCGCTCGCCATCGGCGGCCTCCTCTATGCCTATCCGCCGCAGCTCTACGACGCCCCGCTGGCCGACTTCGACGCCTCCCCCCTGCGCGGGCCCGCGCCGCTCGAGGTCGTCCTGCGCGACGGATCGATCGGCGCCATCGACGAGTTCCGCTGGGAGTTCGGCGACGGGCAGGAGGGGTTCGGCGAGTCCGTGATCCACGTCTACGAGAAACCCGGGAAGTACACGGCGAGGCTCCGGCTCCGCGGGCCGGGCGGCGTGTCGGAGAAGACGCGCGAGATCGAGGTGCTCCCCTCGGATCGCGCGACGGCGGACTTCGCCGCGAAGCCGCGCAAGGGCCGCCTTCCCCTCGAGGTCCGTTTCGAGAACCTCTCGAAGAACGCCAAGGCCTCCCTGTGGGAGTTCGGCGACGGCGCGACGTCGACCGAGGCGGAGCCGGTCCACACCTACGGGCAGGCCGGGATCTACGACGTCCGGCTGACCGTGGCGAACGACATCGGCCGGGACGAGAAGCTCCGCGGCAAGTACATCAAGGCGACCCATCCGGATGAGCCGCTGGCGAACTTCGCGGCGCTCCCGCGCGAGGGGGCGGCGCCGCTCGAGGTGACGTTCGAGGACCGCTCGGCCGGGTCGGTGGAGGAGTGGCATTGGGAGTTCGGCGACGTCCGGTCGGGCGACGCGAACCGCTCGGTCGAACGAAACCCCGTCCACGTCTACCGCGCGCCGGGGTACTACACGGTCCGCCTGCGCGTGAAGGGTCCCCACGGCGAGGACGACGAGGAGAAGGTCCGGTTCATCCACGTGAAGGACTCGGGCGAGGGCCCCGGCGGCGGGAAGGGCGGGGAGAAGGACAAGACGAAGCCTCCCCCCGAGGCGAAGAAGCCCAGCGGGGCCGGCTCGCAGCCGGGCCGACTTTTCGGCGACCCTCCTCCCACCCAGCGTCCGTTCAAGTACGACCCGAAGGAAGTCACGAGCCACAAGTCCGGGGAGCAGACCACGGTGAAGAATCTCACGGTTCCCACGCCCACCCCGGGAGGGGCCGGCGGCACGCGGGAGGCCCCGCTCAAGACGGTGCTCCCCGAGTACAAGCGCGCAGCGGAGGAGTCGATGAGCCAGGAGCGCATCCCGCCCCCTCTGCGCGACTACGTCCGCCGCATCTACGAGGACCTGCAGTCGAAGTCCCAATAGGAAGAAGCTCTCAGCGCCCCTCTCGGGCCCTGAGGGCTGAACGCTGATGGCTGACAGCTCTCCGATGATCTACCTGGACAACGCGGCCTCGACGAAGCTCCATCCCGAGGTCCTGGCCGCGATGAGACCCTTCCTCGAGGGGGAGTTCGGGAACGCCTCCAGCCTCCACGCCGCCGGCCGGCGCGCCCGAAAGGCGGTCGAGGACGCGAGGGAGACCGTCGCCGCCTGCTTGGGAGTGGACCCGAAGGAGATCCTCTTCACCTCCGGCGCCACGGAATCGAACAACCTGGCGATCGCCGGCGCGGCCGCGGCCCTTCGCGCGCGCGGCGACCATGTCATCGTGAGCGCGATCGAGCACCCGTGCGTCCTCGAGTCGTGCGCGCGGCTCGAGAAGCGCGGCTTCCGGGTGACGCGCCTCCCGGTCGACCGTCACGGCCTCGTCGACCCGGCGGTCGTGTCGAAGGCGATGACGCCCTCCACGATCCTCGTCTCGGTGATGTGGGTCAACAACGAGGTCGGCACCGTCCAGCCCGTCCGCGAGATCCGCGACGCGGCGAAGGGCGCGGTCTTTCACACCGACGCGGCACAGACGGCGGGAAAGCTGCGGGTCGACGCCCGCGCGTGCGACCTGCTCACGCTCTCGGCGCACAAGATCCACGGGCCCAAGGGGGTCGGCGTCCTCCGCGTGCGGAAGGGGACGCCGCTCGATCCCCTCCTCGTGGGGGGCGGCCAGGAGTTCGAGCGCCGCGCCGGGACGGAGAACGTGGCCGGGATCGTCGGCTGCGCGGAGGCCCTGCGGATCGCCTGCCGCGACCTGGAAGCGAACGCCCGGCGCATGGAGGCGCTCCGCGATCGGCTGCAGGCCGGGCTTGAGCGGATCCCGGGGACGCGCGTGAACGGCCACGCCGAGCGCCGCGCGCCCCATCTGGTGAACGTCTCGTTCGAGGCGGTGGACGGGGAGGCGGTGATCCTCTCGCTCGACGCGGAGGGGATCTGCGTCTCGTCGGGCTCGGCGTGCGCGTCGCTCAGCCTGGAGCCCTCCCTCGTCCTGCGCGCGATGGGGCTCTCGGCCGACGAGGCGCGGGGCTCGGTGCGCTTCAGCGTGTCGCCCTTCACGACGGAAGCGGAGATCGACCAGGCGCTCGGGGTCGTCCCCCGGGTGATCGAGCGGCTCCGGAAGATCTCGGCGGTGTCCCGGTGAAGGAGACGGTCACGTTCGTCACCTGCAAGGACCGTGCCCAGGCGCGGCGGATCGCGGAGGCGCTGGTGCGGGAGAAGCTCGCGGCCTGCGTGAATATCCTCCCCGGCGTGACCTCGATCTACGCGTGGAAGGGGAAGGTCGAGGAGGGGGCGGAGACGCTTCTCATCGTCAAGTCGCGGGGCGCGCTCTCGAAGCGGCTGTCGGCCCGCGTCCGGGCGCTCCACAGCTATTCGGTCCCGGAGGTGATCACGCTTCCGATCGCCTCGGGGAATCCCGCGTATCTCCGCTGGATCCGGGAGTCGACCCGATGAAGAAGATCGCGATCGGCGTCGCGCTCCTGGTCGTGCTGGCGGCGGCGGCGGTCTTCCTCTTCCGGTCGAGCGACGAGGAGAAGATCGAGAACCTCCTCAAGGACTGCGCGCAGGCCGCGGAGCGCGGGGATCCGGAGGGCATCCTCCGCCACGTCTCCCGCAGCTGCCGGATCGGGGAGGGCGACTACGCCGCCGTCGAATCCCGGGTGCGCCGCGAGCTGAAGGAGCCCGGCCGGCTGGGCCAGCTCTCGGTGGGCAGCACGATCCACGTGATCGGCGACGAGGCCGACGCGAATGTCCTGGTCCGCTCGCGGATCCTGAACCGCGACCTGGGAGAGAAGCCCTTCAAGGTGAAGCTGAAGCGCGAGGAAGGCGACTGGAAGATCGTCTACGTCGACGAGGTCAAATGACGTAGTGCCGCCTTTCATGATCACGTATGGGTTTCGGCGGCACAGCTCTCAGCCTTCAGCTGATGGCTGAAGGCTGACAGCTGTGCGAGCAGTTAAATGACCTTGCAGCCCTTGAGGACCTTCTCGAGCTTCTCGTCGTTGGCGGCGGTCATCTCGCACATGGGCAGGCGCATCTCGCCGTTGTACATCCCCATCTTCTTGAGCGCGGTCTTGACGGGGATGGGGTTGGTCTCGACGAAAAGGCCCTTGAAGATCTCGAAGTAGCGGTCGTGGATCTGGCGGCCTTTCTCGAGGTCGCCCTTCAGGACCGCGGCGCACATCTCGGCCACGGCCTTCGGGATGATGTTCGCGGCGACGGAGATCACGCCCCGGCCGCCCAGGCAGAGGATCGGGAAGGTGAGCGAGTCCTCGCCCGAGAGGATCTGGATGTCCGAGAGCGCGCGGAGCTGCGTGACCTGCTCGACGTTCCCCGATGCGTCCTTGAGGGCGACGATGCTCTTGATCTTCGAGAGCCGCGCGGTGGTCTCAACGTTGAGGCTGACGCCGGTGCGGCTCGGGACGTTGTAAAGGATGAACGGGAACCCGGTCGCGCCTTTCGCGATCGCCTCGAAGTGGCGGAAGAGCCCTTCCTGGGTGGGCTTGTTGTAGTAGGGCGTGACGACCAGCGCGCCGTCGGCGCCCAACTCCTTGGCCATCTTCGTCTGGGCGATCGACTCCTGGGTGTTGTAGGTGCCGGTGCCGGGGAAGACGAGGGCCTTTCCGCGGGCGGCCTCGACGACGGCCTTGATGACGGCGGCCTTCTCCTCGAGCGAGAGGGAAGGGCCCTCGCCGGTCGTGGCGACGGGGCAGAGTCCGCTCGTGCCGTTCTTGACGTGGAAGTCGACGAGCTCGCGGACCTTCTTGAGGTCGACCTCGCCCTTGGAATAGGGGGTGACGAGGGCGACGAAGGAGCCTTCGAGCTTCATAGGGCGATAAATGGTAGGGAGGGTTGGGATCGAAGTCAACCGGAAAGGAGATGAGGTGATAACGGAGATAAGGAGATGCGGAGAACGGATCAGAATTGAAGCCGGGGCATAAGATTACGCGGCCGCAGAAGAATGAAGGGTCTGCCAAGGACTGGTCTGATCCCATTGCTCCTGAGTGAGCACATCAGGAGGGCCCGGAGCTTTCCTTGTGTTTCCCGAAGAGGGCCTTCATCCGACGAAATACCCAGACGATCAACAACCCCAGGAAAACCGCCAGGATCGCAACGACCAGTTCCATCGCATCACCCTAGAGGGAGGAGAGCATTCGCACCACCGGCACGAGGCCCTCGATGACGCGGGCCAGGCGGTCGAAGTCGACCTTGTCGATCGTGTCCCCCACCGTGTGATAGTGGGCGTAGCGGAAGGGGGCCGTGTCGGTCACCATGATCGCGTCGTAGCCCTGCTCCCAGAAGGACCAGTGATCCGACCAGCCGACCCCGGGGAGCCAGCCGGGGAGCGCGGCGCCCTCGGAAGGGAAGCGCGCGTGTTCGCGGAACGCCCGGATCGACCGCCGGACGAGGCCGCGCGAGGAGACGTTTCCGACGAACGCGATGAAGTTCCCGGTCGACGGATAGATCAGGCTGAGCGGCCGGGGGTAAGCCTGGGAACCCTTCACGTCCGAGTAGCACCCCATCGTCTCCAGGCTCAGCATCGCGACCACGTTCTCCTTCCGCTCGCGGCATCGCCTGGCGTAGACGACGCTCCCCATCTCGTCGGTCCGGTAGTGCGGGGGCTCCTCGTTGGTGAACGCGACGAAGCGGAGGGTGCGGGCGGGCTTCTCCTTCGCGAAAGCTGCCGCGAGCGCGACGACCCCGGCGGCGCCGGTGGCGTTGTCGTTGGCGCCGGGACAGCCCATCACGGAGTCGTAGTGTCCTCCGATGACGACGATCTCCTCGGGCTTCGACGCCCCCCGGATCTCGACTTCGAGATTGTGGAAGGGCGTCTGCTCGATCAGGAAGGTCTGCCGCGCCACCGTGTGGCCGGCCTCCTTGAAGCGCTTCTCGACATAGTCGGCCGCTCTTTCGAGCTTCGCGTGCTTCTGCCAGTTTCGGATGCCGATCGTCACCGCCAGCTCCGTGACGTCGCGGCGGAGCGAGGCCGAGAGCTCCGCCTGCTCGGGACTGAGCGGGGGGAGCGGGCCCACGTGGGACTTCCCGGGCATTCCGATCATGCAGGAGTATAGACCCGTCAGGAGCAGGAGGGGGAGGCCGAGGCGGACGGACCAGCGGAACCCCCGGTGGCGGAACAGCCGCTTCGAGAGGGATTCCATCGACCCATTATGCGCCCCGGGTCACGGATTCTCAACCAGCCTGATCCGGATCGCGGTGCGGGAATCGACTTTGCTCACCACCCACGCGCCCTCCTTGTCCCGCGCCTTCGTGCGCGTGGAGGTGACCACCGTCGAGGAGGCGCGGACGAAGCGGCGCTCGGCGAGTGCGAACCAGGCGACCGTCCGGCCGCGCTGGAGCGTTGCGCCGAGCGCGGCCTTCGGCGCGAACTCGAACTCGCTCTCCAGGCGCACGCACTCGTGGCGGCCCACCTTGGCGAACCCGGCGGCGCGCGTCCGGACCCAGCCGTCCTTCAGCGTCCGCTCGCCTTCCGCGAGCGCGAGGACCGCGTCGAAGAAGAAGGCCGCGTCGGCGCGGTCGGGCGGCTTCTTGATCTCGGCCGTGCCGTCCTCCTTCGCGACCGCGTCGAAGCGCGAAGGGGGATTCTTGTCCAGCTCCGCCCGCGTGGCGGCGATCCCGTTCCGGAAGGCCTCTTCCGTGTGGATCTTGAGGACGACGAGCGCGGTCCGGTCCTTCCCGGCGAGGAATTCGAACGTGCCGCGGTTGCGGTCCCGGGCATCCATGGAGACGGTCGTCTCCCCCCTCTGCTGCTCGATCCGTTGCGTGATCGTCTGCGTCATCTCGTGGCCGAAGCGCTGGCCGGGCGAGAAGTCCCATCGCAGGTCGGGGGCCTTCGCGGGCTTGGGAATCTCGGGGAATGCCTCGTCCTCGATCGCGGACCCCTCGGGGAAGGCCACGTCGGCCAGAGGCGGGAGGTCGGGCTCCTGCCGGGAGGGCGGCGGAGGCGGCGGCGGGGGAGGGGGCGGCGGAGGCGGCTCCTGGCCGCACGCCGCGAGAAGAACTCGGTCACGGAGGAGGAGCTGGAGGAGGCGATCGACCGCGCCAGCATGGGGCTGGAGCGCCGGTCGCGTGTGATGAGCGAGAAGGAGAAGATCCGCGTCGCGAGCCACGAGATGGGTCATGCACTCGTCGCCCACTA
>CAZSCC010000620.1:0-4831 GCA_964604905.1 uncultured Planctomycetales bacterium
CCTCGGCGGGGGCGTTCGGCTTCGGGTCCCACGTCTCGTGCTGGCTGGGCCCGCCGCGCATCCAGAGGATGATGACGGAGTGGAGCCTCTTCGCCCGGGCGGACTCCTGGGCCTCGGCGCGGAGGAGCCCGGAAAGCGAGAGGCCGGCCGTGCCCAGCATCCCCGCGCGGAGGAAACTGCGCCGGTCTATCCCCGCCAGGTGGCGGCGGAACTCCTCGCATCCCAGGCGGTCCAAGCCGCGGTTCATGCCAGTCCTCCCAAGGCTCATCGGAGGAGCGTCCCTGCCCACGGAGAAGCCAACCCCTATTGTCTTATCCGTGCCCGTTCAGCCGGGCTTTCTCGATCCAGTGGATCCAGTTATACGAGCTCACGGATCGGCTGGAACTCCGGCTCCAGCAGGTAGTGCGGCCGACCCGAGAGATCGGTGATCGTGGTCGCGTAAGGATCGATCCCCAGGTTCCGGTAGAGCGTGGCGTGCATCTCCTCGAAGCGGATGGGCCGCTCGGCGGCGTACTCGCCCAGCCGGTTGGTGGCGCCGACGACCTGACCCGTCTTCATGCCGCCGCCCGCCAGGAGCGCGCAGGAGACCTGGGGCCAGTGGTCGCGACCGCCGTCCTTGTTGATCTTCGGCGTGCGCCCGAACTCGCCCCAGACGACCACGGTGACGTCCTTGTCAAGCCCGCGCGCGTGGAGGTCCTCGACGAGCGCGGTCACGCCCTGGTCGAGCATCGGGAAGTTCTCCCTGGATTTCTTGAAGGTCGAGCCGTGCCAGTCCCAGCGCCCGAAGGAGAGGGTGACGCAGCGCGCGCCCGCCTCGACCAGACGCCGGGCCATGAGGAACTGATCCAGCCGCGCCCACGGGCCGTCGTCCTGGAAGGCGGTCGAGCCCTTGCCGTAGCGCTCGACGGTCTTCGGGTCCTCCTTCGAGAGGTCGAACGCATCGGCCAGCCGGCTCGAGGTGAGGACGTCGATCGCCTGCTGCTGGTACGTGTCCATGCCGTCCATGGCGCCGGAGGCGTCGGCCTGGCGGCGGAAGGTGTCGAAGCTCTGGAGCAGCGACTTGCGGTCGCGGAGCCGCTCGAGGGTGACGCCCTGGAGGACCATGTCCTGTTTGATCTCGTCGCCCTCGGGGGTGAACGGCGCGAAGGAGGGCCCGAGCATGCCGGCCGACCCGTTGTCCCCCCAGGGGCGGTGCTGGGTCTTCGGCGAGAGGCCGATCGCGGCCGGGACGGCGAGGTTGGTGGGCCCGGCCACCTTGGAGAGAATCGAGCCGAGGTACGGCCAGCCGCCCTTGGGCTGCATCCCCTTGGGGGCGCGGCCGGTGAGGCACTGGATGGCGTCGTGGCCGCCCGTGGCGCCGACGATCGAGCGGACGATCGCGAGCTTGTCCATGATCTTCGCCTGGAGGGGGAAGAGCTCGCAGATCTCGATGCCCGCCACGTTGGTCGGGATGGGCTTGAGGTCGCCGCGGATGTCGCTGGGAGCGGCGGTCTTGAGGTCCCACATGTCCTGGTGCGGCGGCCCGCCGGCCAGGAAGATCATGATGACGGCCTTCTGGGACTTTCGGGCGCCGGAGTTCCCTTCGGCCTTCAGGAGCTGGGGCAGCGAGAGGCCGCCGAGGGCCAGCCCGCCGATCCTGAGGAACGACCGGCGCGTGACGCCGTCGCAGAAATCGTGCTTCCCTTGACCCGCAATCGTCAACATGTCGATGGGTCCCCCCGTTGGCTCACCTTTCCCGGGTACAACTCCGACCCATCCCGCTCCAACCGCTTACTATACGCTCTATCGGATTAGCATGGGGATGAGGGGGTCGGAAAATACAGAAGATAAAGACGGCTGGAGATTGGGAGATGGAGGGAGACAAGGAGATGAAGAGGAAACAAGAAGATACGGAGAAAGAAGAAGGGCCAGGACGGGGGACTCGAGCGGGGCGGCTACTTCGGCGTCGGGAGGATCGCGATCGAAGCGCCCGTCGCGGTCGACCAGAGGCGGAGCACGCCCTCCAGGCTTCCGGCCGCGAGCGTCTGGCCGTCGCCGCTCACCGCCACCGTGTACATGAACTCCTGGCCGCTCTCGTAGTTCCGCGCCACGTTGCCGGCTTCCGCGACCAGCCGGACCGGGACGCCGCCCGCGGCCACCACGAATTGCGCGTCGAAGGCGACGTAGCGGAGCTTCGTCGCCTGCTTCGCGAAGCCCTGGATCGTCCGTGTCTGCTGCCCGGAGGTCGCGTCCCAGACCTTGACGACGTCGTCGGCGCCGGCGGTCGCGATCGTCCGGCCCGTCCGGTTCCAGGCGACGGCCAGCACGTGGTTCGTGTGCCCCTCGAAGTTGCGCACGACCTTGCCCGTCTTCGGGTCGCTGATCCGCGCGAACTTGTCGCCGCCGGCGCTCGCCAGCAGCGAGCCGTCCGGGCTCCAGGAGATGTCGAAAACGCTGTCCGAATGGACGCCCGCCATTTCGCGCACGAGTTTTCCTTCCGCCACGTCCCAGAGGAGCAGTTCGCCGTCGCGCGAGGGGACGCCGCCGCCGCTCGCCAGCGTCTTCCCGTCCGGGCTGAACGCGAGCGAGAGCACGCGGTCGGTCGGGGGTTTCGCGGCGTCGGCCGGCTCGAGCGTCTGGGCCAGCTTCCATTCGGGCGCCACGCGGCGGATCCGCACCGTCCCGTCGTGGGCCAGCGAGACGAGCGCGCCGTCCGCCGTGAGTCCCGTCGCGAAGACCGCCCGCCCGTGCGGGTCCAGCGCCTGGCCGTCGGCGCCCTTCTCGGCGCCGTAGGTGTAGACGCGGCCGTCCTCCGCGCCGAGCGCGACGATCGCGCCGTCGGTCGAGAAGGCGGCGCTGCGGATCGGGACCTGGGCCTTCGCGGTCGTCTCGGCGGCGGCCTTCCTCGCGGCGTCCAGCCGGACCTGCTCCTGCTTCTGCTTCTCGAGCGTCTTGTTGGCGTCAACGATCCCCTTGTCGGCCAGGACGACTTCCGCCTTGGCCTTTTCGACGCGGCCCTTGGCGCTCTCGAGGTTGGCCTTCGAGATCTCGGCCGCGAGCTTCGCGGTCTCCTCGGCCTTTTTCGCGGCGTCGATCTTCGGCTGCGCGCCCTTCTGCTGCGTCTCGGCCGTCTTGACCCCCTGGTCGGCGGCCGCGCGGGCGGCCTCGAGGGCCGCGCGCGACTTCTCGCCGGCGGCCTTCGCCGCCGGGAGGGCAGCGGTCGCGGCGTCGGCCTTTGCCTTGGCGTCCGCCTGCTTCTTCGTCGCTTCGGCGAGCGCGGCCTCCGCGGCCAGGCGCGCCTTGTCCGCCTTCTGGAACGCCGCCTCCGCGGCGGCGCGGTCGGCCTCGGCCTTCTTGACGGCCTCCTCGGCCTTCTTCTTCTCCTCGTCGGAGTCGCCGGGCGGTTTTGCTTTGGCGTCGGCGGCCGCTTTCACGGCGGCGTCGAGCTTCGCTTTCGCTTCGGCGGCGGCCTTGGCGGCCGCGGCGGCGGGGGCCTTGTCGGGGGCGGGGATCGCGGCGAGCGCGGCGTCGGCCGCGGTCTTGTCGGCCTGGGCGCGGGCCAGGGCCGCCGCCGCCTCGGGCTCCGCGGCGGCGATCGCCTTGACGGCGGCGTCGAGCTTCGCCTTCCCGGCATCGATCGCGGCGGCCGCCGCGGCGAGCTCCTTCTCCGCCGCCTCGCGGGCCGCTTTGGCCTTGGCGAAGGCCTCGTCCTTGTCCTTCACGTCCTTCTCGACGGGCGGGATGGCGTCGGCCGACTTCTTGACCTCGTCCTCCTCGGCCTTCTTGTGGGTCTCGGCCGTCTTGACGGCGTTCGTGCGGAAGGTGACCTCGTTGGTGGCGAACTGGAGGAGCTGGGCGGCGTCGCGGTCGCGCCTCTTGGCGGGCCCGTCGGTCGCGAGGGTCGCGACCGCCGCGGCGGTCTCGGCGTTCCAGAGCTTGGCCGAGGGGCCTCCGAGCGTGACCCAGCGCTTCCCGTCCGCCGAGGCGGCGATCGCCGTCACGGGCGCGCCGTGGGTCACCGTCTTCGCCTGCGCCCCGGTCTCGAGGTTCCACAGGATCGCCTTGCCGTCCTGCGAGGCGGAGAGGAGCCCCGCGGGCGTCAGGGCCACGGCGGTGATCGCGGCGGCATGGCCTTTCAGTTCCTTCGCGGCGGCCGGCTCGCCCGCGTTCCACAGGCGGAGGAGCGGGTCGGCCCCGGCGATCGCGATCTGCTTCCCGTTGACGGTCCACTCGACCGCGTTCACGGCGGCCGGCGCGGCGAACTTCGCCGTCTCCTTGCCGTCGGCGATAGTCCAGATTCGGGCGGTCTTGTCCGAGGAGCCGCTCGCCAGCGAGGCGCCGTCGGGCGAGAACCGGAGGGAGGTCACCGACTCCGTATGGCCCTTCATTTCGGGCGAGGCCTTGCCGGTCAGCAGGTCGTAGACCGTGATGACGACGGGCTCCGCGGTGGCGACCGCGAGCCTTTTGCCGTCGGCCGACAGGGTCGCCAGCTTCACCTCGCCGGTCTGATCGAGGGCGATCTGCTGTTCCAGCGACTCCCGCTTCCAGATCTTGATCGATCGGTAGCCTCCGGTGGCGAGGGTCGCGCCGTCGGGGCTGAAGGCGATCGCCTGGACCGCGTCGCGATGGGCGAAGCCGTTCAGCTTGGGGTCGGAGGGCTGGGCGATGATGCGCCCCGTGGCCACACTATAGATGTAGAGGCGGCCGGCGCGCCCGCACGCGACGGTCTGTCCCTCCGCGTCGAGCGCGGCGGCGTAGATGGGATTCCACGAGGGGGCGGTCGGCTGCCAGACGGGGGCGTCGAGCGTGGGGGTGGCGGTCCCCTTGGCCCCCTGGTCGATCCAGAGCTTGA
>CAZSCC010000621.1:0-15188 GCA_964604905.1 uncultured Planctomycetales bacterium
CCGACTTCGCCGACGGCCCCTTCCCCGAGCACTACGAGGCGGCAGAGCATCCCGTGGAGAACGCGCTCCACAAGGAGCAGACGATCAGCCCCGTCGCTCCCGTCTTCAAGAGCGATATGGACTCCCTCGGCACCGTCCAGCAGGGCTACGACATCGTGGCCACGACGTTCCGCCTCACCGAGCATTTTCACTTCTGGACGAAGCACATCGCGCCCGCCGCGATGCTCCAGTCGGAGTTCTTCATCGAGATCCCCGAGGGCCTGGCCCTGGAGAGAAAGATCGGGAACGAGGACCGCGTCCGCGTCTCGACCCCCCGGGGCTCCGTCGAAGGCCGCGCGCTGGTCACGAAGCGGATCCGCCCGATGAAGGTCCGCGACGGGGCCTCCGTAAAGACCGTCTGGCAGGTGGCGATCCCAATCCACTGGGGCTTCACGGGCCGCGCCGAGAAGGGGACCGGTCCCCGCGGCCCGATGGCGAACCTGCTGACCGCGAGCGTGGTCGACCCGAACGCGTTCACGCCCGAGTACAAGACCTTCCTCGTGAAGCTGGAGAAGGTATGAGTCCCCAGTCAGAGTCCCCCCTTCCCCCCCGGAGGGGCTTGTGAGCAGCGCGCTCGAGATCCGGAACACGAGCGCGACCGGCGCGCTCACGACGGTCCGCGAGGACGACCAACTCTGCATGCTGATCGACACGACCACCTGCATCGGCTGCAAGGCCTGCGAGGTGGCGTGCGTGGAGTGGAACGACCTCCACATCGAGCCGGAATACGGCCAACGAATACTCCACTCCTACCAGACGATGGCGGACATGACGCCGTCCTTCTGGAACCTGATCAAGTTCGACGAGGTCCCGGTCGACCGCGACCGCCGGCCGCTGCCGGTCGCGTCGGGCGGCACGGGCTTCCTCCCCTCGGCCTTCGCCTCCGGCGAAGTGGCCCCCGACGGCAACGCGGTGATGATGCTCATGCGCAAGGACATGTGCATGCACTGCGCGGAGCCGGGCTGCATGATCGCCTGCCCCGCGGAGGGGGCGATCGTCCAGTACACCAACGGCATCGTCGACTTCCAGCAGGAGCACTGCATCGGCTGCGGCTACTGCATGACGGGCTGCCCGTTCAACATCCCGAAGTTCGACGAGAAGTCCCAGCGCGTCTTCAAGTGCACGATGTGCAGCGACCGGGTCGGGAACGGCCTCGGGCCCGCCTGCGTGAAGGCCTGCCCCACCGGCTGCCTCGAGTTCGGCCAGAAGAAGGAGATGCGCGGCCACGCGGAGCACCGCGCCGAGCAGGTCAAGGGAGACGGGTTCGCGAACGCGGGGGTCTACGACCCGGCGGGAGTGGGCGGGACGGGCGTGATCTACGTCCTCCACCATGCCGACAAGCCCGAGCTCTACGGAGGGCTGCCGCGCGAGCCCAAGATCGACCCCCAAATCCGCCTCTGGAAGGGTCCGCTCAAGCTGGTGGGCGGCCTCGCGTTCGGCGCCTCGCTCATCGCGGCCGCGGTCCACTATCTGACGTCCGGCCCGCGAAAGACGGAGTTCCACGCCCCTCCCGTCGCGAAGCCGAAGGAGATCGTCCGCTACACCCTCTTCGAGCGTCTCCTCCACTGGACGGTGGCGTTCACGTTCCTTTATCTCGCGCTCACAGGCCTGGCGATCTTCACGCCGAAGCTCTCGTGGCTGATGAGCGTATTCGGGGGCGGCCAAGTCGTGCGCGTCTGGCACCCGATCGTGGGGGCGGTCTTCGTGGGCGCCGTCCTCGTCCAGTTCATCAAGTGGTTCAAGGACCTGCGGATCACGCCCAACGACCGCGTCTGGCTGAAGCGCATGCGCGACTACCTGGCCGGCCGCGACGAGAAGGTCCCGCCGACGGGCCGCTTCAACGCGGGCCAGAAGCTGCTCTTCTGGACGCAGGCGATCCTCGGGATCGTCCTCCTCGCGAGCGGCATCCCCATCTGGTTTCCCGAGGAGTTCTCGCGCGACCTGCGGCTCTGGTCGATCCTGCTGCACTCCGGCGCGGGGGCGGCGGCGATCCTCTCGCTCGTGGTCCACATCCACATGGCGGTCTTCATCACGAAGGGCGCGCTCCGCGCGATGACCGAAGGCAAGGTGAGCGAGGAGTGGGCGCGCCACCACCACGGCCAGTGGGCCGACGAGAAGCTCGGCCCGCCCTCATGACCGACGTCTGGGAGCGGCGCCTCCGCCGCGCGGAGATCCTCGAGAAGCAGTGGCCGTTCGCGGAGGAGGTCCTCCGCTTCTTCTCCGCGCTCACCGGGTTCCAGCGCGACGTCGCCCGCCTGGTCTCCGATCCGCTCGTCCGCTGCGCGCTCGACGACGGCGACGTCCTCCCGCTCCTCCCCGCGGCGATGAAGCTTTTCGACCTCGTGCAGGAGAGCGGCCCGCCGGACCTCGCGCGCGCGGCGGCGGAGCTCGAGCGGGCCCCCGAAGGGGAGCAACTGCGCCTCCTCCGCCAGCCCAGAGGGCTCGACGCCGTGACTGAGTTTTTTCCCCGAGTGCTCTTCCAGCCCCACGTGATGCTCCGGGCGGATCCGGGTCCCGCAGGCGATGCGGACCTGCCGGCCGGCGCGTGCCCCCGCTGCGGCGGCGCCCCCCTGATGAGCGTGCTCCGCGAGGACCGGCAGGCCGAGACGCTGCGGCGATCGCTCGTCTGCTCGTCCTGCTCCCTCGAGTGGAGCTTCCCCCGCGTGGTCTGCCCGAAGTGCCGGGAGGAACGTCCCGAGAAGCTGCCGCGCTACACGGCGCAGGAGATCCCCTGGATGCGCGTCGAGGCGTGCGACACCTGCCGCAGCTACCTCAAGTCGGTCGACCTGACGCTCAACCCCGACGTCGAGCCCGTGGTGGACGAACTGGCCTCCGTGCCGCTCGACGTGATCGCCCGCGAGCGCGGCTATGCCAAGCTGGCGACCAATCTCGCGGGGGTTTAGACTTACCTCCGTGCCCCCCACTTCAAGGATCGTCGCACTTGCAGGACCGAACGGAGCCGGCAAATCGACCCTCGGACCGGCCCTCATCCGGGAGACCCTGGGGATCACGGAGTTCGTCAATGCGGATGTGATCGCCCGTGGGCTTGCCGCCAGGTGGCCCATGTATGATAATTCCGGTAACGACCCTCGTCTCATTGCCGAGGGCTCCAAGGAAACCGTCCAGGACATTCTTGATAAGGGGCTGTGGATTGACCTCACGAAACGGTTCGGCCAACGGTGAACCGACGCTTGACGACATCAAGTCTCAAGGTGCACGGATGCTGCGGGCCATGAAAAAGACCGTCCGCGAAGTCGCGCTCGCCCATAAGCGAGAAGGCGTCCGATTGGTGGTCTGTCAAGACGGGAAGGTCCGCGAAATCCCCGCCGACGAGTTCCTGCATCCCAAGAAGAACGCCCGCAAGAAGCGCCCCTCGCGCCGCTGACCCTCAGATCTTCGGCAGCGGCTCGGTCTTCCCCTCGTCCTTCTTCGCGACCGGGGGGGCCTCCTTCAGGATCTTCTCCTTCTCGGCCCGGATCGCCTCCGCCTTCTGCTTCTTCGCGCGCAGGAGGAGCCAGACGAAGGCCACGGCCAGGGCGATCGCGATCGGCGCGACGACCAGGATCATGAGATCCAGGGCCATGCCGATGCCGCTCAGCGCGAGCGCCAGGAACCCGATCACCCCGCCGATCACGACCGTGTTCTGCTTCGACTCGCTCTGCGAGACGAGCTTCCCCACGATCTCGGGAACCGCCGAGATCGCGACCGTCGAGCCCTTCTTCTCCTCCGGGGCGGGGGCGGGCGGTGCACCGGCCGGCGGAGGAGGCGGCGGCGCGCCCACCGAGAGGATCTCGATCTGGCCGCCCGGATGATGGCGGATGCGCGTCCGGCACTTCGGACACTTCATCTTGCGGCCCGCGAACTCGTCGCCCACGGAGCACTTCCCCTGGCACGACGGGCAGACAAAGTTGATCACGCGCACCCTCCGTTCCTAGGCTTTTAACATACAATAAGTCCGGACGGTTCGATCATTTCCTTCCGGGGAGGCGGCCGATGAAGCTCCTGCTCGCCCTCGCGTTCCTCGGCGCTCCCGCCGCCCAGGAAAAGACAGCGAAAGACCTCCTCGGCGAGGCGCTCAAGCAGGCCAGGGAGGGGAAGAAGCGGGTCCTCCTCACCTTCGGGGCGCCCGGCTGAGGCTGGTGCAAGGTCTTCGAGGCCTGGAAGGCCCGCAAAGAGGTCGCGCCTCTCCTCGCGAAGGACTTCGTCAACCTCTATATCGACACGTCGAAGGTCCCCGGCGGGAAGGACCTCCAGGATTCCTATGCCGGAAGCCGGAACCAGGGGATCCCCTGGTTCGTCGTCCTGGATGCCGAGGCCAAGGAGCTGGCCGACTCGAACGGCCCCAAGGGCAACATCGGCTGCCCGAACACCGACGAGGAGATCGAGGTCTTCCTCGGGATCGTGAAGAAGGTCGCCCTCGCCCTGACGGACGAAGATCGGGCCGCGCTGAAGAAGTCTCTGGTCGACCACCGCGAGAAAAAGTAGCACGGCGGGGACTCGTTTTCGTTGACACGCCCTTCCCGCCCGCCTTACAGTCTCCTTCCCTGTGGGTATCGATTTTATTGAAGGGAGGAAGACCATGAGCCGTTCCCTCAAGCTGGCCGGCCTGATGGCCGTCGTCGTCGGAGTCGTGGGCGTCGGGTGCCTGGTGGCCGCGAGCCCCGCGTCGAGCGCCGCCCCGTCGCTCTCAGCCGACGAGGTCACCAAGATCCTTGAGCAGGCGGAAGCCTCGGCGAAGAAGGTGGAGTCGGGCCTGCGCGTCGACGCCGCCGGCAAGAAGCAGCCGACCAAGATGCACATCGTGGTCGTCGACCGCGGCGGCCGCCTGGTCGGGCAGCGCTCGATGGCCGACGCGTGGCTGGGCTCGGTCAACATCGCGCGCGCCAAGGCGTTCACCGCGCTGGCCTTCTCGAGCAACGAGAACGCGCTCACCTCGCGGACGATCGGCGCCCTCACCCAGCCGGGCGGCGCGCTCTGGAACATCGGCAACTCGAACCGCCAGGACGGCATCATCGAGTTCCCGGGCGGCATCCCCCTCTACCGCGGCGGCGAGCTGGTCGGCGGCATCGGCGTCTCGGGCGACGGCGTCGAGCAGGACGAGGACGTGGCCGAGGCGGGCACCAAGGGTTTCGAGGCCCCGAAGGCCATCCGCGTCGACACCGTCACGGGCGGCGGCGCGCCGTACACGAAGTAACCCCTTTCGCAACCCAACCGACGGAGGCCGGCGGAACCCCGCCGGCCTTCGTCCTTTTAAATCCGGTGGACCCGGACCGGCGGGGCGTTGTGGTGGGCGTAGGGCCGCAGGTCGGGCTCGCCCCTCGTGAAGAGGTCCCCCGCGAGGCCGAGCCCCTCGTAGCTGTAGAAGAAGAGGCCGCCCTCGAAAACGTCGAACGACTGGAACTTCACGAGCTCGCGCCCCGCGGGCCCCCACGGGAGCGGCGTGAAGCCGATCCGCAGCTTGTACGCGGCGAGGCCGAGCGGCAGGTGGTGGCCGTAGCGGTTCGTGTCCATCCCGAGCGAGAGCGTGTCCACACCCGCCTCCATGCAGCGCTGCATCACCTGCATGATCAGGAAGTGCTCGAGGTCGAGCTTCCGGTGGGCCGGGTCGAACGCGCCGTACGCGATCGAGAGGTGACGCTTGAGCGCGTGGACCATGACGCCGGCCACCATCGATCCGCCGACGAACAGGTGGAAGCCGATCCAGCCGGGCCCGAACCCGTCTTCGTGCTCCCCCACCCGGTCCCTCCCGCGCGGCCGGCCCACGATGACCCGGCGGTAGAGCGCCCGGAAGTCCGCGAAGCTCCCGCCGTCCTCGTCGACGACCAGCCGGTACCGCCCCGGCACCTCGCGGAGGAGCTTGCGCGGCTTGTTGCGCGTCCCCGACCGGAAGCTCCGCTCGATGTAGGCGTCCAGCGACTCCGGGACGTCGATCACGTACGTCACGTAGCACGGCTTGTAGAACCAGCCTTCCGCGACGCGTCGCTCGATCTCCCCCCCCGACGGCTCCTCGATCCGCGCGACGTGCGCGCGGGGAGGCGGCTCTTCGCCCGGCGAGAGCGTCGCGATCCGGAGGTCGAAGAAGTCCTCGTGCCTCATCCGTGAAACATTCTACGCCGTCCGGGCGTTCCTTCAACAGGCGTCCCGGGTTCAATTAGAAATGGAATCCCTGGACGCCGCGCCCCGTGCACTGTTGAATCGGATGAGGGAGGCAGGGGATGGGCAGCTCGGGGGACATCCTTCGAGTCCTCGTCGCCGACGACGAGGTGCAGATTTGCACCCTCATCCGGGAAATTCTGACCCAGATGGGCCACAGCGCCGAGATGTGCCACGACGGAGAGGACGCGCTGCGGACCTACGAGGGAGGCGGGCGATTCGGCCTCGTGATCCTGGACGTGATGATGCCCGTCAAGACAGGCGTTGAAGTCGTCCAGGAGCTCCGCAGCCGGGGCGAGAGCGTCCCGGTCCTCCTCATGTCCAGCTTCCTCCCGAACGAGATCCGCTCCTCCTGCGAGGGCTACGAACGGATCGCCTTCCTCCAGAAGCCGTTCAGCCTCGCCGACTTCCGGGCGACGGTCGAACGGGTCACGCGGCCCGTTCGCTGCTGAGCGGCCCGCCCCCCCGACTCCATTATTCGCGTGAGTCGGCGGATCGGAAGCGTATATACTGTTGGCTAATCCGGAACAGCTTTCGAGAGCGGGTGTCGGTTCGGGCGAACAGCCGGGGGGACCGTGAAGACAGCTCTTCTGTGGCTCTTCCTCCTCGCGCCGGCGGGGGCCGGTTTCGAGCTCCGCGACGGGGAACGCGTCGCTTTCATCGGGAACACGTTCGTCGAACGCGACCTCAAGCACAACTCCCTCGAGGCGCTCCTCACCACGCGCTACAAGGACCGGACCGTCACCTTCCGCAACCTCGGGTGGAGCGGCGACACCGTCTGGGGGCACGCGCGCTCCGGCTTCGGCCGGCCCGAGGACGGGTTCAAACACCTCACCCAGCACGTCGCCGACCTCAAGCCCTCGACGATCTTCCTCGCCTACGGCATGAACGAGTCCTTCGAGGGCGAGAAGGGCCTGGCGAAGTTCGGGGAAGGGCTCGGCCGGATGCTCGACATGCTCGAGGCCTCTCGCGCCCGGATCGTGATCCTCTCCCCCATCCGGCACGAGGACCTCGGCCCTCCGCTTCCCGACCCCGCCCGGCACAACGAGGAGCTCCGGCTCTACGTCGATGCCCTCTCGAAGGTCGCCGCGAAGCGCGGCCATGCGTTCGTCGACCTCTACGAGGGCCTGGGCAGCGGTGCGAAGGAAGAGCCCTTCACCGACAACGGCATCCACCTCAACGCCCTGGGGTACCGCCGCGCCGCCCTCGCGATCGAGAAGGCGCTCGCCCTCGCCCCCCGCGTCTGGCAGATCGAACTCGACCCGCTCGGCCAGGCGAAGACCCAGGGAGTGAAGGTCGAGGACCTGAAGGCCTCCACCACGTCCATGCGCTTCACCGCGCTCGACGAGTCGCTCCCCGCCGACGAGGAGCGCGTCCTCAAGGTCACGAGCCTCAACGGCGGCCTCTACACGCTCAAGATCGACGGCCGGACGATCTTCAGCGGCACCGAGTCGCAGTGGGCCCGCGGGCTCCCCCTCCACAAGGGCCCCGCCCACGAGCAGGCCGCGAAACTCCGGGAGACGATCGTCTCCAAGAACTTCCAGTACTTCAACCGCTGGCGCCCGCAGAACGAGACCTACATCTTCGGGTTCCGGAAGAAGGAGCAGGGGCATCTCGCCCCCGAGTTCCCGCAGTTCGACCCGATCGTGGCGGAGAAGGAGGCGGAGATCGCCAAGCTCCGCGTCCCCGTGGCCCACACGTATGTCCTGGAGCGCGAGAAATGATGCACGCCCTTCTCTTCCTGCTCGTCTTTCAGGCCAAGCAGGACGTCCCTCCCGATCCGGAGCTGGAGCGCAAGACCTTCAAGGTCGCCGACGGCTTCGAGGTCACCCTCTTCGCCGCCGACCCGCTCGTGGCGAAGCCCACCCAGATCAACTTCGATCACCGCGGCCGCCTCTGGGTCGCGACGTCGACCGTCTACCCCCAGGTCCTCCCCGGCGAGGTCCCCAACGACAAGATCGTGATCCTGGAGGACACCGACGGCGACGGCAAGGCCGACCGCTCGACCGTCTGGGCCGACGGGCTCTTCATCCCCACCGGCATCGAGCCTGGCGACGGCGGCGCGTACGTGGCGAACTCCACCGAACTCGTCCACCTCCGCGACACGGACGGCGACGGTAAGGCCGACCGCCGCCGCGTCCTCCTCTCGGGCTTCGGCACCGAGGACACGCACCACATCATCCACACCTTCCGCTGGGGCCCCGAAGGGGACTTCTACTTCAACCAGTCGATCTACATTCACAGCCACATCGAGACCCCTCACGGGCCGCGGCGCCTGGGCGGCGCGGGCATCTGGCGCTTCCGCCCCTCGACGATGGAGCTCGAGATCTTCGTGAAGGGCATGTGCAACCCCTGGGGCCACGCGTTCGACCGCTGGGGCCAGTCCTTCGGCACCGACGGCGCGGGCGGCGACGGCATCCATTTCCTCATGCCCGGCGCCACGTACCCGCACTTCCCGAGCGCCGACCGCTTCTTCCCCGGCCTCAACCCCGGCCAGCCCAAGCTCTGCGCGCATGAAATCGTGAGCGGCCGCCACTTCCCCGACGACTGGCAGGGCCACATCCTCGCGAACGACTTCCGTGCCAACCGGGTGGCCCGCTACGCGATCTCCGACGACGGCGCCGGCTTCTCCTCCAAGCAGATGCCCGACCTGATCACCTCGACCGACCGAGCGTTCCGCCCCGTCGACATCCGGATCGGCCCCGACGGCGCGATCTACATCGCCGACTGGTACAACCCGATCATCAACCACGGCGAGGTCGGCTTCCGCGACCCGCGCCGCGACAAGACCCACGGGCGCATCTGGCGCGTCACCGCGAAGGGGCGCCCGCTCGTCGAGCGCCCGAAGCTCGCCGCGATGCCCGTGAAGGACCTCCTCGAGCAGTTCCGCGCGCCCGAGGACTGGACTCGCCACTTCGCCAAACGCGCGCTCGCCGAGCGCGACCCGAAGGAGGTCCTCCCCGCGATCGCCGCTTGGACGAAGGCGCTGGGACCCGACGACGACGCGCTCCGCCTCGAGGCCCTCTGGGCCACCGAGACGATGGGCGTCACGGACATCGGGCTCCTGAAGACCGTCCTCCAGGCGAAGGAGCCGCGCGCCCGCGCCGCGGCGGTGCGGATCCTCGCCCACCGGGCGGGCCGCGTGAAGGACGCGCTCCTCCTGCTGGAGCCGCGGGTCGCCGACGAGCACCCGCGCGTCCGCCTCGAGGCGGTCCGCGCGCTCAAAGAGATCCCGATGGAGCACTCGGCCGAGATCGCGCTCCGCGCCCTCGACCGGCCGATGGACCGCTTCCTCGAGTACTCCCTCTGGCTCACGACCGTCGAGCTCCAGCCCGTCTGGATGGCCGGGTTCGAGGCGGGACGGGTCACGTTCGGCGGAAACGACAAGCACCGCGACTTCGCGCTCCAGGCGGCCCGCTCGCCCGCCGTGCTCAAGACCCATGTCGACAAGTTCAAGGGCCGCCACCTCGGGCCCGAGACGCGCGAGAACTCGCTGGGCGTGATCGCCGCGATCGGCGGCCCGGTCGAACTCAAGGAGATCTTCAACGGCGCCAACGAGGCGCTCCTCCAGCCCCGCATCTTCGCCGCGCTGGCCCGCGCGGCCCGCGAGCGGAACGTGAAGCCCGACGGCGACCTCGCGCGCATCCGGAACTACTTCGACGTCTCGGACGATGCCCTCCGCCTGGCCGGCGCGTGGAAGCTCGAGGCCCTCCGCCCCGAGCTGGCGAAGCGCGCCGAGACCGGGAGCCGCGCCGCGGTCGACGCCCTCGCGCTCCTCGGAGGTCAGGCCTCCATCGACTTCTTCAAGGGCCTGATCACCTCCGACCGGCCCGCGCCGACCCGCCTCGTGGGCGTGCTGGGGCTGGCCGCGCTCGACGTCAAGGTCGCGGCCACTTACGCGCCGGGGGTGCTCACGGTCGATCCGGTCGAACTCTTCACGGTCTTCCTGCAGCGGAAGGGGGGCGCCGAGGCGCTCGCCTCGGCGATCGACCCCGCGAAGCTGACCGCCGACGCCGCGCGGCTCGGGCTCCGCGCCCTCTACGCCGCGGGGCGCAGCGAGCCGGGGCTGGCCGCGATCCTGAACAAGGCGGTCGGGCTCAAGACGCGCCACCGCGAGATGTCGGACGCCGAGCTCAAGGGGCTGGCGGCCGAGGCCCTCTCGAAGGGCGACGCCGCGCGCGGCGAGGCGCTTTTCCACCGCCGCGAGCTCAGCTGCTTCCAGTGCCACGCGATCGGCGGCGCAGGCGGCGCCGTCGGCCCCGACCTCCTCTCGCTCGGTGCGAGCGCGCCCGTCGAATACCTGGTCGAGTCGGTGCTCCTGCCCGAGAAGAAGAGCAAGGAAGGCTACGTTTCGATGGCGGTGATGACGAAGTCGGGCGACGTCCTCAGCGGCATCCGCGTGCGCGAGACGACCGCCGAGCTCGTCCTGCGCGACGCGATCCGCGACGAGATCGTGATCCCGGTCAAGTCGATCGAGCAGTCGAAGCTCATCGGGTCGGTGATGCCCGCGGGGCTCGCCGACCTGCTGACCGACCCAGAGTTCCTGGACCTGGTGCGCTTCCTCTCGGAGCTCGGCAAGCCCGGCCCCTACGCGGTGGGCGCGGCGCCGGCGATCCGCCGCTGGCGCGTGCAGGAAGGGACCGCCTGGGTGCCCGTCTACGCGCGCGTCTCGGGCGAGCTGCCCGTCGAGGGGCTGAAGGCCGTGCGCGCGGAGATCGAGGTGACCACTCCCGGGAAGGTCCGTCTCCGCCTGAACTCCGCGAAGGGCCTCGCGCTGGACGTCGACGGCGCGGCGGTCGCGGCCGCGGAGACGATCGAGCTCGACCTCAAGGAAGGCCGGCACGCGCTGACGTTCACGCTCGCGGGCCGCGCCGAGCCGCTGCGGGTCGAGGTCGAAGAGTCCCCCGGCTCTCCCGCGCGCGTTCGAGGCGTGGGCGGCAAGTAGCGCCCGGGGGCCTGTCGGCCATCCTAATTTCAGAGGTGTCGTCTTCTGTAAATGGGATTGGAGTGTGGCCCGGGACGAACGCACGGCTCGAGATCGTCCCGCGATTTCCTCCGAACTTTCCGGGGCGCATCCCTACCAATGTCCCGGAATTTGAGAGGACGACCCTGATGCTGATCGCCGCGCTGCTCCTGTCCGCCGCCTTCCCCTCCTTCGGCGCGGGCCTGCCGGCCCTCGCTCGGGGCACGCAGGACGACTCCGCCCGGAGGATCGACGAGCTCGTCAAGCAGCTGGGCGCCGACGAGTTCGCCGTCCGGGAGAAGGCGACCGAGGAGCTCCGGAAGATCGGCAAGCCCGCGGAAGGGGCGCTCAGGAAGGCGCTGGCGGGCGACGACCCCGAGGTCCGCGAGCGCGTCCGGGCGGTGCTCGACTCCATGGCCGAGAAACCCAAGGCGCCCGCCCCGAGGCGCGCCCTCCCCGGCTTCGGCTTTCGCGGGAGCTCCGTCACGGTACAGTCGGTCAACGGCGATTCAACCTACAAGATCGCCCCCGGCGACGGAAGCTCGCCCCTCACGTTCCACAAGGACAAGGCGGGCGCCGTCAAGCTGGAGTACGTCGACGAGCAGGGCGCGTCGAAGACGGCCGAGGCGGAGTCGATCCCGAAGTTCCTGGCCGACCACAAGGAGATCGCCGCCCGGTACGGCGTCACGGAGGAGGGCATCGACTACGGCGGGGCGCGCGTCAGCTTCAAGGGCGGCCTGCCCGGGCTTCCCCGCGGCTTCCGGGTCCCGAAGTTCCCGCTCCCTCCCGCGTTCGAGGCGGAGGACGAGCGGGGGACCTTCCGCGCCGCCGGCGCCTCGTTCGAGAAGGTGACCGAGGCGCTCCGGGCGCAGCTCGACCTGCCCGAGGGCCAGGGCCTCGTGGTCGTGCAACTCGACGAGGGCGGGGCCGCGGAGTCCGCCGGCCTCCGGAAGAGCGACATCCTCCTCGAGATCGACGGGAAGAAGGTCGCCTCGATCCGGGACGTCCGGGAAAATCTGAAAGGCGCGAAGTCCACGGCGGTCCTGCGCCGGGGAAAGCGGGAGACGCCGACCCCCACGGCTCCCCGCAAGGACTTCTGATCCCCTCTCCCCTTCCTCTCCAATTCTTCTCATCTTCCCATTCTTATCTCCTCATCTCCTTAATCTCCCTATCTCCTCCTCTCCCTAATCTCCAAAAATATTACTTTACGGTTTCTCGATGTCCGCAATACGCGGACTTCTATCCGTGAGAACCGCGTTAAAATTTTTATCGAGAATCGGGCCCGGCTCCTTGACAATCCCCTAGGGCTGGGGGTATAGTCCCACCGTACGTGGTACAGGTAGTGGAGAGGGGTTCTGGGGAGTGCACCCCGATTCGAGCCTACTTTAGCCGCCCGACGCACAAGATAGGGAGAGGAGTCGCCGGACCGTAAGCCTGGAGAGAGGTCGCCGGTCCCGCCGCATCGCCGAAGTTCATTCACTCGAGAATCAAAAAGTTCAGAAGAGATATTGTCCCGCCGCGGGGTGAGAGGAGGAGACCATGGAAGGCCTGTTTGCCAAGAGTGCCGCTGCGCCGGCGATCGAGACCAGTTCAGCACCCACGGAACTCAAGTCGAAGAAGACCCGCCGCCTGCAGGCCTCGAAGGCGAAGGGCGTCAAGTTCAAGCGGGTCTACACGACCCCCGGGGTCGATCCCTTCGACATGATCGAGTGGGACCGGCGGACCTCGAAGATCAGCAACCCCGACGGATCGACCGTCTTCGAGCTCAAGGACATCGAGATCCCGAAGTCCTGGACCCAGCTCGCCACCGACATCATCGCCTCCAAGTACTTCCGCAAGGCCGGCGTCCCCGGCAGCGGCCATGAGACGAGCGCGCGCCAGACCGTGACCCGCGTCGCCCGCTCCATCCGGAGGTCGGGCGAGGAGTTCGGCGGCTATTTCGCCGACGTGGAGGACGCCGACACCTTCGAGGCCGAGCTCACCTACATGCTCGTCAACCAGCTGGGCGCCTTCAACTCGCCCGTCTGGTTCAACTGCGGACTCGCCCAGGAGTACGGCATCACCGGGCGCGCCGTCGGCAGCTGGCAGTGGAACAAGACGACGAACGCGATCGAGGAGACCGTCGACTCCTACACCCGCCCGCAGCTCTCGGCCTGCTTCATCCAGTCGGTCGGCGACGACCTCATGGACATGGCCGACCTGGTCAAGCGCGAGATGCGCATCTTCAAGTTCGGCTCCGGCACCGGGACGAACTTCTCCCGGATCCGCGCGGAAGGCGAGCGGCTCTCGAGCGGCGGGACCTCGAGCGGCCTCATGAGCTTCCTCGAGATCTACGACAAGTCGGCCGGCGCCATCAAGTCGGGCGGCACCACGCGGCGCGCCGCCAAGATGGTCTGCCTCGACATGGACCACCCCGACATCGAGCGCTTCGTCGACTGGAAGATGAACGAGGAGCACAAGGCCCAGGTCCTCATCGAGCACGGCGGCTTCCCCTCCGACTTCAACGGCGAGGCCTACCACACCGTCAGCGGCCAGAACTCCAACAACTCCGTCCGCGTCGGCGACGAGTTCATGAAGGCGGTCGAGACCGACGGCACGTTCGACACCAAGTGGCGCATCAACGGGAAGACGGCGAAGACCTACAAGGCGCGCGACCTCTGGGGCAAGATCGCGACCGCCGCCTGGAAGTGCGCCGACCCGGGCCTCCAGTACGACACCACCATCAACGCGTGGCACACCTGCCCGAACACGGACAAGATCCACGCGTCGAACCCCTGCAGCGAATACATGTTCCTCGACGACTCGGCCTGCAACCTGGCGTCGCTCAACCTGACGAAGTTCCTCTCGCCCGAGGGGATGTTCGACATCGAGCGCTACCGCCACGCCTGCGAGGTCTTCATCACCGCGCAGGAGATCGTGGTCGACTTCGCGAGCTACCCGAACCGGGACATCGCGAAGAACTCGCACGACTACCGACCGCTGGGCCTGGGATACGCGAACCTGGGCACGCTCCTCATGCTGCTCGGGATCCCCTACGACAGCGATCGGGGCCGCGGGATCGCGTCGGCGCTGACCGCGATCATGTGCGGCCGCGCCTACCGCCAGTCGGCCGAGGTCGCCCGCACGAAGGGGCCCTTCCCCGGCTACGAGAAGAACCGCGAGCCCTTCCTCAAGGTGATGAAGATGCACCGCGACGCGTCCTACGCGATCCGGCCCGAGGACTGCCCGCAAAACCTCTTCAAGGCGGCGCGCGAGGACTGGGACGACGCGGTGGCGCTGGGCGAACTCTACGGCTACCGGAACGCGCAGGCCACCGTGCTCGCACCGACGGGAACGATCGGCCTCCTGATGGACTGCGACACTACCGGCGTCGAGCCGGACTTCGCGCTCGTCAAGTTCAAGAAGCTGGCCGGCGGCGGTTACTTCAAGATCGTCAACGAATCCGTGCCCGAGGCGCTCCGGCGGCTCGGCTACACGAGGGAGCAGTCGCGCGAGATCATCGAGTTCGTCTGCGGGACGAACACGCTCAAGAGCGCGGCGCCGATCAACGACCGGGCCCTGGCGGAGAGGGGGCTCACCGCGGGTGAGATCGCGCGTATCGAGGCGCAACTCCCCAAGGTGTTCGAACTCGCCCATGCGTTCAACGCGTTCGTCCTCGGCGAGGAGGCCGTGAAGCGCCTCGCCCTCAAGCCCGAGGAGACGATCCTCGGCAAGCTGGGCTACTCCGACGCGGAGATCGACCAGTCCAACGACGTCCTCTGCGGCCGGATGACGATCGAGGGGGCGCCGCACCTGAAGGAGGAGCACCTCGCGATCTTCGACTGCGCCAACAAGTGCGGCAAGACCGGCCAGCGCTTCATCCACTGGATGGGCCACATCAAGATGATGGGCGCGGTCCAGCCGTTCATCTCCGGCGCGATCAGCAAGACCGTGAACCTGCCGGAAACGGCGACTGTCGAAGACGTCATGGACGCCTACGTCCAGGCCTGGAAGCACGGGGTGAAGGCGATCGCGGTCTACCGCGACGGCAGCA
>CAZSCC010000622.1:0-29655 GCA_964604905.1 uncultured Planctomycetales bacterium
TGGCGTAAACCTGCGAGGCAGCTTTACGCCAGCCGCGATCAGCCGCCGGGCCGCCGCGTGGCGCGCTCGACGGCGGCACGGAAGTCGCGTATGCCGAAGGGCTTGCGGAGGAGCTCGACCCGGTAGGTGAACGCGAACGGCTCCACGCGGCCCATCCCGGGGGCGGACGCCGAGGTCAGAATGATCGGCACGGGGTCGCCTGCGTTACGGATCTGCGCCACCAGCTCGAGGCCCGAGCGGCGCGCGAGCATCGAGTCGAGGATCAGGAGATCGTAGGTGCCGGGGCGGTAGCGGCCGAGCGCGTCGCGGCCGTCCTCGCTGACCTCCACCTCGTATCCGGCGAGGACCAGGCACTCGCGGATGAGGCGGCGGACCCTGGGATCGTCTTCGGCGACCAGGATCCTGCAACCGGCCATGCCTCGGCTCCGTGACGCATCAAACCCCGGTCGCCGGAGCTATGCTACCGCGCGGATCCGGGCACCGCAAGGGCGGATCCGACGGGCCCATTCACAAGTGTTGTAACTTTTCCGGCCATCCCGGAACATACGAGGCAGTCCTTCGGAGAACGGACCCATGATCGCCCTCGCCCTGGCACTCCTGCTCGCCCCCGCCCAGGAGGACCTGGACGCCGCCCTCAAGGAGCTCGCCTCTAGGATCTCGAAGGAGGGGATCTCCGGGAGGCTCGCCGAGGCGGCCGCGAACGAGTGGGGCGCGCAGGCGATCCGGGAGAAGATCGACGTCCTCCTGGGCGGCCGGACGGCACGCCTCGAGCGCGACCCCCTGGGCTTCTACGAGGACCACCTCTTCACGACCGATGCGAACGGCGACCTGCAGCTCCGCCCCGAGCGGACGATCGGGATGGAGCGCCTCGCGGCCCGGATCTCCCGCGCCGGGGAGGCGATGAAGGACTTCAACCGCCGCTGCGACGAGCTCGTGAAGCGGATGGCCGGAGAGAGCCCGCTCGACAGGCGCGCGAAGGAGGCGTGGAGCGATCCCGCGTTCCGCGTCGCGTTCTTCCACCGCCATCCCGCCGAGCTCCGGGAGTTCGGCCTCGAAGAGCTGATGGACTCGATCTTCCTGGGCGGCTTGGAACGGGGCGCGGACGGAAAGCTCCGCGTCGCCGCCTCGAGCGCGACGGATTTCATCGCCGGCACGCTCGGGACCCTCGACCAGCTCAAGCCCTGCGAGAAGCCCTACCTCCAGCAGGCGGCCCAGGTGAAGGACGAAGCCGCGCGGGCGGCGCTGACCTCCGACGCCGGCATCCTCCTCGTCCTGGGGCGCCTTCTCCGGCAGGCGCAGGAGGGCGGGGCCGAGGCGATCGGCGGGATCACCGACGGAGACCCGCCGGGCCTCTCCTTCAACCTCCCGCTCGAGGAGCTCGCTCCCCTCGTGAAGGAGGCGGAGCGGGTCTCGGCGGCGCTCCAGGTCCGCTTCGAGAAACTGATCCCCGAGATCGGTATGGGCCGCGAGCAGGAGCTCACTCTCGTCGAGTTCCTGAAGAACGGTCGGGTCCGGATGCTCCTCGCCGAGCGCGCGATGGCCCTCATGAAGGAGCAGCGGCGGAAGTCGGACGAGATCCTGGCCGCGGTGCTGGAGGACGGGTTCGAGGAGAAAGACGGCCGTCTCCGCGTGAAGCCCGGCCGCTACGTGGACGATCAGAAGGCGGAGTCGCTGGACGCGCTCCACGCCGAGCTGAACGGCGTGATCGAGGAATTCAACGGCACGATGCGCCACGACCTCGACCGCATCGCCGAGCGGTGCCTGGACGCGGCCGTCACGGGGATGTTCGAGGACCGCACGGGCACCTTCCTGCTCCTCGAGCACCGCGACCGGACGGTCGCCGGGCTGATCGAGGCGGTCCGGCGGCAGGCCCTTGATGCATTCCGGACTGCCTATCTCGTCAAAGAGGGGGAGGTCTACGTCGTGAGGCCGGACCGGATCAAGAGAGTGGAGGCGCTTCTCGAAAGGGCGGCCGTGATCAAGAAGGAACTGGAGAAGTAACCCGGCCGAATCACGAATCACGAATCACGAATCAAAGAACGGGGGTCCCTCCGGTGATTCGTGCTTCGCCTGGATCCTACTTCCTCAGCGATCGCTCGAGGAAGGCGTAGGCCTGCCCCCGCACCTCGGGTGGGAAATCGTGCCCGCACTCGGGATGCACGGCGACCAGCGCGTCGGCCGCGCCGAGAGAGGCGTAGAGCGGGCGCGCGGCCTCGACGCAGTCCTTCACGCCCGAGACCTCGAAGTTCGAGTCGCCCGCCGGGGCGTTGATGAAGAAGGCGCGCGGGGCGAGCGAGCGGACCAGGTCGGGGAAGTCGAACGGCATCTTCGCCGGGTCGGCCCCGTAGAGCTCGGCGATCCGCGGCATGTAACCCTTGTGGCTCCAGCCCTTCAGGTTGCCCTTCATGTACTTCGGGAAGGCGTTGAAGCCGCAGCTCGAGACGATCGCGCGGATCCGGGGGTCGAAGACGGCGACGAAGATCGAGTTGTGGCCGCCCAGCGAGTGACCGATCGCACCGATGCGGCCCGGATCGACTTCGGGGAGCGACTGGAGGAGATCGACCGCGCGCATGTGGTTCCAGATGGCCTTCATCGTGGTGCTCGCGTAGCCCCGCGCGTAGGGGTCGACTTTGTAGTCGCCGTAGTTCGGGTAGTCGGGCGCGATCGTCACGAAGCCGCGATCGGCCAGTTCGGCCGCGTAGGCGAGGTTCTTGATCCCCATCCCGGCCGGCTCCATCTTCCCGATCTTGGTGGTCTGGTGGAGGCAGAGCATCGCGGGGGCGCGCCCCTTGAGGTCGTGGGGCACCAGGAGGAACGCGGGGACCCGGTCGCCTTCCTCCACCGCGAAGGAGACGGTCTTGCGGGTGTGCTTCTCGAGGCGCGTCTCGTCGTGGACCTGCAGGTCGAGCGGCACGCGACGCGAGGCGTCGGGCATCGGGCCGGCGACCTGCTCGAAGCGGCCCAGCACCTCGGGCCGCGAGGCGGCGCAGGAGGTCAGCAGGAGGAGCGCGAGCGAGCGGCGCATGGGTTACCTCCTCGTTCCGGGGACCTCGACGCGAGTCTTGAAGAGCGTCTTCCCCGCCGTCACGTAGAGCGTCTTGAGGTCGGGGCCGCCGAAGCAGCAGTTGGTCACCGAGTCCTCGGGGACCGGGATGAACCGCAGGAGGCGGCCGTCGGGGGCGAGGACATGGATGCCGGCCTTCGTGTCGAGCGTCACCGTCCCGCCCTTCGGGACGCGGCTCAGCCCGCCCGCCCCGTAGACGTTCCCCGCCGAGTCGATGCTCAGGCCGTCCATGCTGCGGCCCGGGGAGAAATCGTGGAAGACGCGCATGCGGGCGAGCGAGCCGTCGGGCAGGAGATCGTAGGCGCGGATCATCCGCGCGCCGCCGCGCGCCCAGTTGGCCTCGACCAGGTAGAGCGTCCGGTCGTCGGGCGCGACGACGATCCCGTTGGGCTTCTCGATCTCGGGGTCCTTGAGGAGGCGCGTGAGCGTGCCGTCGGGGTCGATGCGGAAGACCGCCCCCGCCTCGCCGGGGCCGCGGTCGGTGAAATAGAGCCGGCCCTTCCCGTCGATCGTCAGGTCGTTGGGGCCGCCCAGGCGGTCGGCCAGCACCTCGATCTTTCCGGTCTTGAGATCGGTGCGCGTGACGCGCTTCGCGCCCCCCTCGCAGGTGACGAGGCGGCCCTGCAGATCGAATAGGTTCCCGTTGGCGGCGCCCGAGCGCTCGCGGAACGTCGTGAGCTTCCCGTCGGTCGAGAGCCGGAGGATGCGCTCGCTGGTGATCTCGCTGAAGTAGACGTTCCCGTCCAGGTCGGCCGTGGGGCCTTCCAGGAACGCGACCTCGACGGCCACCTCCAGCTCCGCCGGGCCGGGCGCGGAGGAGCAGCCGAAGAGGAGGATCGCGGCCCAGGCGAAGGGCGCCCTCATTCGTGCCCCCGCGACCGCTTCGAGGCCTCGTCAAGGACCCGCTTCTCGTCCGACGACAGGCTGCCGATGCCCTCGCGGGTCACTTTCTCCAGGACGGTGTCGACCTTCGAGCGGAGGGCGTCGGCGCGCTCGGCCTCGCGCGCGCGGGCCTTCTGGGCGCGGCGCTCCCGCCAGCGGGCGAAGAAGCCCTTGCGTCGCGGCGGCGGTTCGCGGTCGGGCATGTAGTCGAACTGGGGGGCGCCGGCGAACATCGGGTGGGCCTCGATCTCGCCCATCGCGGCCAGCCGGCGGATCTGCCACGCCTCGTAGAGGACCCAGAGGCCCATGAGGCCGAACATGAAGTCGCGCTGGAGGAAGCCCCAGATCGTGATGGCGATCCCGATCGGGATGGAGAAGTAGGTGGTGACGATCGCGGCCCGGTCGCGGCCGTAGCGCATGAGGAGGAAGTTCGTGAGGATGCGTCCGCCGTCGAGCGGATAGGCCGGGACCAGCAGGTTGAAGAAGAAGAGGACCATCTGGAGCTTGAGGAGTCCGACCGTGAAGTTGTCCCAGAAGAAATCGGAGAAGGGATAGAACGGGTACCAGGTCGCGAAGAGGTTGATCCAGTCCCAGTCCCACGGGTAGCGGAGGGCGAGGATGCCGGCGCAGATCCCGGCCATGGGGATGTGGGTGACCGGGCCGCCGGCCGCTACCTTGATGTCGTCGCGGGGAGCGCCGCCGTGGCCCACGTAGGCGAGGCCGCCGAGCGGCCAGAGGAGGATCTGGTCGGCGTGGCCTCCGACCGAGCGGGCGGCGAAGCAGTGGCCGTACTCGTGGACGAGCGTCGTGATCATGAGGGCGAGCATCAGGAGCGCGTACCACGCCATCATCAGGGTGCCGCCCTCCACCGCGCCGCGCAGGACGTAGGCGAGCACGAGGACGGGATAGAACCAGTGGACGCGGACGGAGACCCCGAAGAGGCGGAAGAAGGAGAACGTCCAGCTCATGAACCCGATGGCGGCACCTCCGCCCGCCATCCTACCGCCGCCGGACGGCCTCCACAAGGAGTCGGAAAGGAGCGCGGCGCGACTCCAGTTCGGGATGCCACTGGACGCCGACGACGAAGCGCGGCCCGGGGAGCTCGACCGCCTCGATCACGCCGTCCTCCGCCCAGGCCGTCGCGCGGAGCCGCGGGCCCGGGTCGGCGATCGCCTGGAAGTGGGTCGAGCTCGCCGGGTGGGGGCCCTCCCCCATCGCCCCGTGGAGGCGGCTCGAGGGATCGATCCGGACCGTGTGGGCCGAGAGGCTCTTCAGGCCGACCCCGTGGCGCTTCGCGGAGTCGCCCTCGAGCGCCCGGAGCTTGCCTCCGTGGGCGACGGCGAGCAACTGCGCGCCGCGGCAGACCGCGAGGACCGGGAGGCCGCGCGCCTCGGCGCGGCGGAGGAGCTCGATCTCGAAGTCATCCCGCGCGCGGTTGACGCCCCAGACCCTGGACGGGTCGCCCCCGTAGAGCGCCGGGTCGACGTCCTCGTGGCTTCCGGCCAGGACGATCCCGTCCAGGCCCTCGAGGACGCGGTCGAGGTCGTCTCCCGGCGAGAGGGTGCGGACCTTCGCGCCCGCCTGTGCGAGGGCCGCGGCGTAGGGGGCGGGATTGATCTGGGTCGCGTCGTACCAGACGTCGGAGATCGACAGGCCGATACGCGGCCCGCTCCTCCAGTGGGACCACGCGTAGATCCCCGCGTCGGTCGCGGCCACGAGCGCGAGGAGGGCGCCGACCCCGAGCAGGACCTTCCGCTTCTTCGTCACTCGATCACCACAGAGGCACAGAGCGCACAGAGAATCTTTTCTTGAGGGTCTGCTCTGTGCCTCTGTGGTTGATCATGTCGGTTATTGCGCCGGTTTTCTCGCAGCAGCCCGGCCCTCGGAGACGAGGAGCTCGGTCGTGACCTTCCCGTGTTTCAGGAAGACGGCGACCGGGTAGAAGATCCCGAGCGCCGGGAGCGGGTCGTTCCAGCGGAAGACGTCCGAGACCGTGTCCCGATGGTCTCGGAAGAGTTCCCGCGTCCGCCTCCAGCGGCCCCGGACGTCGACCGTCGCTTTCAGGTTCCGGAGGAAGGACCGGAGGGCTTTGCGCCGGTTGCCCCTCACATATCCGCCCTTCAACTTCCGGAACGCGTACTTCATCTGTTCCATGCGCGGCTCGTCGTGGATGACCTCGTGCAGCGTGGCCAGGATCGCCATGACCGGCGTCTCGGTCCGCACGCGCGCGGCGTGCGGCTCGACGGGGTCGACGCGGCCTTCGAGCGCGAGTCTGAAAAGCAGGTGCGGATAGTCCCATCCGGCCTCGACCGCCTGGGGGAGGCCGCCCCAGAATCTCGGGTTGACCTCGATCAGCACCGGGGCCCCGTCCTTCCCGTCCCAGCGAAAGTCGATCTCGGCCACGCCATGCCATGCCAATGTCGTGAGCAGTTCCTCCCCGATCTTCTCGATCGCGGGGGCGGAGACGGTCTCGCGAAGCACGCCCGTTCCGCTCCGGGCGGGATAGGAGCGCAGGTTGTGATAAGTCATGGTCGCGCGAGGCCGGCCGTGCTCGAAAAGGAAGGTCGCGCAGTAGTCGTCGCCGGGGACGCCTTCCTGGAGGAGCGGCCAGCTTCCATCGCCGAGGTCGAGGTCGGCCGCGAAGGCGTCGAAGGCGACGACCGCCTCCTTCGCATCGGCGACTTTCTTCACGCCGACCGCGGCGGCCGACTGGCGGACTTTAACGAAGGCGGGGTAGGCAAACCCGCGCGCCGCGGCGACGAACTCGTCGCGGCTTTCGGGGACGACGGTCCGCGGGATCGGGACGCCCTCCCGGGTGCAGTAGTGGGCGAGGGTCCCCTTGTCGTGGACCTGCTCGATCTGCTCGATCGTCGGGAGGGCGAACTTGACGAGCGGCTCGAACCGGGCGCGATGGCGGGCGATCAGGTAGCCCTCTTTGTGGATGGGGATGAGGACGTCGGGCTTGAACTCGCGAAGGGCCGCCTCGAGCGCGTCGAGGAAGGCTTCGGGCTCGCGGTCGGCGTTGGGATAGGTGAAGGAGCCGACGGCGTAGCGGGAGAAGCTGGCGGGGGCGAAGTCGTACTCGTCGCCGGTGACGACCTCGATGCCTTTCTTGCCGAGGCTGCGGGTGATGGCGAGCGCGTTCCAGCCGCGGGAGAAGGTGGTCATGGCTCTCATGGGTTCCCTCCGGGTGTGCAGCGGGCTGCGCAGTTCCTGCAGTTTCCGCGTCCGTTGTCCACTGTGAGGAGAGCGGCGCAATCGGCGTGCCAGCCCGAGCCCGTACAATCCTGCCTCTTAGCCTTGTCCGGCCTGGGCCGGACAAAGCTAAGAGGCAGGATTGTACGGGGGGGGTCACTCTCGGGTCAGGACCCCCACGAGCCCGAAATGATCCGAAGGGAACAGGTCCTTCTTGCCCTCGACGACCGGCTGATCGCCGATGATCCCGATCTCCTTGGGCTTCCAAACCTTGGAGCGGACCAGGATGCGGTCGATCCGGCGACTCTTCTCCCCCACGAACGAGCCCTTCTTCGCCATGTCGCTCGTCTCGATGTTCCAGGTGTAGCCGGGGTCGGCCGGCTTGAGCGCCTTCCAGAGATCGACGAAGGCGGCGTCCAGGTTCTTCTCCTCGGGCTCGCCGTCGCCGAAGTTGAGGTCGCCCAGGAAAACCGCCTCCGCCGATTTCAGGAGCGGGAAGATCGCGTCGAGCTGCCTCGCCCGCACCTTGCCCGACTCGAGGGGCGATTCCATATGGGTGGTCGCGACGTCGATCAGCCGGTCGCCCACCTTGATCGTGACGACGAGCACGGTCCGCCCCTGCGGCCCGGCCAACTTGTGGTTCGACGCCTTCTGGATCGGGGGGCGCGACAGGAGGTACTGACCGCCCGCCTCCTCCGGCTTGATTGTGGTCGTCTGGTACTTCTTCGCCCACTCCTCCTTCGCGAGGAGCGCCGTGAACCACGGCACGACCTCCTGGAGCGCGATCACGTCCGCGTCGGACTCCTTCAGGAGCTTCAGGAGCACCGGGATGCGCTCCTTCGTGAGGACCGGGTCCGCCAGCACGTTGTAGGTCACGAACGTGAGCTGCTTCTTCTCCTGCGGCGGCGCCAGGACGAGCACCATGAGGGCAAAACGCATCACGGCTTCAGCCTCCCCTCCACCCACTCCGCGTCTTCCTTGAGCCCTAGCCGGCGGTAGAACTCGAGGAGCTTTCGGTCCCGCGCGATCCGGTCGAACCCGGTGTTCCACTCCAGCTTCCGGAGGTCGACGGGACAGAGGTACATCGGGTGGGTGTCGTCCTCGTGGAGCGAGTTGGCGCCCTGCATCACGCAGCGCCAGGTCACGCAGTGCTCGATCGAGAAGATGTGGCCCGCCTCGTGGGCCATGAGCTTCAAAGCACGACGATAGAAGAGCGCCTCGTCCTTCGTGTGGTAGCGGCGGAGCGAGTAGACCCCCGCGCGGCGCGCGAGGCTGCCCAGGCCGAAGACGAAGTTGAGGTCGTCCGCCCAGAGGTCGTCCTCGGTGATCCCGATGTAGACAAGAGCGTCGGGCGGCAGGCGGTCGGCGAGGAGTTTCAGGATGCGGCCGGCATCGCACTGCCCGCGGGCCGCGTCGTAGGTCTCCTCGAACATCGGGATGGGGTCCAGCACCTTCACCGGGACGTTGAAGAAGATCTCGCCGTACTCGCGCATGAGCCCGACGGCCCGCTCATACTGCTCGTGCGCCCCGGCCGCGAAGCTTCGGCGCGCGGGCGGCGTCGCGAGCGGCTGGATGTAGAACGTGGTCCGATGGCCGCACTTCCGGTTCGCCCCGTCGGCGAGGTACTGGTCGAAGGACTGGAGCTTCTCCTGCGGGTTGCGCGCCCGCCATTCCCCCTGCCCCGGCGGGCCGAGCCGGGCGTGGCCCTCCTCGGAGGCTTCCGACGGGACCTTCGGCGCGGGGGTCCCCGCGCACGCCGGGCAGGCGACCGCCACCTCCCGCGGGACGCGCGGGAAGAGCGCGACCTTGGCGAAGAGCGCCAGGACCGCACCCCCCGAGATGCCCGCCAGGAACAGGCCCAGGCGGCGCTTGAGCATGGGGCTCACTCGGAACATCCTACCTCATTTCCGGTTGACAGTCCCCCGCCTTGCTGCAACGATCATTCCCCATGAGAACACTCCTCGCCCTCGCCCTCCTCCTCTTCGCCCCGCCTCCCCAGGCCGGGCCCCGCGTCGCGAAGATGTTCGGAGACCATATGGTCCTCCAGCGCGAGATCCCGGTCCCCGTCTGGGGTTGGGCCGAGCCCGGCGAGAAGCTCAGCGTCCGGATGGCCGACCAGTCGGCCGAGGCGGTCGCGGATAAAGACGGCAAGTGGACCGCGAGGATCGGCCCCTTCAAGGCGGGCGGGCCCCATACGCTCACCGTCAGCGGCAAGGCGACGGTCGAGATCAAGGACGTCCTGGTCGGCGACGTATGGGTCTGCAGCGGCCAGTCGAACATGGAGTGGACCGTCTCCGGCGCGATGAACGCGCAGCGCGAAATCGGCGACGCACGCAACCCGAAGATCCGCCACTTCGCCGTCCCGAAGGCGGTCAGCGCCGCCCCGCTCGCCGACCTGGCCGGCGGCGCGTGGCAGGAGTGCCGGCCCGAGAACGTCGGCGGATGGACCGCCGTCGGCTACTTCTTCGCCCGCCACCTCCAGGAGAAGCTCGGCGTCCCGATCGGTCTCGTCCACACCTCGTGGGGCGGGACCGTCTGCGAAGCCTGGACGAGCGGCGCGGCGCTCAAGACGATGGCCGACTTCAAGCCCGCCATCGAGGCGATCGAGGCGTCGATCGACCGCCTCCCCGAGCTCCAGCGCGAGTACGTCGAGAAGCTGGTCCTCTGGGAGAAGACGTTTGCCGACATGGACGAGGGCGGTAAGAAGAAATGGTCCGAGGCCGCGGTCGACGTCAGCTCCTGGAAGACGATGACGCTCCCGGCGAGCTGGGAGAACGCGGGACTCCCCAACCTGGACGGCGTAGTCTGGTTCCGGAAGGAGGTCGCGGTCCCGGCGACCTGGAGCGGCCGGGAGCTCACGCTCTCGCTCGGGCCGATCGACGACAGCGACATCACGACCTTCAACGGCACGAAGATCGGCTCCACCGACGGCTGGCAGGCGCCGCGCACCTATAAGGTCCCGGGCACGCTGGTGAAGCCCGGCCTGAACGCGATCGCCGTCCGGGTCACCGACACGGGCGGGGGCGGCGGGATCTACGGGAAGGCCGAGCAGCTGAAGCTCGAGGGGCCCGGCCCGGCGATCTCGCTCGCCGGCGCGTGGCCTTACGCGGTCGGCCTCGACCTCTCGAAGGCCCCGCCGAAGCCGACCCTGCCCTTCGCGAACAACCCGAACGCTCCCACGGCGCTCTACAACGGCATGATCGCGCCCGTGATTCCCTACGGCATCAAGGGGGCGATCTGGTACCAGGGCGAGTCGAACGTGGGGCGCGCGAGGCAGTACCAGACGCTCTTCCCCACGATGATCCGGGACTGGCGCTCGCGCTGGGGCGTGGGCGAGTTCCCCTTCCTCTTCGTGCAACTCGCGAACTTCCTCCCCGCGAAGGCCGAGCCGGGCGAGAGCGCCTGGGCGGAGCTCCGCGAGGCGCAGGAGCTGACGCTTGGGACGCCGAACACCGGGCAGGCGGTCATCATCGACATCGGCGACGCGGCGGACATCCACCCGCGGAACAAGCAGGACGTCGGGAAGCGGCTCGCGATCTGGGCGCTCGGCACGACCTACGGCGAGAAGGCCGAGATCTCCGGTCCGCTCTACTCCTCGATGGCGGTCGAGGAGGGCCGGATCCGCGTCAAGGTCAAGCACGCGGGCGGCGGCCTCGTCGCCAAGGGAGGCGAGGCGCTCAAGACGTTCGCGATTGCCGCTGCCGACAAGAAGTGGGTCTGGGCCGAGGCGAAGATCGACGGCGATTCGGTGGTCGTGTGGAGCGACAAGGTGGCGAAGCCGGTCGCGGTGCGATACGCGTGGGCGGACAATCCCAACGGCTGCAACCTCTACAATAAAGAAGGGCTGCCGGCCTCGCCGTTCCGGACGGATCGATAGCGGAAGAGACTCACCACAAAGACACAAAGAACACCAAGAAGAAATTTTTATGAGGATCAGAATCAAAGGGGACTTTGTGTCCTTGGTGACTTTGTGGTGACGTTCCTCATTTCGAGTGCAGTCGGAGTGACTCAGCCATGCCGAAGGTGCTGATCCCGATCGGGGACGCCAGCGAGGTGCTGGACACGTTCTACCCCTACTTCCGGCTGCCGGAGGACGGCTTCGAGGTGGTGGTGGCGGGCCCGGAGGCGCGGGTCTACCCCCTCGTGATCCACGAGAAGCCGCACGGGTGGGACATCACGGAGGAGCGCCCGGGCTACCATCTCAAGGCGACGGTCGCGTTCCGGGACGTGGATCCCACGGACTACGCGGGGCTCTTCCTCTCGGGCGGCCGGGCCCCCGAGTATCTCCGCTACGACCCGGACCTGATCGAGATCACGCGCCACTTCTTCGAGGTGGGGAAGCCGGTCGCCTCGGTCTGCCACGGCGTGGAGATCCTGACCGCGGCGGGGGTGATCGCGGGCCGGACGCTCACGACGGTGGCCAAGTGCAAGCTCGACGTCGAGCAGGGGGGCGCGCGCTACGTGGACGAGCCCTTCATCGTGGACGGCAACCTCGTCACCGCCCGCACCTGGCACGACAACACGCCCTTCATGAAGGCCTTCGTGGGGATGCTCAAGGCCCGGTGATAACCGGGCATCCCGACCGCCCGGTTATCATTTCATCGCCACGGTGCAGGCGGGGAGGGCCTTCTTCAGGCGATCCATGCCCTGCTGGGTGACCTTGCCCTTCTTGCCCACGAGCACCGAGGTGAGGCCCTTGCAGGCCGCGAGCGACTGGAGACCCTGATCGGTCACCGCCGTCCCCATGAGGGCGAGTTCCTTGAGGTTGGGCAGCGCCACCAGGGCCGGGAGGCCCGCGTCGGTCACCTTCGTGCCCCCCAAGCCTAGAAACTCCAGCTTCTTGAGCTTGGCGAGAAGGGGCATCCCCGCGTCGCCCACGTCCTTGGTCCAGCCGAGGTCGAGACGCGTCAGCTCCTTCAGCCCGGCCAAGTGCTTGAGCCCTGCGTTCGTCACCCAGGCGTCGCCGAGGTTCAGCTCGGTGAGGCCAGTGATCTTGCCGATGGGCACGAGCGCTTCGTCCGTCAGCCCGTCGACCTCCACGAGGTTCGCCTTCTCCAGCGCCGGGAGGGCCAGGAGGTTCTTGAAGCCGGCGGCGTCGATGAAGACATGCTTCCCGTCCGAGACGCGGTGACCGCCCAGCCGGATCTCCTTCATCGTCTTCAGGTCGTCGACCGTCAGGGTCGGGAAGCGCGGCTGCTTCTGGGCCGACTCGGGCTTCGCGTCGAGCGACTTGAGCCACGCCAGCGCCGCTTCGGCCGTGGGGGCCTTCTCGTCCTTCTTCCCGTCGGGGACGAACGCGAACGCCAGGACCGCGATGATGAGCTTCATGATTTCTTCCTCCTGCCTCCCCGTGGGGGGTACGGGGGCCGGAAGTACGTCGAATCGGAAAGCCGGCCCGCGCTACGGCTCGATCGTGTAGAGCGCCTGCATGCCGGCCATCATGTGGTCGGAGACGTGGCAATGGTACTGCCAGATCCCGGGATTCTCGGCGACCATGTCCCCCACGTGCATCGAGGCCGGCAGAAGCTCGATCACGTCGGTGCGCCGGCCCAGATGGACCACGGTCTCGCCGTGCCAGTGGGGCGTGTGGAGGTCGGGCTCGTTGCCCAGCCCGACGAGATACCAGCGGACGCGCTCCCCCTTCTTCATCCGGAGTCCCGGCAGATTCCCGAAGATGTATCCGTTGATCGCGTGCTTCAGGTTGCCCTCGAAGGCCTGGCCGGCGGCGTTCTCGTCGAAGATCAGGTAGAGCGTCGTGAACTCCCGGTCCACGTCCACCGGGCGCGCGTCCTCTGTGGCCTTGTCCGCCGCGGTCACGACGATCGTGCCGACCAGCCCCGCGAAAATGTTGAAATCGGAATTGACGTGCGAGTGGTAGAGCCAGACGACGGAGCTTCCGTCCCGCGGGCCCGGGCCTGCGCGTTCCGGCACCTCCCAGTGGTACGTGTAGGCTTCCCCGGGGGCGATGGCGTGTCCCTTGCCCGGAATCCCCGCGTAGGCGGCGCCCTCGTTGTCCTTGGTGTAGATCACGCCGTGGGGGTGGATGCTGTAGGGCTCCCGGCCCAGGTTGAGGAAGTGGACGCGGAGCGTGTCCCCCACGACGGCGCGGATCGTCGGGCCCAGGATCCCCAGGTGCAGGGGCTGGGTCTTCTTCATCGAGAACGTCGTGTCCGTGTACTCGACGTAGCGCGTCTTGGCGTAGGCGCGGACCTTGCCCCACGGCCCGAGCCCCATCTCCTCCTTGATCAGGTTGCGGCCGGAGGGGGCGTAGTCCCAGGAGACGTCCTCCGCCGCGATGTAATAGTTCCGCGTCCGGGGCTTGTACGGGCCGGGAAGACGCGTCCCGGTCCGGCCCGTCAGGGCCATGTCCTCGGCGCCGCCGGCGGCGACCGCGGGCCCTTCGCTGGGGGCCCGCTTCGCCAGATAACCCTCCCGGTACTGGCAGGACGACGCCAGCGCGCCGACGGTCCAGATCCAGATGAAGCGACGCATCCCCATCCTCCTCAGAAGACCAGGCCGATCCCCAGGTTGAACCGGGCCACGCGCTCGTTCAGGCCGTCCTTCCAGAATTCGACGTCGGCTTTGAAAACGACCTTCGGGATCGGGGAGTACGCCGCCCCCGCGACCCAGACCCGCCGATCCGCCGCGTCGTTCCGGAGGAAACCGTCGGCGACGCTCCGGGTGGTGTCGATGTCCTCGTACCGGAGGAACACGACGAGGTCGTCGGCGAGATGTGGGACGTCCTCCGGGAAGAGCAGCCAGAAGAGATGGAACGCCGCCTCGGCGTACCACCCCTGCATCACATCCCCCACGGTCTCGCCCACAAAGGCGCTCACCCGGCCAGCCTTGCGGACCGTCGTGCGGGCCGCCTGCGCCCGCAGGTCGAATCCGAGGGCCTGGAACCGGACGTCCGCCTCCAGAAGCGACACGGCGACGCCCGAGAGGGCCGGCTCCCCCTGGTCCGCCCGGCCCCAGTAGGCGGAAGCGCCGAAGGCGAGGGCCGGGTCGTCGGGAACGCCCATGCCTTCGAACGTCAGTCGGGGGTCCTGGAGCGGCGAGTAGACAACCCTCGCGACGACCGCCAGGTCGTCGGCCTTGGATTCCCTCCCGGCACCCCGGCCTCCCCGGATCCCCTCGAGGCTGGTGAAGCCCGACGCCTCGACGCCGCCCACCGCGTACAGCCAGGCGAAAAGCCCCTCGTCGGGGAGCTGGCCGAAGACCCCCACTCCCGGCTCCATCCAGGTGCTCGGGACGAGCAGGTGGTCCATGGAAGGCCGCTCCACGCTGTAGAACCGGGTGGGGATGTGGTCCGCGTTGATCATCCCCACCGGCAGGAGGAGTCCGCCGGCCAGGAACGCCAGCTCCGGGGTGAGCTGGTAATTGAGGAACGCCTCCTCGACCTCGATCTCCGCGCCGCCGTGCTCGAACTCGACCTCGATCTCGAACTTCAGCAGGTCGGTGAACGCGTACTCGAGGCCGAACACGAGGCGGTGGAGGTCGGCGCGGGCTGGGTCGCTCCGCTTCATGCTGCCGAACTCGGGGTTGTTGTAGTGCGCCTCGACGTAGCCCTTGAGTTCGACCTGCTCGGTGACCCGGCCCCAGAGGCCGCTGATCGCCCCGCGCTCCTGGGTCTCGGACTCCGCCTCCCGCTTGAGCTTGTCCGGCTCCCGCTTGTCCTGCTTTTCCGAGCCCATCTTCTTGGGCATCTCCTGCGCGAGGGCCGGGGCGCCGGCGAGGGCGAGGGTGGCCAAGGCGAGGGCGAGAATCCGGAGGGCGCCTGCGGCTCGATCAAGATTCATCCCTGACGATCCTCTCGGGGTCCGATGATAGGGCGCGGGTGCCGACGTGTCAAACGACTGGGAGGGCGGGGCGGGGGCTCACTTGACGGGCTCGTCGAGGACCAGGTCGAACGCGCGCCGCTCCTCGCCGAGCTTGTCGGGCGTCGCCTTGAGGTCGGTGGTGACCCAGACGGCGTCGAGCGCGACGGGGAAGGAGTTCCGCTCGTTGGTCGCGGAGAGAGGGGACCGGCTGAGCGCGGCCACGACGAGATCGAGGCGGTCGGACGTGACCACGAGCGGCCCGATCCAGCGCCACGGCTTGGCCTCGGCGTCGACCTTCACCTCGCCCAGCGATTGTCCGTTCACGTGGAGCCCGATCGTGGTGGCCTTGGCCTCGTAGGTCCGCACGCGCAGCCAGAGGGCGTGGCGGCCGCGGAACGGGAAGGGCGACTTGAGGCCGGCGGTCCCCTGCTCGGCGGTCTGCACCACGGCGCGACGGCCGCTCGCCCCGTCGAACTCCATCGCCTTGAAGCCCTGGAGGGCCGTGAACGTCTCGCCCTCGATCCAGCCGGAGAACCGCTTGGCCGCGAGCTTGTCGGGGATCCACGTGACGAAGCCGGGGTCGAGGGGGCGGAGCTCCGCCGCCTTCCCCGCCTTCGCGACCAGCGCCGACGGCCCCTTGGTCGTGACGGAGCCGATCGCCGCGCGGCCCTCGACGACGGAGATTTCGGTCTGCGTCTTCGTCACCTGGACGTCGAACATAGCGGCCTGGACCTCGACCTCGGCGACGGGGGTCTTGAGCGCCCCCAGACGGCGGCCGCCGTCGATGTGGGCCATCATCTCGCCGTCCACCAGGTTGATCTCGCCCTGTGCACCGATTTCGGCCTTGGAGTTCTCGCGGAAGTAGAGGCTGCCGTAGCCGTCGAGCGAGAGCGTGACGAACTCCTGCCGGCCGGTCGCGATCGTGTCGCCTGCCAGGAGCGTCCTCCCCAGCGCGGTCCCGCCCACGGTGTGGGTGACTTTCGCGACGACCGCGCGCTCGACCAGGGTGGGCGCGGGCTTCGTCGGCGAGGGCTCCGGCTTCGGAGGCTCCGGCGGCTTGACGGGAGGCTCGGGCTTCGGCAGCGGGACTTCCGGCTTCGTCTCCGGTTTCGGAGGAGGCGGGAGCGGAGGAGTCACCTCGGGCTTCTTTGGGACCTCGACGGGCTTCTCGGGGGCGACGGCAACTTCCGTTTTCGGGACGATGGGGGGCGGCTTCGGGCGGACCGCCGAAGGCCCGTCCTGCCTCGGCGGGGCCGGGGTCCGGAGGGCGAAGGCGGCGATCGCCACCAGCACGACGGCGGCGGCCGCGGTCCAGGGGATCCAGGAGCTCTTCTGCCGCCGCGGGATGCGGAGCCGATCGGTCGCCGGGCGGGAGACCTTGTCCCTGAACTCGCTCAGCGTCTCACGGGAGAGCAGGAGGTCGAAGGCGCACTTCGGGCAGTCGCGGACGTGGGATTCCACGAGCTTCGCGTCGCCGCGACCGCGGAGGTAGGCCGCCACCTGTTCCGGGCTCAAGCACTCCATCTGCATTCTCCGTGGGGGACCGCCCTCGGGAAAGTACCCCTATTCCAACAATTTCTTCAGCTTTTCCTTGGCGCGGATGAGGGTCGGCGAGACCGAGTTGAGCGGCATGCCCAGCGTCTCGGCGATCTCCTTGTACGAGCGCTCCTCGTAGAAGGCGAGGCGGAGCAGGCGGCGCTCCTCCTCGGTCAGCTTCCGGAACGCGGCGTCCAGGCGGTCGAGGAATTCCGTGCGCTCGGACCGTTCGCCGGGCGCCGGGGTCGCGGCGGGTGGGAGGATCTCGGGAAGCCCCGCCTCAGGCGCGCGCCGGCGCATGAGGTGGATCGCGGTCCGCATCGCGATGATCGAGACCCAGCCCTCGAGGTCGCTCGTACCCCGGAAGGTGCGGAGGGTCTTCGCGCCGTCGCGGAGGAGCTCGACGTAGACCTGCTGCTGGACGTTCTCGAGGGCGTCGGGGTCGACGGCGCGGAACTTGCGGAGGGCGACGGCGGCGCCGCGGTGGATGGCGGACTGGGTGCGCAGGACGAACTGCTCCCACGCCGCGGTCTCTCCCGCGGCGCAGCGCCGTACCAGCTCGAGGTCGTCTTGGCTCCCCACCGGGGGAGATTATTCACCACAAAGGGGGCGGAACCGCAAAGAAAACCGCAACTGTTCATCTGGACACCCGATGTCCAGATGAACACTTCGCAACTGTTGATCTGGGCATCGGGTGTCCAGATGAACAGTTCGGGCTACTTGGCGGCGGGTTTCTCGAAGGCGGCGGTCTTCTGGGCGAGCCAGGCCTGCCACTTGGCGACCGCGTCCTTGCGGGCCTGGCCGGTCAGCTCGGGCCTCCAGCCCATCGGGTCCTTCGCGGCCCTCATGATGGCGATGAAGGCTGCGTTGCGGACCTTGATCTCGTCGTCGTCGAGGAGCGCGACCAGCGTCTCCCAGACCTTCTTGTCCTCGAAGTTCCCGAGCATCGCGAGCCGGACGGTCCTTGCCAGGCCGTCGACCGCGAGGAGCCGCTCGCCGAGGGTGGGGCCGCTCTTCGAATCGCCCTTGGTGGAGGCGATCGCGCAAAGCCCCTCCTGGGCCTCGGGGTAGTGCCAGACGGAGTAGGAGCCCAGCGCCCGAATCGCGGCCTGCTGGACCCGGTCGCTCTCGTCGGCGGCGCCTTTGACGAGTTCCTCGCAGACGGCCTTCCCGAAGGAGGCGGTGAGGCAGGCGTCGGCCGCCCCGGCGCGGGCGCCCGCGTTCTTCGACTGGAGTCCCTGGAGGACGACGGCCCCGGCCTGGAGGCCGCCGATCCGCTGGAGGTTGAGATAGCTCGCCTTGTTCCCGAGCATGCTCTCGGCCGTCCCCTTGTTCTCGAACTTGGCCAGCCAGTCCTTGTCGCGCTTCTCGGGCTCGAGCTCCTTGTGACGGAGGGCGCGGAGCCAGAGGAGATAGTCGTCGCGGCAGTCGTTCACGACGGTCATGTCGGGGTGGCCCGCGCCGTCCCAGATGTCGGTGTGCCCGTAGCCGTCGAGCTGGCGGAAGACGTAGCGGTAGCCCATCTCGCGCAGCTGCTTGCAGCCGTTGTACGAGTTCTGAGGGTTGTCGTTCCCGCCGTGGACGAAGTACCACTCGGTCTTCGAGTCGCCGGGCTTGCCCTCGACCTTCGTGAAGTTGTAGCCGCCGCAGTAGCCGATCGCCGCGGCGACGACGTCCTGGTGCTTCCAGCCGAACCGTCCGATGAAGCCGGCGCCGTTGGAGCTCCCCCAGATGTAGATCTGGCGCGGGTCGATCGGGTAGGTCGCCTTGGCCCACTCGATCATGCGAAGGGTGATGGGGCCGTCGACGTCGAGTTCCCAGCCGGGGCCCTTGGACTTCCCGGAGATGACGACGAATTCCTCCTCGAGCTTGAGGCGCTTGAGGGCCTCCATCGTGCCGGCGAAGTAGTTGTTTTCGCTGCCGTTCATGCCGTGGTGTACGAGGAGGAGGGCGAGGGTGCGCGCGGGCGGGTTGGCCCGGGGCGCGTTCATGATGACGCGCATCAGGGGGCCCGTCTTGTCGCGGAGCTCGCCGGTGAACTGGCCGGGGCCGCCACCGCCCTTCCCCTGCCGGGCGGAGACGGAGCCGGCGAGGGCCAGGACGAAGCTGAAGCCGAGGATGGTGTGCCGCATAGATCCCTTCCCGCTCAAAAGGCTCGAGGCGTAACAAAACAAACGGTTTGTTTTGCTACGCCCCTCAGATACTAAACGCAGGCCGGCCCCAGATCACTGCCTTTTTTCCTTCAGGAAGTACTCGAAGAAGTCGGCCGTCCGCTCGCTCGCCTCGGGGGTGATCGTGTGGGCGGGGCGGTTGTGCATGCCCACCCGGTCCTTCACGCCGAGCACCCGGTTGACCGCCACCGTGTGGTTAAGGGCGGTCCAGCGCTCGACCTTGTCCTCCGAGCCGCCCGTCACGAAGAAGGGGCGGGGGGCGATGAGGGCGTGGAGCTCGTGGAGGTCCATGCCCTTCTCGACCATCGTCTTGTAGGGGCCGACGCGGCCGCTCTTCTCGCTGAGGACGCCTCGCGGGCGGACCTCCTTGCCTCCCGGCTCGTACCCCAGGTACCACGGCTCCCAGTAGTTCACGTTCCCCCGCGCCTCGTCGAAGACGATGCCCGGGTCGGAGGTGCAGACGGCGGCGAACTTCTCGTAGAGCGCGCCGGCGAAGATCGACCACTTGCCCCCATAGGAGTGGCCCACGACGCCGATGCGCTTCGGGTCGACGTCGGGCCGCTGCGACAGGTAGGTGTGGGCGTTGGCGGCGACGTAGGCGAGGTACGAGAGCGGCTGGAGCTGGGCCTTGTCCCACGAGGGGTAATACAGGTCGGCGTTCGCGCGGGGGGCCGTCGGATTCTGACCGAGGCAGAGGGCGACGAAGCCGCGCTTCACCATCTGGTAGCCGAAGTCGTTCTGCTGGCGGCGGTCGGCCTTGATCCCGGCGCCGTCCTCGGGGTAGTAGAAGACGTCGACGATCGCGGGGAACGGCCCCTTCCCCTCGGGGGTCAGCAGGTAAACCGAGCTCTTGCGACCCGGGGCGACCTCGAGCTCGATGCGGCGGCGGGTGAATCCCTCGACGCTCTCCTTGAACTGCTCCTGGGCGAGGGGCTTCTCGAGGAGGGGCGGCCAGGGGCCCAGGAGGTCGTTCCACTTCTTGAGGATCTCGACGCGGCGCGCCTGCCAGTCGTCGGGGGTCTTGACCTCCTGTCCCGCGTCATACTTGAGGACGGGGCGGAGCTTGCCGAGGTCGTCCTTCAGGCGCTCGGGCGGCGCGAAGAGGGGGCCGAGCTTCTCCCAGAGTTCCTTCGCGCGCGGGGAGTCCTGGGCGGGCAAGGAAGTCGCGGCCAGGAGCAAGGCGAGGGCCGTGCGGATCGTCATGCTATTAGGTACGAGCGCCATCCCTCCGCGGTGTCTCAACTTTCGAAGGGGGATTTCGCCTGCCGGGGTGTATAAAGTATGTGCTCTTACGGGAGAGGCCCATGATCGCCACCCTGCTCTTCCTGGCGGCCCAGACCTACACCCATGGTGACCCGACGGCCAACGAGCAGCTGGTGCTGGAGATGACCAACCGCGCCCGCCGGAATCCGACCGCGGAGGGTGCCCGCCTGGGGATCGATATCCTCGAAGGGCTGTCGGCTCCTGACGTCGCCCTGGTGGCCAAGAAACCTCCGCTCGCCTTCCATGCCAGCCTCATCGCGGCCGCGCGACTCCACAGCCAGGACATGTGGACCAACGACTTCTTCGACCACTTCCTCCCTCCCGGGACCGTCCCCCCCACCAGCACGAGCACTCCCATATCCCGGATGACGGCCGCCGGATACGTCTTCAGCGGCTCCTCGCGCTCCGGTGAGAATATCGCGGCCGGCTCAAGCCTCACCATCCACACGGCCGCCGCGCTCGAGGACCTCCTCATGATCGACGCCGGAATCCCGGGCCGCGGCCACCGGAAGAACCTGCTGGATATTTATGCATCGAACCCCTTCCGCGAGATCGGGATCGGCCACTACACCAACGCGACCGCCAACGGCGACGGCATGCGCTGCTTCCTCACCCAGGACTTCGCCCGGTCGGGGTCCTCCGGGCCCTTCCTCGTGGGGGTCGTCTTCAACGACGCCAACAGCAGCGCCTTCTACGATCTGACCGAGGGGGTCAGCGGGGTCTCCATCACGATCCTGGGTTCGACCTGGAATGCCACCAGCTCCACGTCGGGTGGCTTCGCGGTACCGGTCGGCACGACCGGCTCCATCCAGATCACGGCGACCCATGCCGCCTGGCCCGGCCCGATCGTCAAAGCCGCTTTCCTCGCCGGCGAGAACGTCAAGGTCGACTTCCGGGTCGCCGAAGCCACGGACACCGACGGAGACGGGATGCCCGACTTCTGGGAGGACCTCTACGGCCTGAACAAGAACAGCGCCACCGACGCGACCGGCCCGGCCAACGACCCGGACGGCGACGGCTCGGACAATCAGACCGAGTTCCGCTTCGGCTCCAATCCCACCGTGGCCGCATCGACTCCCGCGGACCCCGATGGAGGCGCCCCCCCTCCCCCGCCCCCCGGCGGCGGCAGCGGAGGCGGCGGAGGAGGCGGCTGCGGGGCCCTCGGCATCGGCGTCCTCCTCCCCGTCCTCCTCGGAGCCTGGCGGCGCCGCCGGGGGTAGCCTCGAAATCGGCCACACCCGGCCCGAGGTCGGCTATATTGGCCAGCCGACGAGAGGGACACCCGGGTGAACGCATCGCGAGGCCACGCCGTCCACTTCTACGAAGAACCGGGCTCCCTCTTCGACCTCCTGGAGGCCTTCGTGCGGGAGGGACTCGCCCGGAAGGAGCGCGTCCTGCTCCTCACCCTGCCGGAGCGATGGAAGCTCCTGGCCGACCGCCTGCGGACGGCGGATCGCGCCCGGATCGTGTTCCTCGATTCCCGTAAGGTCCTTTCCCGCATCCTGGTCGACGGCAGGCCCGACCCGGACCGATTCGCGGCGCTGGCCCGCGAGCTTCTCGGGAAGACGGCCGGCCGCCCCTTCCGCGTCTTCGGCGACGCCGTCGACCTCCTCGCCCAGGAGGGCAACTTCGAGGGCGCCGTCCGCCTGGAGGAGCTCTGGAACGACCTCCGACGGTCCCGCGCCTTCTCCCTCTTCTGAGGCTACGACTTCACGACCTTCTGTAGGAAGATGCAGGGCAGCGCCTACCGGCACCTCCGCCACCTCCACGACCGCGTCCTCCCCGCCTGACTTTTCCTTCTCAATTCCCGCCCTGCCGCTACACTGGGCGGCTCACCGATGGCCTGAAGACCGAGGACAAGGTCAAGGGGGACGTTCCTACCGGTTAGATTCGTCTCCCCTTTTTCTAGGAGGAAGCCATGGACCCCAAGGAAGCCACCCAGGCGGCCGCGCTCGGCGCCCGGAAGTACGCCCAGGAGTTCCGCGAGTTCCTGCTCAAGTCCAACATGTTCTCGATGGCCATGGGCGTCGTCATCGGAACGGCGGTGAGCAAGGTCGTCCAGTCGGTCGTGTCGGACCTGGTCATGCCGCTCGTCGGGGTGCTCCAGCCTTCGGGCGAATGGCGGCTCCTCAAGCTGGGGTATTCGCGGCTCCAGTTCACCGTGGGCAACCTGATGGGGGCGGTCGTGGACTTCCTGATCATCGCGACGATCGTCTTCCTGATCACCAAGGCCTTCGTCCGCCAGGCCCCCCCGCCCCCCACCAAGCAGTGCACGATGTGCCTGGAGGCGATCCATCCCGACGCCAAGCGCTGCAAGTTCTGCACCAGCGAGGCGTAACAAAAAAGACCGTCTTTTTTGCCACGCCGTGCTAGGATCGGCACCTCGTTCGGAGGGTTCCCTCATGCCCGTCTACATGGTCGGCAGCGGCGGCAGCCAGTCGCCGTTCAACCGCACGTTCTTCAACGTGACGCTCGGCGACGTCTTCCAGCGCGCGGGCCGGGAGAAGAACCACAAGCTCCTGCTCTTCCTGGCCGACGGCACGACCCTCGACATCTGCGCCATCGACGACCTGGCCGACGACTACATCGCCGTCCGCGCCTACCACGCCGAGGACCAAGCGTGCGACCTGAGCGTCAACCTGATCCCCTACAGCCTCATTTACCGGATCGAGTTGGCCCCTCGGGACGCGGACACCAGCACCCGTCTGGGCTTCCACTGGACCCCGCCGGTGAAGCGAGGGACGGCGATCCGAAAGCCGTCAAAGTGAGGGCGGCAGAGGAAGGGTAATCGCGCTCCCCCAAGGCCCCTCCGCCTCAAGCGTCCTTTCGATGCAGGAGGACGTAGATCACCGGCACCACCCCCAGCGAGAACGCCGTCGAGGCGAAGATGCCGAAGATGAAGCTCCACGCCAGGCCCGAGAAGATCGGGTCGAGCGTGATCACGAACGACCCGAACATCGCCGCCCCGGCCGTGAGCAGGATCGGGCGGAACCGCGTCGCGCCCGCCTCGACCACCGCCTCCAGGAGCGGCGTCCCGTCCCCGCGCCGCCGGATGTGCTCGATGAAGTCGATCAGGATGATCGAGTTCCGCACCACGATGCCCGCCAGCGCGATCATCCCGATCATTCCCGTCGCCGTGAAGAAGACCGGCGTGTCGTAGCCCGCCACCGGCGTCATGAACAGCCGGTTGAGCAGCCAGAAGCCCGGCATGATCCCGATGATCGTCAGCGGGATCGCCACCATCATGACGAGCGGGATCGAGAGCGACCGCGTCTGCGCGACCAGCAGGACGTAGATCATCCCCATCGCCGCGGCGAACGCGAGCCCCAGGTCGCGAAAGACGTCGACCGTGATCTTCCACTCCCCTTCCCCCGCCAGGTCGACCGTGTAGCCCGCGGGAATCGGATGCTTCTTCAGGTCGAGCACCGCGTCCACCGGGCTCCGTCCCGCCATCTCCGCCGTCACGATCGCGAAGCGCCGGAGGTTCTTGTGGTAGATCGTCCGCTCCCCCTTCGCCTCGACCGCCGTGCCGATCTCGCCGAGCGGCACGAGTGCCCCGCCGCGCGACCGCACCCGGAGCGCCAGCAGGTCGTGAACCGAACTGCGCGCTTCGCGGGGAAGCCGGAGCGTGATCTCGAGGGGCAGTCGCTCGCCCGGAACATGCAGCGTCCCGCCCGATCCTCCGCCAAGGGCGATCCGCAGCGTCTCGGCCACATCCGCGACGCTGACGCCCGTGAGCGCCGCCTTCTCCCGATCGAGCCGGTAGAGCACCTTCTCGTGCTCCGCCTCGGCGTAGTCGTCCACGTCGACCACGCCGGCCGTCTGCTCCATCGCGGCGCGGAACCGCTTCGAGACGGCGACGATCTCGTCATAAGGCGCCTCGTTCGGCCCGTACACCTCGGCGACCAGCGTCGAGAGGACCGGCGGCCCGGGCGGCGCCTCCACGATCTTCACGTTCGCCCCGCGCTCGCGGGCGATCCGTTCCACCTCCGGTCGGATGCGCAGCGCGATCTCGTGCGACGGCTGGGCCCGCCGCTCCTTGGGAAGCAGGCCGATACGGATATCGGCGACGTTCCCGCCCCTCCGTAAATAGTAGTGGCGGACCATGCCGTTGAAGTCGATCGGCGACGCCTCGCCGACCACGGTCTCGAAGTCGGTCACCTCGGCGATCGTCGAGAGATACCGCCCCAGCGCGCGGGCCACGGCGTCAGTCTCCTCGAGCGCCGTCCCGCGGGGCAGGTCGATCACGATCGCCAGCTCGTTCTTGTTGTCGAAGGGGAGCATCTTGAGCGGCACCGCGCGGGTGAGCGCCAGCATCGCCGAGCCCCCGAGCGCCGCGACCACCGCGAATAGGAAGAGCGTGGCCCGCCCCTTATGGGCCAGGAGCGGCCGGAGCACGGCGCCGTAGGCCCGGTAGACGAACGACGCCTTGAGATCGAAGGGCTTCCCGTGCGGCCGCTCGGCCTCGCCCTTGAGCAGGTGGTAGCTCGCCCAAGGCGTGACCGTGAACGCCACGACGAGCGACATCAGCATCGCGACGGGGACGTTGAACGCCATCGGCGCCATGTACGGGCCCATCATCCCCGTGATGAAGAACAGCGGGAGGAAGGAGACGATCACGGTGAACGTCGCCAGAATAGTGGGCGGCCGGACCTCCTCGACCGCCGTCAGCGTCGCCTGGAGCGGAGGCTCCTTCCTCAGCCGGAAGTGGCGGAAGATGTTCTCCACGTCGACGATCGGATCGTCCACGAGGAGGCCCAGCGACAGGATGAGCGCGAAGAGCGTCACCCGGTTGATCGTGTAGCCGAAAATGAGGTCGAGGAGGAGCGTGACGGAGAGCGTCATCGGGACCGCGATCGCCACGATGAACGCCTCGCGCGGCCCCAGCGCGATCGCGAGGAGGACGATGATCGTCGCGATGGCGACCAGGAGGTGCTTCACGAGCTCGTTCACCTTGTGGTCGGCCGTCGTCCCGAAATCGCGCGTGACCGCGACCAGCACGTCGTCGGGGATCACCCGCCCCCGCAGCTCCTCGACGGCCTTGAGCACCTCTTCCGACACGCGGACCGCGTTGGACCCCTTGCGCTTGGCGACGGCGATCGTGACCGAGGGGCGCTCCGATCCTGGCGCGCCCGGCGACGCCGTCCCGACGCGCCTCATCTCCGCGGCCGCCGGTCCGAACCCGATCCGCGCGTAGGTCTCGGGCTCCTCGGGGCCGTCCACGCCGCGCGCCACCTCGCGCAGGTGGACGGGACGGTCTCCGGAAACACCCACGACGAGGCCGGCGAGCTCTTCGGCCGAACGCAGGGAGGGCCCCGCCTCGACCTGCACCTCGCGCCCCGCGCGCTCGAACGCTCCGGCAGCGAGGTTCACGTTCGCGGCGCCCAGCGCCCGGCTCACGTCCAGCGGCGCCACCCCCCGCGCGGCCATCCTGAGCGGATCGAGGTGGAGCGTCACCTTCCGCCGCTGCCCTCCGGCCACCCAGCTCTTCCCGGCGTCGGGGACACGGGCCAGCTTGTCGAGGACCTCGTCGGCGATCCGCCTGAGGTCGTGCGGCTCGGCCGAGGAGAGAGTCAGCAGCACGATCGGAACGTCGTCGATCTCGATCGGCTTCACCGTCCAGCCGGCGACGCCCGGAGGAAAGGCCTCCGGGTTGGACATCAGCTTGTTCCAGATCTTGACGAGGCTGCGCTCGCGGTCCTGTCCCACGCGGAAGCGCACCGTCACGACCGCCTCGCCGGGCCGGGACATCGAGTAGACATACTCGACGCCGTCGATCTCCCAGAGCTTCGACTCGACGGGGGTGGAGACCTGCTTCTCGACCTCCTCCGCCGAGGCCCCGGGCATCCGGATCATCACGTCGGCAAAGGGCACGACGATCTGCGGCTCCTCCTCGCGCGGGGTGGCGACGAGCGCCACCGCCCCGGCCGCGAGCGATGCGATCAGGAAGAGGATCGAGAGCTTGGAGGTGAGGAAGAGCTCGACGACCTTGGAGGTGATGCTGCGATCGTTCACAGGGAGATCCGGTGAGGACGGAGATCGGGAGATAAGAATGACAAACGATGTCCGGACCAGGCCGACCGGCTCTCCTCTCCGACCACGAGATCTCCACTCATCACCGGATCTCCTTTCGGTCCGGGACGATCACCTCATCCCCGGCGCGGAGGCCCGAGAGCACCTCCACCCGGTCGCCGCGGGCCTTTCCCGTACGCACGTGGCGGGGGCCCTCGCCGGCCACGGTCACGGTCTCGAGCTGGCCCGACCGGACCACCGCGGCGGAGGGGATCAGGAGGACCTTCCGCTTTTCGCCGGGCTGCAGGAGGCGGCCGAAGAGGCCGGGGCGGAGGCCCTTCACGTCGGCGAGCGCGGCCTTGACGAGCACGGTGCGGCTCTGCGGGTCGGAGGAGGCGGCGATCTCCTCGACCTTCGCCGCCCTCTCCTCGGTCCCGGCCGCATCGATCCGCGCGCGGAGCTCCGCGCCAACCGCCAGCCTTCCCGCCCAGCCCTCCGGCACGGTCGCCTCGAGGCGCAGGCGGGACGGATCGTGGAGGACGAAGAGTGTCCGGCCCGGCGCGGCGGTGTCGCCCGGCTCGACCTGCCGCTCCGCGACCACGCCGTCGAACGGGGCGCGGACGATCGCCTCGGTGAGGAGCACGTCGATCTCCCCGATCGCGCTCCGGGCCTGCACGGCCTGGGCGCGCATCGCCTTCGACCGCGCCTCGGCCGCCTCGAGGTCGCGCGCCGTGGCAGCCTGTTTCTCGAGGAGGCCGCGGACCCGCGCGTGGTCGGCCTCGGCCTGCGCCGCTTGGGCCTCCGCCGCGACCGCGGCCGACCTCGCCTGGTCGAGCCGCGCGCGGAGGTCGCGGTCGTCCAGCAGGGCGAGGGGGTCGCCCGCCTTCACCGCCTGACCCGCCGTCGCCTTCACCTCGACCACGCGCGCGAGGAGCTTCGCGCCCACCTGCGCCGTGGTCCGCGAGCGCAGCGTGCCGGGCCATTCGAGGAGATCCTCGAGCTCCGCCTCCTCCGCAGCGACTTTCGAGCCGGACTCCTGGGCGCGGACGAAGGGGACCTCGCCGGGCGCCACCTTCGCGCCGCCGATCGTCCCCTGCATGTAGAGCAGCAGCAGGACGAGCCCGCCCACCCCGGCCGCCGAGAGCGCGATCTTCCGGATCATTTCCAGGCCCCCACGGACTTCCTCACCCTCGCCTCGGCGCGGCGGACGTCGTAGCGGGCCGCGATCGCGCGCGAGCGGGCGTCGGCCAGCGCGGCCTCCGCCTCGAGATAGCGCGTGACCGTCACCGTCCCCCCGTCGAACTGGCCGCGCACGAGCCGGAGCGCCTCCTCCCCCGCCGCGACCGCCGACTCGCCCACCTTGACGCGCTCCTCCGCCTCGCCGAGCGCGAGCGTCGCCCCGCGCACCTCCTGCTCCACCTCGAGCCGGACCTGCTCCAGGAGCGCCGCGGCCTCCGCGAGGCGCCGCTCCGCGGCCGCCGTCCGGGCGGCCGACCGGAAGCCCGAGAAGAGGTTGAGGTCGACCGCGATGCCGAAGGTCCAGTTGTCCTGCCGGCGCGAGAACTCCAGGTTCCCGTCGTCGAAGCCGTAGCTCCCGAAGAGGTCGACGCGGGGGAGGAACGCCCCCTTCTCGGCCTCGACCTCGTGGCGCCGCAGCTCGATCAGGCGCGCCGACGCGCGCAGTTCGGGACGGTCGGCGGAAGCGCGGGCGAGCGCCTCGGCGAAGGTTCGCTCCCGGAGGGGCTCGGCGGCCGGAGCCCCCGGATCGATCTCGCCGGGATCGGAGCCCAGGAGGGCTTTCAGGCCCGCCCGGGCCTGCTCGACGGCGTTCCCCGCGCGGATCCCGCCCTCGCGCGCGGCGGCCCGCCGGACCTCGAGCGACAGGACGTCCGACTTGAGGAGCGCGCCGGCGTCGAACCGTTTCCTCGCCTCGGCGAGCCCCCCCTCCACCGCCTCCACGGAGGCGCGTGCGACGGCGACCTGCTCCCGCGCCCCCAGGAGGGCGTACCACGTCGCGGTCACCGCCTCGGCCAGGGCGTTCCGGACGGCGGAGCGCTCGTGGTCCGCGGCCTCGCGCCCGTCGCGGGCCGCCTCGAAGGCGTGGGCGTCCGCGCCGCCGCGGAAGACGGCGAAGGACCCCACGAGCTCCGGCCGCCAGTTCGCGACGGAGCCCGGGTCATTCACGTCGAAGGCCGGGGAGAATCGGCGCTGGGAGACGATCATCCCGAAGGCCTGCGCGGGGTTGTCGGTCTTCACGTAGGAGACGCGCGCGCCGAACTCGGGATAGAAGGCGGCGCCGGCCTCGATCACGCGGGCCTCCGCGATCGCGATCCGCTCGGCCGCGGCGCGCAGTCCCGGGTTGCGCTCGAAGGCGGTCGCGATCGCCCGCTCGAGAGTCAGCGGCCCGGAGGACTTCTCGGGGACAGGGACGGGGGCGGAGACCGGGATCGACGCGGGCGCGACGGGCTCCTCGGGGCGGCGCGGGCCGCAGGCGCCGAGGAAGAGGAGCGCCATCACGACGGTCGACCCGCGAGAGGCCATGGGGCGGCTCCTTATAAGGGAGAGGACGTCGCTGCATCGACCCGCGAACGGAGTGGAGGGTACAGCCCCGCGCGTTCCCCAGTCAAGGAACGGACTACGTGCCGGCGGGAAAATCGCCCGCGGAGGGTCGCTTCGGGTGGGTCTTCATCGACCCCGTCCTCTCATTTCAGCCGGAGTTCGGCGAACAGGGGCAGGTGATCAGAGGCCGCGCGCGCGATCTTCTGATGGGGACGCTGCACGTTGAGAAGATCGACATCCCCCCGCACATAGACGCAGTCCAGGGGCCAGATCGGCGCCCAGGCCGGGAACGTACGGATCGGCTGCATCAGGGTCCGGAAGCCGGCGGGGATCAGGTACTCGGGCCCGAGCGTCCCCCACACGTCGTTGAAGTCGCCCGCCACGAGTACCGGCGTCCGCGGATGGAAACCGGAAAACGGGTGGCTCTCGAGGAACTTCCGGATTTGCATCCGGCGGAGGACTCCCGAGAGCCCCAGATGGAGGTTGAAGACGTGGATCGTGCGGAGCCGATCGGTCTCCCCGTCGCGGCGGACGCGGAACCGGGCGTGGAGGACGCTCCGGCGCTTCGTCGAGGGGAACGTGAGGTCGATGTTCTCCGCATGGGTGAGCGGGTAGCGGCTGAGGATCGCGTTCCCGTATTGACCGCCCCCGCGGAGCCGGACGTTCGGAAAGTAGGTCCGGTGGCGCAGCCCCAGCATGTCCCCCAGCAGGTCCACCTGGCGATGGCATCCGGTGCGATGGCAATCCTCATCCACCTCCTGGAGGAGGACGAAGTCCGGCTCGAAGAGGGCGATCGTGTCCCGCACCCGCTCGGGACGATACTTCCGGTCGACCCCCCCGATGCCCTTGTGGATGTTGTACGTCACGATCCGGATGAGCATGATCGAACCCCATGATACACCACCGCGGCCGGACCGGCGATGCCCGCCGCACGAGATCCCGGAAGCAGCGCCCGACCCTGCAGGAGAACTCCCGCAGCCGCGTCGGAATGGAGGATCGTGGCCCGCCTGGCGAAATTCCTGCGCCGCCGCTTTTTCACCCTTGCTATGATGCGCAGATGAGCCGGGGATGGGAGGAACGATTCCGCGCCCGAACCGTGGAGGCCAGCCAAGCCCTCGTGGGCATCCACCGCGGCACCCGCCCCTCCGACGCG
>CAZSCC010000623.1:0-3484 GCA_964604905.1 uncultured Planctomycetales bacterium
CTCCTCTGCAGCGACGGTCTCACGGGAATGCTTTCGGACAAGGACATCGCCAGGACGCTTGAGAGAGTCCGAGATCCTGAGGCCGCCTGCCAGGCGATGGTGAAGGCGGCCAACGGAAGCGGCGGGAAGGACAACATCACGGTAGTCGTGGCGGAGTGGCTCGGGTCATAGGGATTCCCCACATGGAAATGGACACGTCGATCCAGCAGGTGTTCGCGCTGGCCGTGAAGGAGGCCATGAACGCGAAGGCCGAGTCCATCGAGCCCGTCCACCTCTTCATCGCCGCCTGCAGGAACGAGTCCGCCATCATCGTCGACGCCTTCCGCGCGAAGAGGATCGACCCCGTCGATCTCCGGCGGAAGGCGAGGGCGATCGCGCATGCCCAGGCGGGGAAGGCCGGAGGCCCGCCCGGCAAGGTCTCCCACGCCGTTACGCAAGCCCTCAACAAGGCCCGAAAGCGGGCGGATGCGCTGGGATGGCCCCTCGACGCGGGATTCGTCCTCAGCGCCGTCCTCGGAAGTCCCGATCCCGCGCTTCGGAAGCTGATCGAGGCGGAGACCCTTCCGGTGGACGACCTGGTCTTCTTCCTCGAGCGAGCCTCCTGCGAGCCGCACCTCTCGAGTGTGGCGAGGGAGAGCGCCGCCAACATCGGCGACCCGGCTCTTGTCGTCCCCCTTCCGCCACTGCACGCCGGCCATCCGGCCACGCCGGCTCTCGACAAGGTCGGGAAGGACTACACGGCCATGGCCCGCGCGGGCAAGCTGGAGCCTGTCCTCGGCCGGAAGGACGAAATGAAGCAGATCGTGCGGGTGCTGCTTCGCAAGGAGAAGAGCAATCCGGTCCTGATCGGCGAGGCCGGCGTGGGGAAGTCGGCGATCGTCGCCGGTCTTGCGGCCCGGGCCGCCGGCCCGGACGCGCCCGCCGATATCCGGGACCTCCGGTTCGTCGAGCTGATGATGTCCTCGATCGTCGCAGGGACCATCTGGCGCGGCCAGTTCGAGGAACGCATGCAGGAGGTCCTCAAAGAGGCCGAATCGGACCCGAGGCTGGTGGTCTTCATCGACGAGATCCACATGATCGCCGGTGCGGGATCGGCTTCGGGCACGGCCATGGACGCGGCCAACATCATGAAGCCCGCGCTCGCCCGCGGCGCGATCCGCTGCATCGGCGCCACGACCCCCGCCGAGTATGCCAAGCACATCGAGAAGGACCCCGCCCTCGAGCGCCGGTTCCAGCCGGTCCGCATCGAAGAGCCCAGCCCTGAAGAGGCGCGCGAGATCCTGGCCGGCCTCCGGCCGCATTACGAGAAGCACCACGGTGTAAAGCTGACCGACGAGGCCCTCGATGCCGCGGTCTCGCTTTCGGTCCGCTACCTCCCCGACCGGCGGCTCCCGGACAAGGCGCGCGACCTGATCGACCAGGCGGCGGTGGGGAAGAGGTTCCTCACCTTCACTCCGGGAGCGACGCCTTCGGCCGACGAGAAGGTGGTCACGAAGGACGACGTGGCGGTGATCGTGGTGGAGTGGACGGGCATCCCCCTCGATGGGTTGACGGCCGACCGGAAGGAGCGGTTCCTTCATATGGAGGACGCCCTCCGCCGCCGGGTCATCGGCCAGGATGCGGCGGTCGCGGCCGTCGCCGAGGTCGTTCGAACGGCGCAGGCCGGGCTCTCCCGCCCGGATCGCCCGAGCGGCGTCTTCCTCTTCACGGGGCCGACGGGCGTGGGCAAGACCGAACTCGCGCGGGCGCTGGCGGAGTTCCTCTTCGGCGACGAGCGCTCGCTCCTCCGCTTCGACATGTCGGAGTGCATGGAGGAGCACTCGGTGAGCAAGCTGATCGGCTCGCCGCCGGGATACGTGGGCCATGGAGAGGGAGGGCGCCTTACGGACGCGGTCCGCCGGTCACCCTACTGCGTCGTCCTCTTTGACGAGATCGAAAAGGCCCATCCAAGGGTGTCGGACCTCTTCCTGCAGGTGTTCGACACGGGGCGGCTGACCGATTCACAGGGTCGCACGGCGGATTTCCGCAATGCGGTCATTATCATGACGAGCAACCTGAGGCCGGCCTTACCGGATCGTGAAAGAGGCCCGATGGGGTTCAAAGGGGGTGGCCCGGAGCCTGGGTCCAAAGACACGATGAGGGAGGCGCTGCTCAGCCACTTCCGTCCGGAGCTCCTCAACCGGGTCGGCCGGGTCGTCGAATTCGAGCCGCTGTGCTCCAGCCACGCACGGGAGATCGTGGAAAAGCTGCTCTCCCAGGTCCGTCGGCGGATCGAGGAGAAACACGTGACCCTTGAGGTCACACCCCAGGCCCTTGACGTTCTTGCGCGCCATGCGTTTACCCCCGAGTATGGCGCGCGGGAGATGGAACGCCTTATCGAACGCGACGTCGTCCAACCCCTTGCAAAGGGCATCTTGGAGGGCCGATTCAAGGAGGGTTCGAAGGCGCGGCTGGCTGCGAAGGGTGGCAGGATCATGGTCGAATCGACATGACCGGGAGTCTGGCGTGACAAGGGATACGTCGGACGGGCCAGATGGATCACCGGGATGGGCCGAAGGCGACATGGTCCTCCTGATCGCTTCTGAAAGCGAAGACGAACTCGGAAGGACGCCTGCTCCGCTTCGCCTGGGGAAGAACTCCTTGTGCGAATCCTGTCGCTGCTCGGGTTTTGCCGAAGGCCAAGATCAGGTTCGCTCTTGAGCTATACTTTCCGGGGGTATTGGCATGGCTGTTTCCTGTCCCGCTTGTAAGTCCAGCATCGAAGTGAGCTCCGGGCTTCAATCGAGCCCCTACCGCTGCAAGAAGTGCGGGAAGACCGTTCCGAAACCAGCTTCAGATGCCTCGAACCCTCCAAGTCCATCGGGATCCATGGGTAGATTCGGAAATCGCTACGAAGTGGTAGGCGAGATCAACCGCGGCGGGATGGGGGTGGTGCTGGACGCCCACGACGTCCAAGTGCGCCGGGAGGTGGCGATCAAGGTGATGCGGACCGACGCGAAGGCGACCAAGGAGGCGGTCGCACGGTTCGTGGAGGAGGCGCAGGTCCAGGGCCAACTAGCGCACCCCAACATCTGCCCTGTCTACGAACTTGGGACCGACACCCAGGGGCGGCGGTTCTTCACGATGAAGAAGGTGAAGGGAAAGTCGCTGGCGGAGGTGCTGGAGGGGTTGAAGAGCTCGAAAACGAGGCGGGGGAAATCGGAGTACACACTGGCGAGGCTGCTGGAGGCGTTCACGAAGGTGTGCGACGCGATCGCGTTCGCACACTCCAAGGGAGTGATCCATCGGGATCTCAAGCCCGACAATGTGATGATCGGAGAATTCGGCGAAGTCCTCGTGATGGACTGGGGACTAGCGAAGATCGTGGGGAGGGAAGATCGGTGCGCGAAGGACCTGGTGGCGTCGGACCGTCACGAGGAGGGAGCGGTGCTGTCGCTGGAAGGGCGCAGGTTGGGGACGCCCGTGTACATGTCGCCGGAGCAGG
>CAZSCC010000624.1:0-3160 GCA_964604905.1 uncultured Planctomycetales bacterium
GACCTCTATGCCTGCGGCATCCTGTGGTATTTCATGCTGGCCGGGACGCCTCCCTTCGTGGGCGCCTCTCCCGAAGAGATCCGGGCCGCGCGCGCCTCCGGCCAGGCCCTTCCCCTCGCCCGCCGCGTGCCCGGGCTGCCCCCCGGCACGGACGCGATCTTCACGAAGCTCACCTACAAGGAGCCGACGCTCCGCTACCGCAACCCCGCCGCCCTCATGGCCGACCTCGACCTGCTGGAAAACGGCGACCTCACGCAGGCCGAACGCGAAACCCGCAGAGAATAGGGAGACCGAGGCGGTCGCTCAATTCCGTTCTCGGTATTCCCGGAAGTCGTCGAGCGGCCGTCCCTGCCCGTGCGACGGCGGCCGCCGGGCCGGACGGGCGGCGCGGAGGCTCTCCAGCTCCCCCGTCACCGCGCGCGCCATGAGGTCGTCCAGGTTGTTCTCCCGGTACTCCCCCACGTGATGGCGCGTCGTTCCGCCGTAGCTGATGAACATGAACTTCCCCAGCGTGAACTGCGCGAGCTGGCGCCAGATGAACTCGCCCTTGTCATTGAGGCCGCTCGCGCCGATCGTGAAGATCTTGATGCCCTTCTCGAGAGCCCGACGCATCGCCCGCGAGTAATCGGCGCCGTCCCGGGAGTCCGTATGGGGCGGGGCGTCGCCGATCAGAAAGAGGACTCGGATGGCGTCGCCCGTCCGCCAGGAGAGATCGTCCACCGAGCGGCAGAGCGCCTCGCCCACCGCCTCCTCGTAGTCCCCGCCGGCCTCGGCGCGGACGCGTTCGAGCGACCGGAGGAACGCGTCGAGATCGCGCGTGAAATCGGTCGTGCGGGTCACGTACTCGTCCCCGTGGTCCCGGTAGATCACCATGCCATAGCGCAGTCGGGGCCTCGGATGGACACGGTCGAGCCGCGCCGCCACGTCCCGGAGGGTGCGCTTGACGGCGTCGATCTCATCCCCCATGCTTCCCGTCGTGTCGAGGCAGAAGGCGATGTCGACGTCGATCTCGTCCCGGTCCGGCACGACGGCGTCGATCGTCACGTCCACCTCTCGGCCGCGGACGAACGAAGCGCGGCGGCCGTCGATCTCCGCCGTGAACCGGCGGACGCCCTCGTCGACCCCGACCGCGCGGGGCGGGAACATGAGCTGCCCGCCGGCCGTGGTCACGCCCCGGTAGACGCGCTCCCCCTCGGCGCTGATCTGGACGTGGGCGTTCGACACCGGCCGGCCGTCGGCATCGACGAACGTCACCAGCATCCGGTCGGTGATATCGATCTTCCGCACGTTCCGCTCCGGGTAGGCCTTGAAATACCGGGCGTACTCGTCGAACCGGGCATTGTCGTCCGATTCGCCCGCGCGGAGCCGCGGGGCGGCCGCGACTCCCGACTCGGCCGACTCATACGGTCTCGAGGCCCCCGGCACGCCCATGCAGCCCGCCAGCAGGAGAAACAGCATCGATCGCTTCATGGCATCCTCCCCTTCAGTACTCGAGGAAGGAAGCGCCCAAGGACCTCGAAGGTTCGGTATAACGGTTTCATCGCTACGAGGGTCGGCGGAGCTCCTCTAATTATAGTATGACCGAACGGGAGCAGGTCCTCTCGCGGCTCCGTCAGGTCTCCGCGCGGCTCCACCGCCGGACGATGATCCTGGGCGCCCGGGTAGGTGTTTCCCTCACCGCCGGCTGCGCCCCCGTCCCTTCACCATCGGCGCGCGACATGCTGGCGTCGGTTCTCGCGTACGGCCCCTTCGATGCCGTGCTGAACGAAGGGCAAATCCGCATCCTGGAGCGGCTGGCGGCACAGAGATTCTGGGAGGCGTGGGAGGAGGAGACCCGCCCCCGCTGAGGAGGGGGCGGGGCGGAAAAATTGGTGGAGCCGGGCGGAATCGAACCGCCGTCCCAAGGTGAGTCAACGACCGCTGTCCTACGCGCGTAGTCGACGATTTATCTCGCCCTGCGGACTCCCATCGACGGGATTCCCCAGGGCCTCCCGGCGTTGAACCATTGACCTTCACGCCCCGTCGGTCCTGCGTGTCGGCATATCCCACACGTTAACGTCCTCTCATGCCCCCGCTTTCGCGGCAGTGGGAATGAACATGAGCGACGTGGCTAGCAGTTATGCAGCCAGAGCGTATGCTGGTTCAGCATTTGTATTGTTTGTGCTCGACTTTTTAGCGTGGCCAACGAGCATCCACGGCGCGCTGCAAGCCATCTCATCGACCCGGTCGATACCAGTTCGGCCCCAATTTTTCAGAGAGCGTATAGTTTGAAGACCCGCCCGGCGCCCCGTTTCAGGCTTCCTGCTTCCTGCTTCCGGCTTCCGGCTTCCGGCTTCTTGCTTCGGGCTTCTTCTTCCGTCTTCGTTCTTCCAGCTTCAAGCTTCCGGCTTCAAGCTTCTTCCCGCTATTTCATCATCCGGCGGCGCAAGTCGCGCTTCGCCTCGCGCTCCTTGATCGACCGTCGCTTGTCGTACTGCCTCTTGCCCTTCGCCAGCCCGATCTCGAGCTTCGCCAGGCCGTCCTTAAAGTACAACGCGAGGGGCACCAAGGTCAATCCCTTCTCCCGGGTCTTCCCGATCAACCGGCGGATCTCCCGGCGGTGCAGAAGCAGCTTGCGCGTCTGCCGCGGCACGTGGTTGTTGTACGGGCCCGCCTGCGGGTAGAGCGCGACGTCCATCCCGATCACCCACACCTCGCCGTTCTTGATCCGCGCGTAAGCGTCGTGGATCGTCACCTTCCCGTCCCGGATCGACTTCACCTCCGAGCCCTGGAGGACGATGCCCGCCTCCATCTTCTCGACGATCTCGTAGTTGAAGAAGGCCTTCTTGTTGCGCTGGACGATCCTGACCCCGGGATTCTCTTTCTCTTTGTCCGCCATCGGACCTCGATTATACTCGCCGCCAGACGCTCATGCATCAATTCCCTCAGGGATCGGGCTGGATCGAAGTGATCACCGGCTCCATGTTCGCCGGAAAGACGCAGGAGCTGATCCGCCGCCTCCGCCTCGCCGCCATCGCCCGCCAGAAGGTCCAGGTCTTCAAGCACAAGCTCGACGCCCGCTACTCCCGCGAGGACCTCGTCTCGCACGACCAGCTCCGCGTCCCCTCGCTCCCGGTCAAGACCGCGGCCGAGGTCCTGGACAAGGTCCGCCCCAACACCC
>CAZSCC010000625.1:0-3882 GCA_964604905.1 uncultured Planctomycetales bacterium
CGTAGTCCCGGTACCGGCGCGCCTGCGGGATCGGGTAGTCCGCGCTGTCCCCCGCGGTGTCGGCGTAGCGGACCAGGTCGAGCCAGTGGCGCCCCCACCGCTCGCCGTAGCGGGGCGAGGCGAGGAGGCGGTCGACGACGCGGGTGAACGCATCCGGGGAGGCGTCGGCCAGGAAGTCGTTCATTTCCGAAGGCGTGGGCGGCAGGCCCGTCAGGTCGAACGTCGCCCGGCGGAGGAGCACGCGCGGGTCCGTGTCCGGTCCTGGGCGGAGCCCCTTCTCTTCAAGGGCCGATAGGAGGAACGCGTCGACCGGCGTGCGCGGCCAGTCGCGGAGCGCCACGGCGGGGATCGGGGGCGACGCCACGGGGCGGAAGGACCAGAACTGCCTCGCGGCGGCGAAGTCGATGGCGGATTTCGCCGGAGCTGCGACGTCGGGAGTCGCCGGCGCCGGGGCTCCCATGCGGACCCACGCCTCGAAGTCGGCCACCTGCTGTGGGCTGAGTCGGGCCTTGGGCGGCATCTGGAACTCGGTGTCGGTGTAGCGGATCGCCTTGATGAGCGGGCTCTTCTCGGGGTCGCCCGGAACGACGGCGGGCCCGCTGTCGCCGCCGCGGAGGACGCCCTGGCGCGTGTCGAGGTGGAGTCCGCCCTTGACGGCGTCTCCCTCCGCGCTGTGGCATTTGAAGCAGCGGTCGACGAGGACCGGGCGGATGCGGCTCTCGAAGAAGTCGATCCGCTCGCGCTCGGAGGCGGGGGGATCCTGCCGCGCGGCGAGCAGCAGGGCCAGCGCGAGAACGCCTCGAGTCATGGTCCGCTCAGCACCCGGAAGGAAACGCCGGACCCCGACTCGTAAGACACGCCCAGGACGCCGCCCCCGGCGGCGAGGGCCGGATAGCCGCACTTGCCCTCGGCGGGCGCGCTGACGGCGACGTTCTTCTTCGTCTTCGAGTCGGCGGCGTAGATGCGCTGATCGTTGGGACCGGACCGGGTGTCCTCCCAGGCGCACCAGGCGCTGCCCTCGGCGTCGAACGCGAGCGAGGGGTGGCCCTGGGCGTTCTTCGTGTCGTCGTGGACCGTCGCCTCGGGCGCGAATTTCCCCGCGGACCCCACGGTCCACTGCACGTCGCGGTTGCCCGCTCGCATGTCCATCCACGCGGCGGCGATCTTCTTCCCGTCGTTGCTCACGGCAACGGCCGGCGCGTCCATGGGTCAGGTGTCGACCTTGGTCTCCACCTGGTTGAGTCGCCCCACCTTTGCGAAGGACGCTCCGCCGTTGGTGGAGACCGCGAGGAACACGCCGCGGTTGCCCGCCTTGCTCTCGCGATAGATGAGGAGCGGGTTTCCCTTTGGGTCGACCGTCAGGCCGGGCGCGCAGCACTCGCAGATCGGGCCGGGGAGGATCTGGTTCCTTCCGATCTTCCGGCCCTGGTCGGTGATCTTGGCCCACGCGAGGTCCTGCCCCTTGGAGCGCTCGCGGAGGTCGAGCCAGGAGACGAAGACGTCCCCGTTCGGGGCGGCGGCCAGCCAGTGGAGCGCTTCGGGCGCCTTCTTCGGGACGTCGTTCACCTGGGCCGGCTTCGAGAAGGTCTTCCCGCCGTCGGTCGAGACGGCGAGGTAGAGGTCCGAGGTCGGATACTTCTTCGCGAACTCCGCCTCGTCGAAGCAGAGGGGCGCGGTGACGTAGACCGTCTTCTTTCCGTCGACGGCGATGCGCGGTCCGCGCTGCATGCCGCCCTTGGCCTTCCCTTTCGCGTCGATCGCGATCGCCGGCGCGGACCACGTCTTCCCCTTGTCGGTCGAGACCGCGACCTCGATGTTGCCGTTCCGGATGAAGGCGCAATAGAAGCTGCCGTCCTCGGCCGCGGCGAGATGGGGTTGGTTCGCGCCTCCGCCGATTGTCGAGGGTTCGCCCAGGGCCAGAAGGATCGCGAGGAGCATCGTCGCCTCCTACTTGGGTTCGGGGTTGAGATCGAGGTCGCTCGTGACCAGGATCCGGTCGACGCGCAGGCCGCCCTGAAGGTCGATCACGCGGATGCGGAACGCCTCGTCCGGCAGGTCGAAGGTCCCGACTTTCGCCCACTGCCAGGCCGGGCTGAACGGGACGTCCTTGCCGCTCCAGCGGGGCGCGTCATGCACCTGCACCGAGAAGGCGGGCGCGACGTTGTGGCCCCAGTGGAGGCGGACCCAGACGGCGTACGGGGTCGCCTGCTTCCGTTTCAGGCGGACCTCCGCCGAGGGTTCGCTGTTGGGCGCGGGAGGTCCCTTCAGGCCGACCGCGCGGCCTCCCGAGGCGGCGGGGTCGGGGAGGAGGACCATGCCCTGCGCGAGCGCCATCCCCTCGGCCTCGATTGTCAGCGTCTCCTCGAGCGGCTTCAACCACGCGAGCCGCCTTGGGACGTCGGACTTTTCCGGGGCGCGGGCCTCCAGGCTCCGCTCGCCGGCGCTCACCGGAACGCTGCGGTCGGCGCAGGCGAACTCGACCTTCCCGCGCTGGACGGCGACCTCCGTCGGAGTGACGAGGAAGCGCGTGCCCTTCACGGTGACCTTGCCCGAAGCCGTCTCGACGGCGAACGTCTCCTTCCCGGGCGTGACGTCGAAGAAGGCCTCGCCTTTGACCAGGCGGACTGTCGTCGTGCCCTCCTCGAGCGCGACCGCGATCTCGGTGCCGCCGCGGAGGTAATAGGTGGCCGCGCCGATCCGCGCCTTGGCGGCGCTCGCGTCGGCGCGCAGCTTCACGCTCCCGGTGAACTCGCGCGGCTGTGCGAGCTTCGTGTTCTGCCACGCGGGCTCGCCTTCGATCTGGGCCGCGCCGGCGCCGGCGAGGGCGAACAGCGTCCCGCGGAGTTTCGCCTTCGTGAGGACGGGAGCGGGTTTCGGTTCCGGCTTAGGCGCGGGTTTGGGCGGCTCGGGCTCCGGAGTCGGCCGGGCGATCACGGGCCTCTCGGGTTCCTTGGGCGACGGGGGTTTCGGAGCGGGCCTCTCCTCCGGCTTGGGACTGGGCTTCGGGATTTCCGGCAGCGGTTTCGGCGCCTCGATCGGAGCGGGCTCGGGCGGCCTGGGCTTGGGCGCGGGCTTCGGAGTCTTGATGACGACCGGTTCGGATTCGTCGCGGCCGATGAAGAGCGCCGCGCCGATGGCGACTGCGAAGAGCGCGGCGGCCGCGGCGGCGATCCATCCGGTGCGGGGACTGCGGACGCGGGCCGCGGCGGGGGCCGGGGTCCGCGCGGCGATCACGTCCTCGCGGCAGGAGGGGCAGCCCGAGAGGTGCTCGAGGATCTCGCGGCGGCGGTTTCCCGCGACGAACGCGGCGAGCGCCTCGGGCGGCGGGCAGTCGCCGGGCGGGGCGGCGTCGGGCCGTCCGGCGAGCGCCTTGCGGAGACGGTCTTCGAGGCTCATCGCTTGAGGCTCCCGGCATCGATCACGGTCATGCTCCCGTATCCCTCCGGCAGGCGTCCGTCGATTTCCTTCTCTCCGACCAGCTCCGCCTTGCCGAGCGGGATTTTCCAGTCCTTCGCGAGCCGGCCCTGCAGGTCCACGTGGACGCGGACGAGGTACTTGCCGGCGGGGAGCGAGGCCCGGTTCCCCTTGAACGCCTGGGCCCGGGGCGAATCGGGCGCGGCCAGGAGCACGAGGTCGTGCTGCCAGAGCTTGCCCTTGCCGAAGACCGGGCGGTCGTTCATCGCGACGGGCTCGGCCTCCCACGCCTTTTTCTGCGTGTCCCAGGCGAAGAGCGTCACCTGGAGGAGCCGGTCGGCCCACGCGGGGGGCGTGTTGCTGATCTTGATCCAGTGGTCGCTGCCGCAGGTGACCGGGGCCGGGACCGTCTTGGGGAGATCGCCCGCGGAGGCAAACTTGTCGTTCACCGTCCGGGCGTACTCGTCG
>CAZSCC010000626.1:0-3235 GCA_964604905.1 uncultured Planctomycetales bacterium
GGAAGACTCTACCATGCGGCGCTCTCGAAGTTCGGAGCGTGGGGAGAAGCGCTCCGTGCGGCCGGGATCGATCCCGCCACGGTCCACCTCCGGCGCGCATGGACGAAAGACAATGTTCTCCCTGCGATCCGCGAGGCGTGCCGGAGACTCAAACCCTTCGGGATGGAGGATGAGGATCCGGGCTTGGTGGCGGCCGGGCGGCGCTTTTATGGGGGTTGGCACGAGGCCCTGAGCGCCGCGGGCGTCTGGTCCCCCAAGAATCGCGCGGGCTTCCGCTGGACACGGAAGGAGCTCCTCTCGGCCATACGGCGACGCGCCCGCGAGGGTCGGCAGATGGGACCCGGCGACGTGCATCAAGAGGCGAACGATCTCTATATGGCCGCCCGCAAGAGGTTCGGGGGCTGGCGGGCCGCGGCGAAAGCCGCGGGCTGTTCGAGAGCCGTTCCCCCGCCGCGGAGGACCTGGCCGCCTGAGGAACTCCTCCGCCTGCTCCGGTGCATGGGAGGAAAGGGTGCTGTACTCCGGAGGAGTCTCAACCAGGTGAAGCGGCCGGGCTACGGGACGCCGGCGGCGTCGATCCGCCGGATCTGGGGAACGTTCCGAGCGGCGAAACGGATCGCGGGAGTCCTCTGAGCGGATCTTGAACTCTCCGTTTAGCGCCTCCGTCAGGCGCACGGCTTTCATGGAGCGAGCGGGCTTGACTATGTTTACGATATTAGGTATGTTCACGTATACGTGAAACAGGCTAATACCGTGAACATGCGCCCCTCCTCGCCGGAGGCCACCGAGGCGGCCCTGGCAGACCGCATCCGCCAACTCCTGGAAGGAGTGCCATGGTTGAAGGGCTGGCAGGTGAAGCAACACCCTTCGGACGCTGACGGCAGGACGGACCTCGTAGCGACCCTGCCGACGGCGGGGGGTAGGAAGACAGCGCTTCTGGTCGAGTGCAGGCGGGAGCTGCGCCCGAGCGTGTTTGCATCATGGACCGAGCCTCCAGCCTCGAACCGATATGAGTCATCGGTGCGAGTTCTTGGGATGCCGTTCGTCTCCCCGCGTCTCAGAGACCTGTGCGCGGCAAAAGGCTGGAGCTGGTTCGACCTGGCGGGAAACCATCGCCTGGACGTGCCGGGACTTCTCAGGCTCGAACACACGGGCGAAAAGCCGACCCAGCGACCGCCACGAGCCAAGGCGAATCTCGCCACTCCGGCAGCGGGAAGTATCCTCCGGGTCTTGCTCGCCCCGGAGGAGGCGGGGAAGCACTGGACGCAGAGGAACTTGCAAACGAACTGCCACCCCAGGGTCAGCATCGGGCTGGTCAACAAGGTAGTACGGCACCTGCTCGATCAAGCCTTCCTGGAAGGAGGCCCGGAGGGCGGATTCCGTCTCTCGAGCCCGCTTGCGCTTCTTCAGGCTTGGAGAGACGTCTACCGCTTCGATCGACACGAGCGGCTCGGGCACTTCACGCTCCTGCAGGGAAACCCGCTGCGCGATGCTCTCGCCGGTTTCGCGGCGCGGGCGGAGGGATCCGCCCTCTACGCGGCGTTCTCCGCGGCGGAATTCCAAGCCCCGCACGTCCGCCAGCCCAAAACCTGGCTCTACGTCCGCCGGTCGGGGATCCGAGATTTTGAACGGGTGCTCGAGGCCAAACCCGTTGACTCCGGGGAGAACCTCGTCGTCCTGATTCCTCAGGATCACGGAATCTTCCATCTCCCGGACCGCGGACGTGCGAATGAGCGCAGGATGCCGTGCACGAATCCGGTCCAGACCTATCTGGACCTCCATCATTCCGGCGGACGAGGGCAGGAGGCGGCAGAAGCGGTACTCGAACAACGACTCAAGCCCGCCTGGAAGACGAAAGGCCTCGTGAAATGAACGACGAACCCCGCCACCAGGCGGACTACAGCACGAGACAGGTCGAGGCCGCGCACCGGGCGCTGGTGGATGTGGGCCAGGTCCTCGCATCCTTCAAGGATTGCATGGTGGTGATCGGGGGGTGGGTGCCGGATCTTCTCCTTCCGAACGTCCAAGAACGACACGTGGGGAGCATCGACGTCGATATCGCCCTCGATGCAGCGAAGTTGAACGATGGCCGCTATGCGGCCCTGCTCAAGCTGCTTCTCGCGACAAAGCGATACAAATCCGGCGACAAGGAATTCCAGTGGGTGGTGGACGTGGATCTCCAAGACGACCAACCTCCCGTTCGAGTGCCGGTGGAGTTCCTCGCTCCGAAGGAGGTCAGGCTCAAGAAGAACCGTCCGAAACTGATTCCCGGTTTCCGTGTGCTCAGAACCGATGCATGTCGAGTCGCCTTCCATGCTCCGAAAGAGATGGCCGTGAGCGGAAAGACGGCGCTTCGTGGCGCCAAGAACACCGTGTATCTCCGGATCGCCTCGTTGTCCGATTTCCTGGTGATGAAGGCGCATGCGCTCCGGGGACGCGAGAAGCCCAAGGACAGCTACGATATCTGCTATGTTCTCGACCATGCTCCAGGGGGGATCGAGGCCTTTGCCCGGGACTGGAGGGATCGCCTGGCCGAGAAGGACGTGAGGGAGGCCATCGAGATCCTTGGGATGAAGTTCGAGGACGTGGAGTCCTACGGTCCGAAGCAACTGGTGGAGTTTCACGATGCGATGGATGTCGAGACCCAGCTCATGCAGGCGCGGCGGGCGTTCGAAGTCGTGCAGAAGTTCCTGAAGAAGATTTAGGTCCCTCGTCCCAAGAATGTCGTTACGAGGGATGGGGAGCGTTGAACCAGGGGATGTTTCCCGAGAGGCGAGGAATGAGGAAGATCGCGGCCATTCTGGTGCTCGCAAGCGCCCTTCCACGCGGGGGACCCGCGTAGGCCGCGCCCAAGGACGACTGGTCGCAGGCGACCACGGCGTTTTAGGCCGTGCTCGGGACGGGGAAGGATGCCGACGTCGAGCAGGCTGCGTCCAAGGTCACGGGCGACAACAGCCCCCGCGCGGTCGAGTTTCTCCTTAAACACGTGCGGACCGCGCAGCCTGGCGCGTATTGGGCCATCCTGAGCGGCCTCTCGAAGATCACGGACGATGTCAGTTCAGTTCGTACCCCCGAACCGCGCTCCAGTGGAAAACCATCGCCTGTTCGTCCACGGTAAAACTGAGCCGTTGGGTCTTGAGGTCTCGGATCACCCTATGGAGTGCGGTGAGCCACACGTCCAGCGAAACAAGGGGCACCGCTTGCTCGGCCCCATGTTTCTTGGCGAGTTCTTTGA
>CAZSCC010000627.1:0-4198 GCA_964604905.1 uncultured Planctomycetales bacterium
CGGACTACGCGCTCCTCGTCCAGGAGCCCTTCCGGCCGCCCCAGGACCCGGGCCCGGCCTTCACCGACGCCGGCCTCGAGGGCTTCCGGGACACCGTGCTCGCCAACGCCGACCCGAGCGCGCTCCAGGATATGCGCGCGAAGAGCTCCACCAAGTTCAGCTGGCTGCAGGCCCGCCAGGCCGACCTCCTCAAGCAGGACGACCTGAACCGCCGCGAGCAGCTCCGGCAGGTGAACGAGCAGCTCCGGATCGAGTGGCTCCGCGGGAAGATGATCCAGGCCCGCCTCGACCAGGTCGGCGCCGGTCGGTAGGCCGCCGTATTCACGCTCTCTGGAGAATCCCCGCAAACTGTTTCAAGGGCGGGAACTCCAAACTCCCAAGCCTCAAATCCCAAGGGGATCACCCCCCTCGTGTCCCCCTGGGGGACGGAAGGGGGAATCGCGTTGGGAGTTGAGGAGTTGGACCTTGGGAGTTCCGCCCCACCGAAACAGGATGGCGTCATCCGTACAAGGACATGAACAGGGGCGGATCGGCGCCTCTGCGGCTTCCTATTTCGGCACCAGGTCGATCACCGCGACCTCGGGGCGGCAGAGGAAGCGGACCCGCGGCGCCGAGCTGCCCTCGCACCCCACGCCCCGGCTCACGTACATCGGGACCCCCTCGACGTCGTAGAGCCCGCACTCGTATCGCTTGTGGTACTTCGAGAGCGTGATCACCGCGCCCCACAGCGGGAGGCGCACCTGCCCCCCGTGCGTGTGGCCGCAGAGGAAGAGGTCCACCCGCTGGCCCGGCTCGCGCGCGCGGAGCTCGTCGACGGCGTCGGGCTTGTGGTGCATGAAGATCGTGGTCGCGCCGTCGTCGAGCCCGCGGAGCAGCTCCTTCAGCGGCTTCTTGGGATCGACCTCCTGCCCCACGAGACGTAGCTTCCGGCCGTCGCGCTCGATCAGGGCCGTGTCGTCTGCCAGCAGGGTCGCCCCGGCCCGTTGGAAGAGCCGGACGGTCTCGAACTTCGTGTCCCAGTTCCCCGGCACGCCGTAGACGGGCGCCACCTCCACGAGCGCGCGGAGGACCTCGTCCAGCGCCACGGCCCCCTCGCGCACGTTCATGTAGTCGCCGGTCAGGAGGATGAGATCGGGTTTCGCCTCGCGGACTTGCTCGACCATGCGGCGCTCGCGCCGGCCGATCCGCTCGAGATGGAGGTCGGAGAGGTGGACGAGGCGGAAGCGCTCGCGGCCGAGCACCGGCCCGGCGACCCGGATCTCGGTATCGGTCCGGACGACCCAGTGGGCCTCGACGAGCGTGCCGTAGAGGAAGCACAGGAGATAGAGCGCCAGGAAGGCGGCGGAGGAGACCCACACCCGCCGCCGTTCCACCCAGAGGGGCTTCTCGGCCGAAAGCGTCCCGAACTTCCTGCCAAGCGCGTAGAAGGCCGCGGAGATCAGGAGGAGGCCGGCGACGATCGGGGAGAGGAGGATCAGCGACAGCAGGACGGTCGCGTCAACCGGTATGTCGACCAGGAGGAGCCCCCGCGGTTACTTCTTGCGGCGCGGCTGGGCGGCGCCCTCGACGGCGCGCTTGGCCTCGAGCGCCTTCTCGCAGCGCTCCCAACCGTCCCAGGCGGCGTCGTTGTTCTCGTCGTCGATCAGGACCGCGTCGTAATGCAGCGCGGCCCGCTGGAAGTCGCCCCGGGCCTCGTAAAGCTTGCCCAGGACCAGGCGCACCTGGACCCGGACCTTCGGGGAGAGCGGCGACTTCACGGCGGATTCGAGCTTCGCGATCGCCTGCGCCGGCACGTTCTTGGAATACGCTTCCATGCCCGCCTTGTAGTCCGCGAGCGACTCCTCGGTGTAAAGGACGGGGATGACCTCGTCGACGTAGTAGACCTCGAGCCAGGGCATTTTCTCGAAATCCCCCATCACCCGCGCCCGGATCTCGACCAGCGTGAAGCGATTCGTATTGAGGAGGTCCTGGAAATTGGGGTTGTCCTTCCGCATGAAGAGGGTAGGAAGCGACCGCATGCGGTCCTCAGCCTCCCAGAGACGCGCCCCCACGGGCCAGGCGGAGAAGGAGGAGTAATCATCCGGCCGGAAGGTCGTGTAGAGAGGGGAGAAGATCGCCTCGGGGTGGCGGTTGATGACCGCATGGAAGCGCACGGCCATGAGCTTGTAGCTCGTGGGGTTGGCCATGACCTCGCCGAGATCCACCCTCTTGAAGTCCGCGCGAGGGTCGAGGGTGAAATCGCGGTCGGTCTGATCGACGATCCGCTCCCCGTCCCTCGTCCACCGGGTGCAGGCTCCGAGCGCGACGAGCGCCAAGGCCAGCGCCGTGAACTTCCGAAGAGCAGCCGTCATAGAGCCTCCGTTAGCGAATGGCAAACCGCGGACACTAGAATCTAGCACATCTCTCCCCACTGTCAAACAAAAATCCCAAACCGGAACCCCCGGGCCGCGTTAAACCCCCATGGCCCGCGTCCGCCGCCGCCGCCGCGACCGGGGGATCGCCCTCCTCCTCGCGCTCCTGGTCCTCCTCATCCTCGCGGTCGTCATCGTCCAGATGACCGTCACCGGGCTCCACACGAGGACGGTGGCCGGGAACCACGTGGCGGACCTCCAGAACACCTACGGCGTCCGGGCCGGCTACCACCAGGCCGCTCTCTACCTCCAGTCCGACCTCGAGCAGGGCGGCGACGCGGACTCGCCGGGCGAGCGCTGGGCCCAGCCGCTCGGGTTCGATCTCGGCAAGGCGCAGGTGTCGGTGGCGATCCTGGACACCGAGCGCTCGATCAACCTCACCCAGTTGGTGAACGACAAGGGGGAGCCCAACCCGGTCGTGGTCGCCCAGTTCCGGCGGCTGGTCCGGGTCCTGCGCCATCCCCCCGACGTGGCCGACCGGATCCTCGACTACGTGGACGGCGACTCCAAGGGGCCGTTCGAGGCGCGCGCGCGAAACGAGCGGCTCTTCAACGTCGAGGAACTGCTCCGGATCGAGGGGATCGCGCCCGAAGTGCTCTACGGAGGGATGATCCAGGGCGAGGAGAAGAAGGGGCTGGCGCCCTTCGTCACCGTGGGACCGGCGGCGCCGGGGCAGGGGCCGGGTTCCGCGGGGGGCTCCGTGAACGCCAACACCGCCCCGTCCCAGGTGCTCCAGGCGCTGGCGGACGAGATGACGGCGGGGGCCGCCGAGGCGATCGTCGCCTGGCGGACGGCGCCCGGCCCGGACGGGAAGCCGCAGGCGTTCCAGAAGGTCGACGATGTGAAACGGGCCCCGGGGCTGAGCGGGGCGGTCTTCGACGCGATCTCGACCCAGCTTACGGTGAAGGCGTCGTCGTTCGAGATCCGCGTCCGCAGCCGGGTCGGGAACCTGGAGAAGGCCTGGGCCTATTCGGTGCGGCGCAGCGGAGGCCAACAGGGAGGGGTGACGCTCCTGGGCTCCTGGCGGCTGAGCGACTTCCTGACGGCCCGCCCGCCCGAGGAGAAGAAATAGTCACCGGCTCTCAGCTTTCAGCGATCAGCTTTCAGTCCGGAGTCGGGCCGTGTCCTTCCCCAATCTCTTCGAACCCCAAGCCTTCGGAGTCCCGGGGCTGATAGCTGAGAGCTGAGAGCTTTCTTCAGGCTTCTACGGCCTGGCCCTCGCGCGCCATGAGCACCTTGAACTTCACCTTCATCTTCAGGGCGCGGGCGCGGGTGCTGCGCTCGATCTCGGCGAGGATGCGGTCGTCGTGGGTGGGTTCGTGGTGGAAGAGGACGAGCTTCTTGACGTCGCTCTCCTTGGAGAGCTCCAGGACCTGGCCGATCGAGCTGTGGCCCCAGCCGCGCTTGGTCTCGTACTCCTCGTCGGTGTACTGCGAGTCGGCGACGAGGAGGTCGGCGCCCTTGCAGAAATCGACCACGCGCTGGTTGCACTCCTTGATGAACTCCGAGCGGCGATGGATGCCGGTGTCCATCGAGCCCGCGGCGGCGTGGGCGAGGACGTCGTAGTAGGGCTCGTTGTCCCCGGTGTAGATCGCGGTCCGGCCCTTGTGCTTGAACTTGTAGGCAAGGACGCGGATCGGGTGGTTCATCGACTTGGTCGAGACCTCGAGGTCGCCGATCGCGAAGGTCTCCTCCCCGAGCTCGGTGAACTTGACGCGCGCGGCGAGCTCGACGCCGCGGACCGGGAAATAGCTGTACTGCATCTGGAACATCAGGGCCTCCTCGAG
>CAZSCC010000628.1:0-23116 GCA_964604905.1 uncultured Planctomycetales bacterium
GGCGCGGCGCAGAGGTCGAGGACGCGCTCACCGGGCTTCGGGTCGAGGAGCGGCGCGACCTTCATCGAGGTCTCGTCCTGGACGGTGTACTCGCCCGCCTCGAATCGGGGGTCCGCGGCCGGGTCGCCCTCGAGCTCGACGGGACCCTTCGCGCGGAGCGGATTGGGCCGCAGCGTCACGGGAAGGATCGCATTGTCGGCCTCCAGGATGGCCTGCAGCTCGCCGGGCTTGAACCGCTTCCGCCACCGCTCGATCAGCCAGTCGGGATGGGAGCTGCGGACGCCGACCGAATCCGGAAGCGCGAGGTCGGCGGCCTTGCGGAGGACCGCGTTGACGAACCCCGCCGACTTCCGGCTCACCCCCTTCGCCAGCTCGACCGCCTCGTTCACCGCGGCGTGGCGGGGGATCTTGTCCAGGTGGCGGATCTGGAAGAGGGCGATACGGAGGTGCTCGCGGATCTCGGGCTGGACCCGCTGGGCGCAGCGGTCGATTAGCCAGTCGAGCTCGCGGCGCCACCGGGTGACGCCGTAGACGAGGGTCGTCAGGAGCGCGCGATCGCGGCGGGAGAGGGCGGCCCCGCGGTGAGCCTCGAGCGCCTCGTCGACGAACCGTTTTTCCGCGTCGAGCAGCGCCTGGGCGGCGATCGCCCGGACGTTCTTCACCGGACGCTCTTCCCACGCGGCGTGAAGATCCAGAACTGGCGGAGGAACTTGTGCTTCTTGAGGGCCTCGCGGTCGGCGCCGGTCACGAGATGGGGCCAGTTGCGCTGCTTCCACTTGAGGAGGGCGCTCTCGTCGACGCCGGCAAACTTCGAGGCGATCTTGCCGCGGAGGGCGTTGGCGAAGTCGATCACGTACGGCCGGTCGCCGGCGACCAGGATGTTCTTCCTCTGGCGGAGGTCGAGATGGACGACGCCCCGGCGGTGCATGGCGCGGACGGTCTCGCAGAGCCGCTCGAAGACGCGGTCGGGCAGCTCGCCGGCCTTGAACTTGTTGAGCGTCCGGCCCTCGACGTATTCGAGGAGGATCGCGCGCTTCTCGACGGTGGCGTAGGCCTTCGGGATCCCGGGGATGCCCTCGAGATGCCGGAGGACGTCGAACTCCCGGCGGACGAGCCGGGGGGCGAGAAGGCCGCGGGTGACGGCGTTCTTGGGGCGATAGTCCTTGAGGACGGCGGGGCGGCCCTCGTGATCGACGACGGAGACGACGGGAGAGAGGAAGCCGCCCTTGTCGCGAAGGACGCGGGCGCCTATTGGATCAGCTTCTGGACGTGCTGGATGATCCATCCGTTCCAGAGGACGGCGGCGACCCCGACGCCCATGGCGAAGGGGGTCCACTGCTCGCTGTTCTCACAGGTGGCGGCCCAGCTCCAGGGGCGGTCCTGGGCGCGCCCGTAGCGGGTGCATTTCGGGAAGTAGTCGGGGACCGCCTTGTCGAAGTGGTCCCACGCCTCGCCGAAGAGGTCGTGGAGGCGGTCACCCTCCCGTTTCTTCTTGTACGGGACGTAGTAGGCGACGAAGACGAGGAGGCCGAGGCCGAGGACCATCCAGTTGAGGTGCTGGAAATACCACGGCGCGTTCCGCGGCCCCATCGTGAGGAAGCTGAAGCCGATCATGCCCAGGAAGGTGCCGATATAGAGCGGGTTCTTGACGTAGGCGTACGGGCCGGTGACGGTGAGGACCTTGTTCTTGACGAGGTGGCCGGCAGCCCACGCGCGGATCCATAGGGAGGCGAGGAGGAAGCCGATGCCGGTCCAGAAGTTCCACGTCCTCCACTTGTCGGGCTTCGGGTCTGCGAAGAAAATGACGGTGATGACGAGGGCATAGACGAAGAGGAGCTTGAAGGTGATCTTCCGGAGGCGGGAGAGCTTCATTGGGCGTGTGGTATAGCAGACCGGCCGGGGGTTGACAAGGCGCGGCGCAAATCTGCGAGGCAGGTTTACGCCACTCCGGTGGCGTAAACCTGCCTCGCAGATTTGCGCCATTCGTAATTTACGAACTATAAGTTACAACTTGACAACGGCCGATCCCGGGGTACACTTCGGCTGCAGTGAGAATCCTCGGGATCGAAACGTCCGGGGGGAGAGGGGGAATCGCCCTTCTCGACGGCGACCAGGTCCTCGGGACCCGGCTCTTTGAGAAAGGGATGGTCCACGGCCGCGAGATCGCGCCCTCGATCGAGGCGATCCTCAAGGACGCGGGACTGGCCGTCGCGGCAATCGACCTGGTCGCCTGCGACATCGGCCCCGGCTCCTACACGGGCCTCCGCGTGGGGCTGGCCGCCGCGAAAGGCCTCGTCCTCGCCCTGGGGAAGCCGCTCCTCGGAGTCGCCTCCCTCGACGCGATGGCCGACGCCGCGCGCGACTGCGCCCGCGTCCTCTGCCCCGCGATCGACGCCAAGTGGGAGCAGATCTACGGCGCCGTCTACGAGGACGGCCGCCGCACGACCGACTACCTCGCGGAGAAGCCCGACGCCTTCGTCGCGCGCATCCCGAAGGACGCCTTCGTCTTCGGCGACGCGCTCAACGCATACGGCGGGCTCTTCCGCGACCGCCCGCAGGGTCCGCGGGAGTTGTGGGACCCGAAGCCCGACGCGATCGCGCGCCTCGGGCGGCGGCTCTACGAGAGCGGCGTCCGCCACGACGCGGCGTCGCTCGTGCCGCTCTACCTGCGACCCACGGAGGCCGAGCTGAAGTTCGGGAAGAAGGAGATCCGCTGAGGGGGCCTTCCCCTCACGAGGTCTGCACTCAGGAGAAACCGGAGAACTGGTTTCGAGGGGATGGATGGGGGTTCACGCCTTCATCTCCTCCCTCGCGTCACCAGATCTCCTTGGAGGGAGGGCGAGAGACAGAGGGGGAAGAAGGGCCCCAGACGGCCGGCCCTCCGGCCGTCTGGGGCGGACCCTTTCTCGTTCCGCCGCGCCATATGAGGGGTTATCGCGTCTGGGCGGAGATCGACCTGTCGGCGCTCCGCCACAACATCGCCGTCATTCGCCGCGCGCTCGACCCGCGCACCCGCATGATGGCCGTCGTCAAGGCCGACGCCTACGGCCACGGAGCGCTCCCCGTCGCCTGGACCGCGCTCGACAGCGGCTGCGAGATGCTGGGCGTCGGTGACTCGGGAGAGGCGCTCGCCCTCCGCGAGGCCGGCATCCTCGGCCCCATCCTCATCCTGGGCGCCATCGTCGAGGAGGAGGTCGCCCGTGTCGTCCAGTACGACATCTCCGTCACCGTCCACTCGCCGGACCTCCTCCCGCTCCTCGACGAGGAGGCCCGCCGCCGCAACCGCCTGCTCCGCGTCCACATGAAGGTCGACACGGGGATGGCGCGACTGGGCACTTCGCCGGCCCGCGCGCTGGACGTCGCCCGGGCGGCCATGGACTGCCCCAACCTCCAGCTCGAGGGGCTCTCGACCCACTTCGCCTCCGCGGCCAACCCCGAGGCGACCCGCGAGCAGCTCGACCTCTTCCGCTCCGTCATCGACGAGCTCGCGCGGGACGGCATCCAGCCCCCGCTCCTCCACGCCGCGAACTCCACGGGCCTCTTCACCTGCCCCGAATCCCACTTCGACCTGGTCCGACCCGGCATCGCGATGTACGGCATCGATCCGGGCCCCTTCGCGGCGCTCAAGATCCCGCTCAAGCCGGTCCTGTCGCTCAAGACCCAGATCGCCTACCTCAAGGGCGTTGCGGAAGGCGTGGCAGTCGGCTACGACGGGAAGGGACGCGTGGATCGCCCGACCCGGCTCGCCACCTGCCCGGTCGGCTACAACGACGGGTACCCCTACGCGCTCTCCAATCGCGCCGAGGCGGTCGTCCGCGGCCGCCGGGTGCCGGTCGTCGGGACCGTCACCATGGACTACATCATGCTCGACGTGGGAGACGTCCCCGACGCGTCCGTCGGCGACACGGTGACCCTGATCGGCGAGGGGCTGCGGGTCGAGGAGCTCGCGCGGAAGGCGGGGACGATCCCTTACGAGATCACCTGCCGGCTGGGCCGTCGCGTGGGACGGGTGCCGGCCAACGCGGAAGTGCCGGCCCAAGTGCGGGAGGCGTTCCGGGTGGTCGCCTGACGCCTACTTGAACGTGAAGACAGCTTCGAGCTTCCGGCTCCGGATGGCGATCTCGCCGATCTTCCGGCGCTCCTCCGTGCTGTCCACGCCCGGCTTGCGATAGACGTCCTCGATGCTGAGGATCGACTCGAACGAGCCGGAGATCGAGAGCATCGTGGGGCGGCCCTTGGAAAGGTCGTACTCCAGCCTCCCCGTCTTGATCGTCAGAGTCACCTGCGCGTCGTCCTTGCCCCGGCCCGTGACCAGGCCGCTGAAGACCACGGAGGCCTTGTTGCCCTCGAGCGACTGGCAGGTGCAGGAGAGCTTGCCTGTCGCCTCCTTCACGCCCGCGGGGGTGATGAGGGCGACCACCTGCGTCGCCTCGACGTCCCACTGGACGTTCGCGGTAAGCCCCGTCTTGGGGAGCAGCCGCCCCGCGTCGTTCCACGCGCCGAGCGTGGCGCCGCCCGCAGGAGCCGCGCCGCCGGTGTCATCCTTCGCGACCCAGCCCGACGCGCCGCGCGTCGAGATATAGGTCTGGCCCTGGAGCGCCGTGGGCTTGTCCTCGAGGAGGACGTCGGTCCCGCTCTTCTGGAGCGTGGAGGAGACGACCTTGACGCGAACCGAGCTGGCGAGGCCCTCCGCCGCGGCCAGCACCTCCTGCTCGAACGTCTCCCGCCGCACCAGGCTCAGGAGCCGCGTGACCTCGCCGCTCCCGTCCCGCACCTGGATCTCCAGGTCGATCGACGACTCGACCGAGACCGTCGCCGAGTCCCCCCCCTTGGCCTGGGACGCGGCGGGAGCGGCGGAGGCGACGAAGAGTCCGAGGGCGAGGCAGAAGCGCATCAATATCCTCCCTGGTTATGGATTTCGATCTTATAATACCCGCCCGACCTGTCAAATGAAAGTCTCGGACTTCAACTATTCGCTCCCCCCCGAGCTCGTGGCGCAGGCTCCCCCGCCCCGCCGGGAGGACGCGCGCCTCCTCGTCCTTCACCGGGACGGCCGCCTGGAGCACCGCCGATTCCCCGACGTGGTCGGCTACCTCCGCGACGAAACCGTTTACGTGAACGACACCAAGGTGCTGCGCGCCCGGATCGAGCTGGTCCGGGAGACGGGGGGGAAAGTCCTGGCGCTCCTGGTCCGCCGCCTGGGCGACCGCCGCTGGCAGGCCCTCCTCGACGCCAGCGGGCGGCTGCGGATGGGCGAGCGGCTCAAGGTCGGCGACCGCTCCCACGTCCGCCTGGCCGAGAAACAGGAGGACCACTGGACGCTGGAGTTCGACGAGGAGCCCGATCTCGAGCGGCTGGGCAAGCCCCCCCTCCCTCCCTACATCCGCCGCCCCGCCGGGCCCGACGACGCCGCGCGCTATCAGACGGTCTACGCCGCCCACGAGGGCGCGATCGCGGCCCCGACCGCGGGGCTCCACTTCACTCCGGAGATCCTCGCGCAACTCTCGACGAAGCGGCTCACGCTCCACGTGGGAGTGGGGACGTTCAGGCCGCTGAAGTGCGAAAACATCGAGGACCACCGGATGCACGCCGAGGCCTACGAGATTCCCGAGCCCCCGCAGGGGAAAGTCGCCGCGGTCGGCACCACGACCTGCCGCGCGCTGGAGACGTGGGCGCGGACGGGAAAGACCTCGGGCATGACGGACCTCTTCATCACCCCCGGCTTCGAGTTCAAGGTCGTGAAGGCGCTCGTGACGAACTTCCACGTCCCCAAGAGCACGCTCCTGATGCTGGTCTGCGCGTTCGCGGGCAGGGAGCGGATCCTCGCGGCCTACGAGGAGGCGGTCCGGGAGAAGTACCGGTTTTTCAGCTACGGGGACGCGATGCTGATCCTGTGAGCCGTCAGCCGTCAGGGCGGGCCGAACGCTGAAAGCTGGCCGCTGATGGCTATTTCGGGACGAAGCGGCGGTTGCCGCCGTCCCACACCAGGCGGCCCCGCTGCGAATCGTACCACGCCGACCACTTCTCGAGGTCGAGGTCGAAGTCCTTCGTGGTCAGGACGTAGAGGCCCCAGAACTCCGGAGGCGCCGTCTCGTTGGGGATGATCGCCTTGGCCCGGTAGACGCGGTCGGGAGTCTTCCCGAGCCGCTTGAGCGCCGCCAGGCAGTCGATCAGGACGGGGATCGCGCGCTCGTCCCCCGTCCCCATGATCTGGCGGACGAGTTCCAGGCGCTTCACGGGGTCCATCTCGTCCCGGCACTCCCGACCCCACTGCTCGAGGGGAGGGATGGAGGCGCACCCGGCCAGCGCCAGGAGGATCAGGGCGGCCTTATGCAAAGATCACCGGCATCTTCTTCTCGACGCTCACGTCGGACACCTTCTTCAGCAGCACGTAGCCGAACTTGGCCCAGAATCCCTCGGAGGTGCCGAGCTTCGACTCGTAGATCGAGATGTCGCGAACGGTCGCGTCCATGTAGTCCACCATCTTCTTGATCGCGAACGTCTCGTCGATCCGGAACTGGCGGTTGACGTCGGCCAGCTCCTCCTGGAGCCCCGCCGCGCTCCCGACCGGGATCGGCTCCTCGCCGCCGCCCGGATCGATCGAGAGCGGCTTCGCGAACCGCACCGGAACGAGCATGCACGGCCGGTCGCGGAGCGCGTGCAGGTGGGGCCACCGGGCCGCCGGGTCTTCGTCCGATCCGGTCTTGAGCCAGCTCTTGAGCTCCTTGACCAGGCCCATCTTGGCGACCTTGAGGTTGCAGACGCAGTCGCCTGCCTGCTTCTCCCAGCCGTCGGGGACGGACTTCTGGCCGACGATCTGGGTGTTGATCGACTTGACGATCCGCGCGAGGCGGCCGCGCTCGCGGCGGCGCTCGAAGAAGCCGAGCTTGGATTCAATCTTCCCGTAGGTGTTCCAGAAGGGCTCGACACGGGCGTTGAACCCCGCGCCGCCGGTGATGCGACGCAGGGTCGTATCCTGCACCTTTCCCGCTCCCTGTTCCGCCATCGCCGGATCCGATCACTTCTTCCTGATGCGATTCCGATACTCCTCGAGCTTCGAGATGCGTCGCGTGGTGGGGGGGACCATCTTGCGGGTCGTCGGGGGCGGGGTCGAAGGCCGCAGCCGGCGCGTGGTCGCGGGCGCGGCGTCGGGCCGCTTGACCAGGCTCATGACCGTCGACGTGGCCTTCTCCTCGCCCTCCGGGCGGTACTCCAGCGACTTGAAGCCGTCGATCTGCTGGGTGATGTCCTCAACCAGCTCGCGCGGCGTGGAGTAGCGGAGGTCCTTGTCCTTCGACATCATCCGCTCGATGAAGTAGTGCATGTGCTTGGAAAGCCGGCGGTTCTTGATCCCGCTGGAGTTGAGGGCCTCCATGACCTGCTTGGCCATGACCTCGAGCGAGTCGCCGCCCGAGAACGGGAGTTCGCCCATCACCATATGGTAGAGCGTGGCCCCCAGCGAGTAGATGTCGGCCCGCACGTCCAGGTCCCGCTGTCCGCGCGCCTGCTCGGGGCTCATGTACTGCACGGTGCCGCTGGTGGTCTCCTCCTCCTCGCCCGTCCCGTCGGACTTGATCTCCTGCGCGAAGCCCAGGTCGAGGACCTTCACCTTGCCCTCGCGGCAGAGGAAGATGTTCCCCGGCTTGATGTCGCGGTGGATGATCCCGCGCGACTGCATGTGTTCGATCGCCTTGGCGGTCTCGAGGATGATCTCCAGCGCCTGCGCCTCGGAGAGGTGCTTCTGCCGTTCGAGCACCTCCTGGACCGACTCGCCGTCCAGGAACTCCATGAGGAGGTACGAGAGCGGCCCCATCATCCCCTGCGAGTACCCCCTGACCAAGTTGGGATGGTCGAACGAGCAGAGCAGCGCCGACTCGCGCTGGAAGCGGCGGACCGCCCTTTCGTCCTTGGCGAGCGAGGGGTGGATGATCTTGAGCGCGACCTTGCGGTTGTGGTTCACGTCCTCGGCGGTGAAGACCGTGGCGGTCCCGCCGACGCCGAGCTTGCCCACGATCCGGATGCCGGGGATGGGCTCGTTGGGCCCCGCCGGCTTCGCGGGCGCCGAGGGCGGCGGCGTGGCCGGTCTCACGCCGGGGATGCGGGAGGTCGGGGGCGGCGGCGTCGCCGACTTCACGCTCGGGAGCCGGGAGGTCGAGGGCGCTTTCGCCGGCGCGGCAGCCGCGGGCGCCGCGGCGGCCAGGGCCGCCCTCTGCGCGATCACGCTGGTCGTGGCCGCCGACATCATCTGGATCTGCTTGTCGGTGAGCAGCCCCTTCTCGCTGACGATGTCCTCGATCGACCGGCGCGACCCGACCGCCAGCTGACTCTGGTACTCGCTGAGGCACTGAGCCGCCTCCTCATGGGTGAGGAAGCCATTCTTCGAGGCGATGGCCATGAAGGCCATTTCGTAGGTGGTGGCCATGGAAGGTACAAGGATTCTATGACGCTGGGGGGTGGCGAGTCAATGCATAGGAGATGAGTGGCGCGGGGCAAGGAGGAGATAGGGCGATGGGGTACACTGTTTCAGAATGCCGATGTCCTCCCTCTCCCGGCCCCGACTTCCCTTCGCGCTTCGCATCCTCGGGTGGGTCGCCCTGATCTGGCTCGTCTTCGGGTTCCTCTTCGTGGGGGGTGCATGGCTTACCCACGACTACGGCCTGGGCCCCTCGGAGGAGCCCGTCCCGCTCCTCTGGGGAGTCCATTTCCTCACCTTCTTCTTCGAGTTCGTCCTCCTCCTGCTTGCCGGTGGCTTGACCTTCGTGCGATGGTTGCGCCGCGAAATCGAAGGTTGATTCCGGCCTCCTCTTCTCCCTCGCCCAATCTCCCTGCGCCGTGGCCCGCGTTTTCGCCTCGAGTGCATCTCGCCGACATTTGCGCGTGCCTCCGCTTATCTCCTTGCGGATAGGCTGAACCGGGCTATAATCGGAGAAGTCGCTCTTCGCCGAGGTCGCCGACGTGGTGCACATGGAGCTCTCCCGTATCATCATCAGCGAGACCAACGACGAGCAGGTCATCGTCCTCAAGGAAGTCGAGGGCGAGCGCGCCTTCCCCATCGTGATCGGCATCTGGGAGGCCGTCGCCATCGACCGCAACATCAAGGGCAAGAAGACCCCCCGGCCGATGACCCACGACCTCCTGGAGAACATCATCGGGGGGCTCGACTCGAAGCTCGACCGCGTCATCGTGACCGAGCTCCGCGACCGGACGTTCTACGCCAAGCTCATCCTGCGCCGCAGCGGCAAGACGGTGGAGATCGACTCGCGCCCCTCGGACGCGATCGCCCTCGCCGTGCAGATGCGCGCCCCGATCTACGTCGAGGAGCAGGTCCTCGAAGAAGTCATGCCCGCGCCCGGACAAGGCGGCCCGACGGACTCTGGCCCTGAAGAGGAGGGGGATCCCGGGGAAGAGGAGCAGGGATAGCTCCGGGCGTCCGCGGCTGAAGTTTCCCACCCGACCTCGAGGGAGGTCGGCCTATCGACGAAGCTGGAAGCTTGAAGCTCGAAGTCTGGAAGCGCCGATCAGCTTCGCTTCGAGAGCACCAGGCCCACCGCGCCGCTGTAGTAGAGGATCACGTCCTGCACGCCGTCGCCGTTGATGTCGAGGAGTTGCAGCGCCCGCGGGTGGCGGTCGATCGAGATCCGGTAGTGCGCGGTGCCGTCGAACCCGATCCGCTTGCCCTTCGCCCCCTCCCGCACGCGCCCCGCGTAGATCCGCAGCTCCCGGTCCTTCGGGCTCACCTCGACCATGTCCGGACGGCCGTCGCCGTCCAGGTCGCCCCGCACGAAGACCAGCGGCACCGCTCCGGCGCCCGTCTTGTCGAGGTCGTTCTTCGCGATCAGGATCCGGCGCTCGTCCACCGGGTCGGTCATGAACGTCCCCAGCGCGGGATCGAACTGCCAGATCTCGTAGGAGAGCGGAACGTCGCCCAGGACGAACGCCTCGACCGCCTTCTTCATGAGATCGGTCCGCAGGCGCGAGGTGATCGCGTCGAGCTTGCCGTCGCCGTTCATGTCGATGAACTCGGGATCGATCGAGACGCCGTCGATCGCCATGCAGGTCGCCAGTTCGAAGTTCCCCTTCCCGTTCCCGTAGTGGATGTAGATCTTCGTCTTGATGCTGTCCCACAGCCCCAGCGTCCCCTCGATCCGCGTCACGACCAGGTCGGCGAAGCGGTCCTGGTTGATGTCCACGAACTTGATGAGCGAGAGGTTGACGCTGTCCTTCCGGACCTCGTCGCGCAGCGCGGGGATGCGGTAGGAGACGCGCCAGGGGGGCCGCGAGAGGAACGTCCCGGGCTCCTTGGGCTTCTGGATGAAGTAGGTGATCGTGTCGCTCCGCACGAGCGCGAAGTCGGTCAGGCCGTCGCCGTTGATGTCCACCGGCTCGATCCGCGGAAGCTCGTTGGTGGAGACGAACGTGGAGGACGCGACCTCCAGCGCCCGGGCGTAGCCCGCCGGACGGATCGCGCGCGGGACGCCCTCGGAGAGGTCGTCCTCCAGGCGCGCCACCTTCCCGAAGACGCCCGGCGCCGTCTGGAAATAGAGGCGGTACCCCTCGGAGACCGGGAGGACGAGGTCGTCCAGGCCGTCGGCGCTGAAGTCCATCTTCCACTGCCAGACGGGGATCTGCCGGAGCGTCGGCTGCCGGTAGAAGGTGCGCGCGTGGATGATCTTGACCGCCTCCTCGGCGGGCCCCTTCTTCGTCCACGGGTGCATGTAGACGCCGTCCTCGGCGATGAAGCCCACCTCCGTCCCCGCGCCGGCCAGGAAGTCTCCGAAAACGAGCGCACAGGCCCGGTCGCTGATCGGGAAGACGTGGTCGGGGGCCTCGGAGTAGCCCCCGTTCCGCTGCAGGTGGATCGCACCCCACCGTTCGGGGACCGGCGTGTTGAAATCAATCGAGGAAATGAAGACATCGATCTTCCCGTCGCCGTCAAAATCATAAGTGAGGGCATCGTGCCGGCGGGCGTGCACGTTGAGGTACTGCAGGCGGAACTCGACGCCCGCGGGGGATGCGGGAAAGACGGGGACGGCGGCCAGGACCAGGAGGAAAAGCGCGCGTGCGATCACCCGCGGCATGATAGTCCCTCCCGGCTTCCGGAACAAGAAGGTATAATCCGCATCCATCCTATATGAGCGATCCGAAGGCCCCCGAGTTCGCCGGAACCGACGAGGAACTGGAGAAGTACCTGGGCGAGTTCGCCCGCGGGGTCGGCGGCTGGGCGATGCGCGACCCCGACAAGAAAGGGGGCCCCTCGATCCCGCTCGGGCCGAGCTGGCGCCTCGCCTCGGGCTCCCTGCTCTCCACCAACCCCAACACCCTCGCCTGGCAGCTCAGGGTCACGCGCGACGACGGCCGGCTGTCCATCACCCCCGTCGCGATCGCCCTCCCCTGGATGCGCGCCAAGGTCGCGCGCGTCGTCGCCTTCCGCCACGCACAGCTGGTCGACTTCCTGACCTCCCGCGTCCGCGGCGGCGGGAAGGAGAAGTTCGACGCGCTCCGGCTCCGCGAGCCCTACGCCACCTTCGGCTCCGACCCCGCCGCGCTCACCGCCTCGTTCGCCTGGAGCGTCGTCTGCGCGGTGGGAGCGATGGGCGTGGCCCTCGTGGTGACGACGCTCGCCTGCGTCCCCCTCATGAACGTCGCGATCGGCGAGATCCTCCAGCGGGCGGGGGTCGCCCAGGCGGCCGGCACGGTGGCGATCCCGGCGCCCGACTGCGCGCTCTCCGCGGTGGGCGCCGCGTTCGTCTTCGCCGGCCCCCTCGCGTTCTTCGCCGGGCTCGTCCACACGCTCGCCCTGATCGCCTCCGAGCTGTGGGCCCGCGCCTCGCGGCTCCCCCAGGCGTCGGTCCTCTTCATCGCCATCCTGCTGGCCGCGGCCCTCTTCCCCTACACTCCGCTCCTCGCGATCCCGATCGCGCTCGCCGTGCCGCTCGCGATCCACGCGGGCTACACGATCGCCTGGAGCCGGCGGCGCGAGCGGGTCCGCGAGGGGCCGCGCCCTCGGAAGGCGCTCCTCGTGGCCGGCGCGCTCCTGGCCGCGATCACGGCCGCAGCCCTCGTCCCGCGTCCCGCGGAAGGCCGCGCGTGGACCGATCGGCTGGCCCTCTTCCGCGACCGCACGCTCCTGGGCCACTCGTTCGGAAAGCTGGTCGCCTCGATCTACTACCGGCACACTCTCGTCGGGGCCGAGCTGCTCAAGCAGTTCTACTCGGAGGGAGACCGGGAGCCCGCGCAGATGGTCCGGACCGCCCTCGCCCCGGACCCGCAGGCGGCCGACGCCCTCCGGAGGATGCACTTCGCGATCGTCCCTTCAGGTCCCACCGACCTCACGGTGGAAAGCCGCGTGCTGCGCTCCGGGACGGACCTCGTGCCCTGGGACGGATCGCCCGCTTCCCTACCGGCGGCGGTGGACCGCCTCGCCCGCGAAGCCTTCCGCGGATCGATCCTGCGCGAGGTGGCCTGGGTCTCCTGGCGATCGGTCTACTACGGGGGGCCGCTCTTCCTGGTCGCGGTCTTCATCGGCTTCTGCTGCCCCGGCTTCTCGATCATCTTCCGCGTGATGCGGCCCAAGGCGGCGCTCGTCACGATCCTCTTCTGCTTCGCCTCGACGGCCGCGATGATGCTGATCGGGCAGGAGCAGGAGGCGCCCGCGAGCGAGGCGGCGGAGAAGCTGCGCGAGGCTCCGGATCCGAAGCGCCTGGCGGAGGGGCTCTCCCACCCCTCGCCCCTCGTGCGCCACGAGGCGGCGTTCCGGGCGTTCCTCCATCCCGACCCCTCGCTCGGCGAGCCGCTCCTCAAGGCGGTAGATGACGAGGACCTCCGCGTGCGCCTCTGGGCGGTCGCGGCGCTCGGCAAGACGGGCCATCCGGAGGCGCTGGGCCGCCTCCTGGGGCGGCTGAACGACCGCGAGTTCTACGTGCGCTACCGCGCGGCGGAGGGGCTGGGATTCCTCAAACGGCCCGAGGCGATCGAGCCGCTCCTCCGGCTGGCGCGGGAAGGATCGTGGTACGAGGGCCTCTACGCGCTCGAGGCGCTCCGCAAGATCGACCCTCATAGATTCTGATGGAGCCGCTCTCTCCGCTCACCTACGCGCGCCGGAACGCGCGGAAGATCCTCCCCACGGTCATCATCCTCACGTTCGTGGTGATGCTCGTCGTCTCGATCCTGACGACGATCGCGGGGCTCAAGGACTCGACGATGGTCTTCACCCGCGAGTTCGACCACTGGACGATCGTCTTCCCGCGGAACACTCCGCGGTTGTCGAAGGAGACGCTGGAGGCGATCGCCGCCCACCCGGCCGCCGAGCGGGTGGTCGACTCGCGCAACTGCTTCGTCAAGGTGAAGACCCTGGTCGGCCCGGTGCCGTTCAACCTGCGCGGCGCGCGGGCCGTGGAGATGGAGTACTTCATGGCGCGGGTGGGCGCGCGGCTCAAGGAGGGGGCGCTCCCGACCCCCGGGACGAACGAGGTGGCGCTCCACGAGAACCTGATGAAGGCCAACGGCTGGTCGCGCGGGCGGGAATTCGGGATGAACGTCGAGGAGGACGACTGGATGCCCGGGCGGTTCAAGGTGACCGGCATCCTGGAGGGCCCCACCCCGCTCGGGCTCGCCTCGTACGAGTACCTGAACAACCCGGTGCTCTACGCGTTCTCTCCCAAGCTCCTGGAGCGCGTGATCGCGGTCGCCCGGCCCGGGAGGACGGCCGAGCTCAACGCGTTCCTCCGCGCGATCCCCGAGGTCAAGGTCTACGACAAGGCGCGCGCGGTGGACGACGTCTCGCAGGGCTTCGACCGGATCCTCCTCATCCTCAACTTCATCTCGATGACGCTGATCGCGGTCGTCTCGGTAGTGGTGGGCCTGATCCACAACATCTTCTTCGGGCAGCGCACCGACGAGTTCGCGATCCTGCTGGCGATCGGTCACACGAAGCGGCGCCTCTTCCGAAAGGTGCTGGCGGAGACGGGGGCGATCATGGCGGTCTCGTGGGCGACCGGGGTGGGGCTCGCGATCGCGCTGGTCTGGGCCTTCGCCTCGTTCGTCCTCGCGCCCCGCGGCCTGGAGCTCCCGATCGGCCAGGGGACGCCGGTGCTCGTCTCGCTCTCGCTCCCGCTCATCGCGCTCCTCTTCGCGGGCGCGACCGTGATGGGGCGGCTCCGCAAGCTCGACCCCGTCAGCATCATCGAGAGGCGCGGCTGATGCTGAGGGCCCGCGACCTGACGCTGGTCTACGCCGACGCCGCGAGCGAGGTCCGCGCGGTGGACGGGGTCTCGCTCGACGTGAAGGAGGGCGAGTTCGTGGGGATCCTCGGGCCGAGCGGCTCGGGGAAGAGCTCGCTGCTCTACCTCTTGGCGGGGCTCAAGCGCCCCGTTGCGGGCGAGGTGGCCTTCCGGGGCCGCCCGCTCTCCTCGCTCTCGGCGGACGAGACGGCGGCGCTCCGGCGGAAGGAGTTCGGCTTCATCTTCCAGAACCACTTCCTGATCAACTATCTCACGGGCCTCGAGAATGTCCGCACGAGCGGCGAAGGCGAGAGCGGGCGGCTGCTCGAGGAGCTGAACGTGGCCCATTGCCGCGGGAAATTCCCCTGGCAGATGTCGGCGGGCGAGAAGCAGCGGATCTCGATCGCACGCGCCGTGGTGCACCGCCCCTCGGTGGTCTTCGCCGACGAGCCGACCGCGTCGCTCGACCGCCCGAACGCCGAGATCGTGGTCGAGTGCCTCCGGCGCGTGACCGCGGGCGGCACGCTCTTCGTGGTGACGCACGACGAATCGATCCTGAAGGGCGCGACGCGGGTGCTGCGGATGAAGGCGGGACGGCTGATAGGATGAAGTAAGCGGCTTATTTCATCATACCCATGTCGACCTTCTTGCGGCCGCACTTGGGGCATTCCAGCCAGTCGGGCTTGGCGGTGAGCAGGAGCGCCATCGGCCAGAGGAGCAGCGTGCACTTGAGGGCGGGGACCATCCACTTCTTCCACGGCCAGTACTTCTCCACCATGCGCCCTTCCTTGCAGCTCGGGCACTTGATGTAGGTGGCCCCGGCATCGGCCATGCGGACGCCTCCGGACTACGCCTTCGCCTTGGCGGGCTTCTTCGCTTCCTTCGCGGGCGCGCCGTTGCCGCCCACCGTGTAGGGCTCCAACCAGCCGGAGTGCTTCGCGTTCCGGCCCTGGACCACCTCGAAGAACTTGTCCTTCAGCGCCTTCGTGATCGGGCCGGGCTCGCCCTTCCCGATCGCCCGGCCGTCCACCTCCCGGATCGGCGTCACCTCGGCCGCCGTCCCCGTGAAGAACGCCTCGTCGGCGATGTAGAGCTCGTCGCGGCTGAACCGCTGTTCCTCGATCGGAATGCCGTTCTCGCGCGCGAGCGTCATGACCGTGTCCCGCGTGATCCCGGGGAGGACGCACGTGAGGGGCGCCGTCTTGATCTTCCCGTCGCGGACGATGAAAAGGTTCTCGCCCGACCCCTCGGCGCAGAAACCGTCGGTGTCGAGCATGATCGCCTCGTCGAAGCCAAGCGACTTGGCCTCACGCTTGGCGAGGATCCCCGTCACGTAGTGGCCCGTCAGCTTGCCGCGCGTCATCACGGTATTCGGCTGCCAGCGCGTGAAGGACGAAATCTTCGCCCGGATGCCCTTCTCGAGCGCGCCCTCGCCCAGATACGCGCCCCACTTCCAGGTCGCGATGAAGGCGCGGACCGGGTTCTCGCCAGGATGGACGCCCATCACGCCGTGGCCGATGAACACCAGCGGGCGGATGTAGCCTGCCTTGAGACCGTTGTCCACCAGCGTGTCCTTGGCGGCCTGGCAGAGCTGGTCGACCGTGTAGGGGAGCTTCATCATGCCGATGTGGCACGAATCGGCGAGGCGGCGCATGTGCTCCTGTAGGCGGAAGACGGCCGAACGGCCGTCGGAGAGCTCGTAGGCGCGGATGCCCTCGAAGGCCCCCAGGCCGTAGTGGAGAGTGTGGGTCAGGACGTGGACCTGGGCCTCGTCCCAAGGCACGAGCTTCCCGTCCAGCCAGATCGACTTGAGCTTGTCCACCACGGCGCATTCTCCCGATAAAAAAAGAGGCCTCTCCCCTACCTTCCTCACCTTCCGATGAGCTTCAGGAAGTCCTCTTCGTCGATCACCTTTATACCAAGTTTGTTCGCCTTTTCAAGCTTGCTCCCGGCGCCCGGGCCGGCCACGACCAGCGTCACCGTCTTGGACACCGTATCAACCGTCTTCCCGCCGTTCTCGACCGCCAGCGCCCTCGCTTCGTCGCGTGTCATCGCGTCGAGCCCTCCGGTGAAGACCACCACCTGCCCGGCCAGCACGCTGCTCTTCCGCTCCGGCGGCTTGAACTCGATACCGGCCTTCAGGAGCTTGTCGACGATCCGGTTGTTCTTCGCGCCGTCGAAGAACGCGCGGATCGCCTCGGCGACGGTCGGCCCCACGTCCCGGACCTCCTGGAGTTCCTCGACCGGGGCCTCTCGGATCTTCCCGAGATCCCCGAAGTGGTCCGCCAGGGCGTTCGCCGTCGCCCCGCCTACCTGGCGGATGCCGAGCGCGTTGAGAAACCGCGGGAGCGTCGTCTTCTTCGAGCCCGCGATCGCGTCGAGCATGTTCCGCGCGAGCTTCTCCCCCATCCGCTCGAGGGTCAGGAGCTGCTTCGCATCCAGGTCGTAGAGGTCCGCCACCGACTTCACGAAGCCCCGGTCGACGAATTGCTCGATCCACTCAGGGCCGAGCCCTTCGATGTTCATCGCCCCGCGCGAGCAGAAGTGGTCGATCGCGCCCTTCAGCTGGTCCGGACAGGTGAACCCGTTCGTGCAGAAGACGTCGCTCTCGGTCTTCTCGACGGCCGCCCCGCAGGTGGGACACTTCGAGGGGATCCCGACCCTCTTCGCGTCCTTCGGCCGCTTTCCCTCGATCACCTTCACCACGTAGGGGATCACGTCCCCCGAGCGCGTCACGACCACCGTGTCGCCGATCATCACCCCCAGCTTCTCGAGCTGCGAGGGGTTGTGGAGCGTGGCGTTCGAGACGGTCACGCCGCTGATGGGGACCGGCTTGAGCCGCGCCACCGGCGTGAGCTTCCCGCTCCGGCCGACCTGCCAGTCGACCGCGAGGACCTGCGTGTTCTCCTCGCGCGAGGGGAACTTGTAGGCGATCGCCCAGCGCGGGCTCTTCGACCGCGACCCGAGCGCGTCGCGGAGCGCGACCGCATTGGCCTTGACCACGATCCCGTCGATCTCGTGGTCCAGCGTCTCCCGCTTCTCGAGCATCTTCCTCCAATAGGCGACGACCTTCGGGATCGAGTCGGCGACCTCGAACGGCGCGACCGGGATGCCGAGGCCCTGGAGGAAGCCCATCGCCTCCTCGTGGGTCTTGAACTTCGCGCCCTTCACGACGCCGAAGCCGTGCGCGAGAAAGCGGAGGGGGCGCGCGGCGGTGACGGCCGGGTCGAGCTGCTTGATCGAGCCGCTCGTCAGGTTGCGCGGATTGGCGTACGGGGCCGCGCCCTTCTCCAGCTGCTTCCGGTTGAGCTCCTGGAAGTCCTTCGTGCGGATGAACGTCTCGCCGCGCACCTCGAGCAGCTCGGGGGCGCCCTCGAGGCGGAGCGGGATCGACTTGATGGTCCGTACCGCATGAGTGACGTTTTCGCCGATCCTCCCGTCGCCCCGGGTGGAGGCCTGGACGAGCCGACCCTTCTCGTACACCAACTCGATCGAATCGCCGTCGATCTTGGGCTCGCAGCTGAAGGTCCACTCCTCCGTGCGACCGAGCTCGCGCTCCATCGACTCGACCCACGCCGCGAGATCCGCCTCCTCGTACGCCTTCTCGAGGGAGAGGAGGGGCCTGCGGTGCTCGACCTTTTCGAACGTGTCGAGCGCCTTCCCGCCGACCTTCTGCGTGGGGGAATCGGGCGTGACCCACTCGGGGTGCCCGCGCTCCAACTCCTCCAGCCGCCGGTAGAGCGCGTCGTACTGCGCGTCGGAGATCTCGGGGTCGTCGAGGACGTAATAGCGCCGGTTGTGGGCCTCGACTTCCTTCCTCAACTTCTCGTAGTCGGTCTTCGTCGCCATGTCGAGGGGCGCCCTCCTCAGGGCCCGTAAACCTTCTGGCGCAGGACGCCCGCGCGAGTGGGCTCGATCGCGAGGTCCTGGACCGCGCTCTCGAAGACGCTCCGCTTGACGAAGAGCGCCACGGGGTTGTCCGGCTGGGTCCGCTCGGCCACGAAGATGAGCAGCTTCGTCTCCTGGGAGGTCAGCCCGCTCGCCGCCGCGAATCCCTTGAAGGTCCGCCAGTGGGCCGAACTGCGCCGCGCGGAGACCATGCTGTAGAAGATCGAGACGACGATGAGGGCCAGGAAAACGGTGGCGACGACGATCGCGAGCGAGCCCTGCCCCTTCGAATAGTCCTTGAAGCTCTGGCTCACCTTGCTGAGCGGGTTCTCGTCGTCCTGGGACAGCAGGTGGAGGAGGATCTTCATGTCCCGGCGGGCCCGGGGGCCCCCTCCGTGCTGGGTTTCTGGGCGAGCTTGAGGAGCGAGTCCGAGACCCCGGATTTCAGCGTCGCGCTCGGCTCCATCCGGCCGTGGGCGAGGAGCAGGTCCGCGGCGCCGTCGAACGCCATCTCCCCCACGGCCCAGACGGCCGACTGCCGCATCAGCTCGCTGGGGTCGGCGAGCATGGCCTCGATCGTCCGGCGCCCCTCGGGCCGGCCGAAAACATGGAGCGCCTTGGCCGCGTTCGCCCGCGCGCGGTTGTCGGGGTCGTTCAGGAACGGCACGAGGAGAGGGGCCGTGCGGGGGTCGCCGCCGTCCTCGAAGGCCTCGATGGCGTTCGCCCGCACGCGGGCATCCGGATCGTTGAGGGCGTTGACAAGCAGTTTCATCCCCCCGATGCTGCCCGAGAGCTGCACGATCTTGAGGACGGTCGCCCGGACGCGGCGGTCGGGGTCCTTGAGGAGCTCAAGGAGCAGCTCGCGGAGGCTCTCCTCCGCTTCCACGAATCCGACGATCCGGAGCGCCTTGAGGCGCCGATGGGCGTCGAGGGAGGTGATCTCCTCGGCCAGCCGCTCGGTGATCCGGCCGTCGATCTTGGCCAGCGCCCGCGCCGCCACCTGACGGGTCTTCGGGTCGAGCCTGTCGAACGAGCGGAGGTACCGCTCGAAGCTCGCGCCGGAGATCTCGCGCGCGGCGAGCTCGCGGAGCTCCTCGTGGGGCGAGTTGAGGAGCGGGAGAAGGAGCTGCATCTTGTTGGCGCCCCCCAGCGTCACGATCGCCCGGACCGCGGTGACCTTCACGTCGTCGGAGGGGTCCTGCAGGAACCCCGCCGCGAGGTCGGCGATCGAGGGATACTCGAGGGCCTGGAGGGTGGCGAGGACCCGCGCGCGGACCTCGGGATAGGGCGAGACGTGGAAGGCGAGGATCTTCGCGTCGCGCGACTCGCGCTCGAGGCCGGACTTCGCCACGAACTCGATCATCTTGGCGGCCGCGATCGGATCGAGGTCGGGCGCCGCCTCGACGGAGGCCCACCAGGGGATCTCCCGGACCCGCCGGGCGAGCAGCTCGAACTCCCCCGGCTCCATCCGCGCGAGCCTCGCGGCGATGAGCGACGCGAAGGCGCCGTCCCGCCTCATCCGCATCACCTCGACGGCCACCTCGCGGAAGCGCGTGCGAGGCTCGGTGAAGAGCTTGAAGAGGAGCTCGACCGCGCTCCGGGTGGTGGAGGCGGCGAGCGCCGAGACGAAGGCGGCGAAGGTCGGGACGTCGCGGCGCGAGAGGACCACGTCCGTGACGAGGGGGTAGGAGTCCGGATCGGACTCGATGGCGAGGTCGAGGAAGACCTTCTTCCCGTGGGCCGGGTAGGAGCGGAGCAGGTCCCCCAGCGAGCGGAGCACGGCGTCACGGTGGCGATCGACGAACTCGCGGCTCTTGGGGTCGCCGTGCAGGCGAAAGTCCGCGAGGTGGGAGGAGTACCCCTGGGCGAGGCCCTCGAGCATGTCGGAGACGCTCTCGCGGACCAGGACCGAGGGGTCGTTGAGCCCCCGCGCGAGGGTGGGCATGGCGTTGAATCCGTCCATGGCGGCCACGACCTCGTAGCCCGCGCGGCGCGACCACTCGCTGCCGGAGAGGATCTCCTCGCGGGCGGCGCCCTGGAAGACCCTCGGCTGGGAGGCCACGCGGCGGCGGATCTCCGGAAGCAGGTCGCTGTAGTGCTGGATCACGAGGTCGGGCCGGTTGAGCCCGGCGGGGTCGACGAGCGCGGAGAACGCGGCCGACTGGAGCTCGAGAAAGGGCTCGCGGAGCGCGGCCTCGGCCAGGACGAGCCGCTGCTCGGGCGGCAGCTCGACCAGCATCTGGAAGGTCGCGGAGACGCCCATAGGGGGATTCTATCCCCCCGGAAGGGCCGACACCAGAGCCTTGAAGGCGCGGCCGCGGTCGATGAAATTCCGGAACATGTCCCAGCTCGCGCAAGCGGGCGAGAGGAGGACGGTCTCTCCCGGCCGGGCGGGAAGGCGGACCGCCTCGTCGAGGGAGGCCACGCGCGCGATCTCGGGCACGCGCGGCTGCGCGCGAAGCGCCGCCTCGATCGCCGGGGCGGTCTGGCCCATGAGGGCGCAGGCGCGGACCGGCCTTTCCGAGACCGCGCGCGCCAGCGTGTCGAAGGGGGTCTTCTTGTCGAAGCCGCCCAGGATGAGGACGAACGGGCCCGGGAGGGTGTCGAGCGCGGCGATCGTCGCCTCGGAGTCGGTGGCCTTGGAGTCGTTGTAGTACTTCACCCCGCCCCTCTCGGCCACGAACTCGAGGCGGTGCTCGACGCCGGGGAAGGAGTTGAAGACCTCCTCGCATGCCCCCCGCCAGTCCCATGCCGTGCCCGCCGCCGCCACGGTCGCGAGCGTCGCGGCGGCCATGTTCTGGAGGTTGAACCACCCCGGGATCTTCCGGCGGGAGACGTCGATCGTGCCGATCGAATCGGGCACGACCAGCTCGATCCGCTCGTCCTGCGCAAAGACGCCCCGCTCGGGGCGCTCCTTGAGGCTGAAGAACCAGGTCTCCGCTGCGGACGTTTCCTCGAAGCCCCTCACGAGCGGGTCGTCCCCGTTGAGCACCTTCGTGGCGCACGGCGGGTGGGCCACGATGTGGCGCTTGGCGGCGACGTAGTTCTCCATCGAGCCGTGCCGATCCAGGTGGTTGGGGGACAGGTTCATCACGACCCCCACATGCGGGCTCTTCCGCAGGACGCCCAGGTTCTCCAGCATGAAGCTCGAGAGCTCCAGCACCACGAGGCCGTCCGGCCCGATCTCGGGGAGGGACTCCAGGAGGGAGACGCCGATGTTTCCGCCCACCCAGGATCGTCGCGGGTGCTTCTTCAGGATCTCGCCGACCAGCGTCGTGGTCGTGGTCTTTCCGTTGGAGCCGGTCACGCCGAGGATCGTTTGCGCGCGGCACAGCTTGAAGAAGAGGTTCATCTCCGTCTCGAGGGCCGGGGCGAGATTCAGGAACGGGTTCGTTTCGGGGATCGCGGGGTTGACGATCACGAGGTCCGCGTCCCGGAAGTCCCGCTCGTCGTGGCCGCCGAGGCGGAGCGTCACCGGGAGCCCCCGGAGTTCCTCGACCGATTCTCGCAGGTCGCGCTCGGGTTTCACGTCGGTGACGGTGACCTTCGCGCCTTGCCCCACCAGGAACCGGGTGACCCCGACGCCGCCCCCGAAGAGGCCCAGGCCCATGACGGTGATCTTCCGCCCTTCGAGCTTCGGGGTCTCCAGGAGGAGGGGGAGGGTCATCTTGCTACTTCGGGCCGGCGGACTTCTCGCGGAGCTCCGCCGCCCGCCGCTTCACGTCCTCGAGCTCCTTGTCCGACACGACGGCCTCCTCGAGGACATAGGAGAACTCCGCGCGGTCGGTGAGGGTGAAAGGGAGGAGGACGTCGGTGATGAAATCGAGGGGGAAGAACTGCCACCAGGGGGGGTTGACGGCGATGGTCTCGCGGACCGGGGCGCGCCCCTTGAGCTCGACCGAGAGGAGCCGCTTCCCGTACCACGAGAAGGGGATCTCGACGGGGGTCTTCCCGATCTCCCGGCCGTCGAGGGTGACGGTCGCGCCGGGCGGGTCGGACTTCACGTACAGGAACCGTTCGACGCAGCCCCCGGCGACCAGCGGGAGCAGGAGCAGCGCGGGCGCCAGGCGATTCATGGGGGAATCGTATCAGCCCGTCGAGGGGCGATCAACTTCATTGACGGGGCCTCGCGGCAGGGGGATAATCGCCCCCTGATGAAATGTCTCCTTCTGGGCGCAGGGTACGCGACGCGGCTCTACCCGCTCACGAAGGACCGGCCCAAGCCGCTCCTCCCCGTGGCCGGCATCCCGATCCTCCAGCGCATCTGCGAGCCGCTCATGCAGGTCAAGGGACTCGACGGAATCTACATCGTCACCAACCACCGGTTCGCCGGACACTACTACAACTGGGTGCGCGACTACCGGAACCACCGCGCGCTCCCGGTGCCGATCGAGATCTACGACGACATGACCCAGTCCCCCGACGACCGGCTGGGCGCGATCGGGGACATCCGCTTCGTGATCCGGAACGCGAAGGTCGACGACGACCTCATGGTCATCGCCGGGGACAACCTGATCGAGTTCTCGCTCCAGGATTTCGCCGCCTTCGCGGCGCCCCGCGGGGCCGCGGTCTGCGTGAAGGACCTGAAGTCGAAGAAGCTCGTCTCCCTCTACGGCGCCGTCGAGCTCGACCCGCAGGGGCGGGTGACCGGCTTCGAGGAGAAGCCGCCCCAGCCCAGGACCACGCTCGCCTCCGTCGGCGTCTACTACTTTGGGAAGCAGCACCTGCCCCTGTTCCAGCAGTACCTCGACGAGGGCCACTCCAAGGACGCCCCCGGCTACTTTCTTCAGTGGCTCCATGAAAGGATCGAGGTCTCCGGCTACGTCATCGATGGAGAGTGGTTCGACATCGGCGACATCGACTCCTACAACAGGGCCAACGAGATGATGATGAAGGGACTCGCATGAGAACGCCCGCGGCGATCGCGCTCCTGGCCCTGGCCGGGTGCTTCTACGACCGGCCCAACCCCTGGAAGACCGCCGGCGACGTGGAGGACCTCCAGGACAAGA